>CAYSTA010000008.1:0-32312 GCA_964433845.1 uncultured Flavobacteriaceae bacterium
ATTGTTGCAGCTAATGCATTACCGCTTAAACGAGATTAATTATTTGAAATAAGTAATTCACTAGGGTTCCTGACTTGACGTAATCCATCATTAAGCATTTCGTATATTCCTATTTCAGCTGTAGAGCCGTATCTATTCTTTTTAGATCTTAAAATTCTGTATATATGATTTCTGTCACCTTCAAAATTGAGGACTACATCAACCATATGTTCTAAAATTTTAGGACCTGCAATTCCGCCATCTTTAGTAATATGCCCAACCATTACAACAGGAAGATTTGTTTTTTTCGAATATTTTAAAAAATGAGATGCAGATTCCTTTATTTGAGATACGCTTCCGGGACTACTTTCAATTGTATCAGTTTGTAAAGTTTGTATAGAATCAATAATGATAAGTTCTGGCTCAATTGAATTAATTTGTTGGATAATGGTTTCAACATTGGTTTCATTTAATATATAGCATGATTTAGAATTAGAATTTATTCTGTTTGCCCTACGCTTTATTTGTTGCTTACTTTCTTCTCCAGAAACATAAAGGACTTTTATATTTAAAAACAAAGAAATTTGAAGGAGTAAAGTAGATTTTCCAATACCTGGCTCCCCTCCAATTAAAATTAAAGACCCTGGAACAATGCCCCCACCTAATACTCTATTAAGTTCTTCATCTTTTGAATTTAATCTAGGATTATCAGAGTTGTCAATATCTTGAATTTTAGTTGGTCTAGATGAAGCTTGTGTTTTTGAAAGCCCAATAGGTGTTTTTTTAGGATTTTGAATTACTTCCTCTATTAAAGTATTCCATTCTTTGCATGCACTGCATTGCCCCATCCATTTTGGATAATGATTCCCGCAATTTTGACAAAAAAAGGCAGTCTTTAATTTAGTCATCCCTTAAGGTTTATTTTTTGTTTAATATAGGCAAAAAAACAAAAGATAAAGAACCTAAGACTACTATCATTATAGTTTGAGAGGTCCACACGATCCATCCAAATGCTAAAGCGGTTTCATAAGAAACTTCGAACTGACTTATGATGGAAGCAATTGCTAATGGATATGTCCCAATTCCTCCGTTAGTAATTATCATAGCAATAGCACCACCAATAAATGCAATAAAAATTGGTTCAAATCCAAGAGAAAAGGTCTCAGGCATACTGAATTTAACTATGTACAACATGAAAAAATATGATGACCAAATAAAAATAGTATGAAAAAAAAATGATTTCTTATTTTTCATTTGTACAATAGATAGAAGTCCCTGTTTTAAGCCATCAAAAAAAATAAAAACCTTAATTCTTAAATTTTTGGTTGAAATTAATATAAAAATTAAGCAGGTAATTGCAACAAATAAAATTAGATAAAGAATAAAATTAGAGCTTAAAAAAGAATCAGGTAGTTTAATCTGGGATGAAATATTAATCCCAAGAAAAATGCAACTTAATAAAATAAGAAAATCAATAATTCTTTCCGAAACTATTGTCCCAAAACTTTTTTCAAATGGGATTTTTTCATAATAATATATTAAGCTTGCTCTCAAAATTTCACCAGATCTTGGTATGCCAAAATTTGACAAGAAGCCTGCAAAAATTGACATAATAGAATTTAATATATTTAGTTTATAGCCTAAAGGAAGGATTAAATATTTCCAACGTATTGCTCTTGATAGATGACTTAAAATTCCAATACAAATTGACAAAAAAACAAATGTATAATTTGCATTTGTAATAGAGTTTAAAATAGTTGTTTTGTCTTCAGCAGAAGTATTTCGAAAAGAATAGTAAACAAGAAAAACACCAAAAGAAAGCGGCAAAAAGGTTTTTATTTTAACCAATAAATCTTTATTCATTTTTTATTTAAGATAATTATCTGCATCAGGAAAAATGATAGTTGGAGTATATTTTTTTGCTTCGTCTATACACATTTTGGCATAACTAATAATAATTATATCATCACCTTTATGAACTTTTCTGGCTGCAGGGCCATTTAGGCTAACTTCTCCACTATTTTTTCTCCCTTTAATTATATATGTTTCTAGTCTTTCGCCATTATTTATATTAACAACTTGAACTTTTTCGCCTACGACCATATTAGCCGCACTAATAAGCGCTTCATCAATAGTAATGCTCCCAATATAATTAAGATTACAGCCAGTAACCTTTACTCTGTGGATCTTTGATTTTAAAATATCAATTTGCATTGCGCAAATATATACTAATTCAATAAAAGATTATCGATCAATCTTACATCGTTAATATTCACACAAATAAATGCTCTATAAGATTTTTTTGGATTCATTTTTCTATGAATTTGTAAAGTTGTAGAATCAGCAATTTCAAGATATTCCACTTTAAAATTTTTATTTTTTTGAATGGACTTAATAATAGATTTTTTAATTGATTCTAATTTTAGACTGTTAAAATTTTTCTTTAAATAATTTAAGCTTACAAATATTATAGAAGACTTTTCTCTTTCGGAATCAGATAACAAATTATTTCTTGAACTTAATGCCAGTCCGTCTTTTTCTCTTACCGTAGGACAAATAATTATATTAACATTTATTTTTTCTATTCTTACAAGTTCTCTTATAATTAGAGTTTGCTGATAGTCTTTTTCACCAAAATAAACATTATTGGGTTTAAAAAGATTCAAAAGTTTTGAAACAATTGTGGCAACTCCATTAAAATGATTTTTTCTATATTTTCCTTCTAGCTCAACATCAAGGTTCTTAAAATCATAAATTTTTAATTTTGGCATTCCATCATACATTTCTTTTTCATCTGGGACAAAAACATTTATTTCATCTGAAATAGATTTAATTAAAGAAATATCTTTTTCTAAATTTTTTGGATATTTCTTGAAATCCTTTTGGTTATTAAATTGAGTAGGGTTTATAAAAATGCTTACCCAGACCGTATCATTATTCTCATTTGCTTCTTCTATAAGTGATAGATGACCTTTATGCAATGAGCCCATTGTAGGAACTACTCCAATTGATTTGCCTGATGAAATACTTTGTTTAATTAGTTTTGTAACTTTATCTTTTCTATAGGCTATTAGCATTTAATATAACTTTAACACTGTATATAGAGATTATTTTAGAATAAATCTAACATAATTTTTGTAATTTTGCATTTCTAATTATATAGAATAAAAGAAAGGATTATATGAATGGAAAAAAAGTACTTTATGTATCTTCTGAAGTTATTCCATATCTTCCAAACAACGATATTTCATCTTTATCATATAATTTGCCTAAAATGGTTAATCAAAATGGAGGGCAAACAAGAATTTTTATACCTAAATATGGTATAATTAACGAAAGAAGGCATCAATTACATGAGGTTATAAGGCTTTCAGGGATGAATTTAATTATTGATGACATTGATATGCCTTTAATTATCAAAGTTGCATCTATTCCAAAGGAAAGAATGCAAGTTTATTTTATTGATAATGACGAATATTTCAAGGATAGAGGATTACATTTTAATGAAAAAAATAAAAAATTATATAAGGACAATGATGAAAGGGCAATTTTTTTTGCCAAAGGTGTTGTAGAAACCATAAAGAAATTAAATTGGTCTCCTGATATAATTCATGTCCATGGCTGGATAGCATCTTTATTGCCATTGTATTTAAAAGAATATTACAAAGATGAACCACTGTTTATTAATTCTAAAGTGGTGGTATCTATATATACGGATCAAATTAAAGGGAAATTAGATTCAAAAATTCTTAAAAAAATTAAATTTGATCAGATTGAAAGTGAAACATTAGATGTTTTAAATGATGCTACGTATCTAAATTTACTTAAAAATGCTGTTTTAAATTCTGATGGAGTTATTTTTTCTGGAGAAAAGGCAGATGAAACTCTTTTAGAGCTTGCAAATTCTAATAAGACACCAATTTTAAAATGTGGTTTTGATGAAGGTTTTAAAGAAAAATATATAAATTTTTATAAGACAAAAATTCTTAATTAAATTTTAATGAAAAATATTAAATGCCTTTTATTGATCATAATCTTTATTACTGCTTGTAATAAAGATTATAATACTATTGGGATCAATTTAATAACCAATAAGGCTTTTAATACTAACGTTGAGGAGGTCCCGGTATTTGTTAAGATGAAAAAAATTCCTCCATATGTTGTGAACCAGATACAAACGTTTCAATTAGGCACCTACAAAGACAATGTTTTTGGCAATAGCGAAGTGACATATATGTCACAATTAACTCTGGATGACGTATCTCCTGTCTTTGGAATTTTCAAACAAAATGATGAAATAAATGGGATTGAAGACAATATTGCATGTATTCCTGAAGAAGAAACATTGAAGGATGTTTTTTTAGATATACCTTTCTTTACAAACGTTGATGATGATGATAATGATGGAGTAATAAACCTATATGATGTGGATAGTACTGATCCCGAAAGTGACAGCGATGGGGATGGTTTATCAGATATAGCTGAAAAACAAACAGGACAGAATCCATTAAATCCAGATACGGATGGAGATGGTATTTTGGATGGTGAAGATACAGAATCAAAAAATCCTGATGGTAATGCAACAGTTTATGAACTGGATTCTTTATTGGGAAATTCTACAGCAAAATTCAAACTTAAGGTAAATGAACTTGATTATTACTTGAGGGCCTATGATCCAGAATCTAATTTTGAAAGATATCAAAAGTATTATTCAAATAATGATATTGCTTCAAATTTTTCAGGAACTGTTTTGTTTGATGATGAGATAGAAATTAATTCCAAAGAATTAGTATTTTGGAAGGAAGATGATCCAGAGACTCCTGATGAGGACGAGTCAGAAGCCATAAAGGAGAGATTAACTCCAAGAATAAGAGTTTCTTTAGATAAAGATTTCTTTCAAAAAAAAATTATTGATAATGAAGGATCACAAGATTTAGCTAATAATGAAAATTTTAAATTATTTATAAAAGGTTTAGTGATTAAAGCATATGATTTTTCAGATCCATTGCTTATGATTTTAAATTTTGATGAAGCTGAAGTAAGACTAGTATATGGGTATCAAAAATATGATAAAAAGGATACTCCTGATGACACCTCAGATGATGTAGTTGAAGAATCTGAAGAGACGTATAAGTTAAACATGGCGGGATATAAAATAAATTCATTCAAAAATGATCCATATCCAGCTTCTATATTTACTGAAGTTTACGATACAATTAATAACCCTAAATCTGTATATCTTAAGGGGGGGGAAGGAGTGATGGCAGAAATAGAATTATTCAAGAATGATGACGGAATAGATATTTTGGAAGAAATAAGGGCAAAACAATGGTTAGTTAATGAAGCTAATTTATCAATGTATATAGACAAGGAGATGTTGTCATCAAATGGAGGGATTATTGAGCCTTCAAGACTATATTTATATGATATAAAAAATAAAGCACCATTGATTGACTATTTTATTGATAACAGTAGCGGACCAAAAGAATATATGAACAAAGTAGTTCATGGAGGATTAATTGAATTGGACGAAGATGATAAAGGCTTAATGTATAAAATAAGGATAAGTGAACACATAAAAAATGTTATAAGGAAAGACTCTACAAATGTTAAATTAGGATTAGTAGTAAGTTCTGATATCAGTAGTTCAATGAATATTGAAGTTGATAAATCTGATCTTATGACTTTCATACCCTCTTCAACTGCTATCAATCCATTAGGTACTGTTCTGATTGGACCAAGTCCAAGTGCAGAAAACTATAGTAAAAGAATGAGATTGAATTTATATTATACGGAAGTTAATAATGATTAAGTCGAATTTCTTTCACTTTTCCATATATTTTTAAAAATTCCTTTAATCCAAAAATTAATACTATTTAGGAGAATTTTTCTTTTAGATTTGGAAAAAAGCCCTGAAATTAGCAACTCTATAAATTGAAGAGTAAACAATAGTAAATGATTTAAGTATTTTAGTGATTTTTTGGAATGTTTTTCAAGGAAGATGTGTGAAGAAACAATTACTTCAGATTTTGTGATAATTTTCATTTCATTATTTTTCCTTGATGAACCTCCATGAAAATGAGTACAACTCCAATTATTTAGCAAAGAAACTTTTAAGTTAAATTTTTCAGCTCTTTTACATAAATCCATATCTTCATAATACATCCAGTAATTTTCATCCCATCCATTTAAGAGATCAAAATCTTTTTTTCTTATCAGAACAAATGATCCAGAGATCCAATCAGGATTAGCAATTTCTTTTAAATTCATGGATCTATAAGATCCTTTTTTAATTCTAATTAAAAATCTTATTATGCCTGATAATGTCCAAAAGTTTAAAAAAGCTCCAAATGAATTTGTATGATTCTGTTTTTGATCATATTGTTTTATACCAATTATTCTATGATCAGAATGAATATCACAATATTTTATTAAGGAAGATATTGAATTAGGTTCTAAAATTGTATCAGGATTTAAAAATAAAGACCATTTAGATGTAATTAAAGAGGCACCAATATTACATGCTTTCGCAAATCCATAATTTTGAGAATTTTTAATCCAATGAACCCAGTCATACTTTTGTTTAAAATACGAAAGCTGATTGTCCATAGAGTTATTATCTACAACAATTACTTTAATTTTAATCTCAGATTGTTTTAAAATACTGTCAAGGCATAAGCTTAAATTATCCCACGTTTTATAATTAACTATAACTATGGATAGGCCCTCCATTATAATTTTTTTCTAAGCCTTGCTACAGGAAACCCTATCATTTCTCTATATTTTGCAACAGTTCTTCTTGCAATAGGATAACCTTTTTGATTTATTATTTTGGTAAGTTGATCATCAGTTAAAGGTTTAGCCTTGTTTTCTTTTTCAATAATTTCTTTTAATTCTTTTTTAATTTCTATTGTTGAAACCTCTATTCCTTGATTATTTGTGATACCTTCTGAAAAAAATGATTTGATTAATTTTATTCCATATGGGCAGTCTACATATTTACTATTAGCCACCCTTGAAACAGTTGAAATATCCATTCCAATCTTTTCAGCAATATCTTTTAAGATCATAGGTTTTAAATCACTTTCATCTCCTGACAAAAAGTAATCTTTTTGAAAATCCATAATAGCTTTCATGGTTAATAATAGAGTTTGATTTCTTTGATTAATTGCATCTATAAACCATTTAGCAGCATCCAATTTTTGTTTAATAAAAACTACAGCTTCTTTCTGTGATTTAGACACTTGTTTAGATTCTTGGTATCCTGACAGCATATTTTTATATTCATTAGAAACATACAAATCTGGAGCATTTCTTGAATTTAAAGTCAGATTTAATTTATTGTCAATTATTTCAATAGTAAAATCTGGAATTATTGTTGAATTTATTTTTGTAGATTCTGTAAAAGCAGATCCTGGCTTAGGGTTTAATTTTTCAATTTCTTTAATTGCATTTTTTAGTTCATTCTCAGAAATACCAAGTTTTAGAATTATTTTTTTATAATGTTTTTTACTAAACATATCAAAATTATCTTCAACGATTTTAATCGCAGTTTTAATACTACCTGATAAATTCTTGCTTTTTAATTGTATCAATAAGCATTCTTTTAAGTTTTGAGCCCCTACTCCAGGAGGGTCTAATAAATGAATCGTTTTAAGTATTTTTTTAACTGAATCAATATCAGTATAAATACCGATAGTAAAAGCTAAATCATCAACAATATCTTGCAAATCTCTTCTCAAATATCCAGTTTGATCGATACTTCCAATTAAAAAATTTGCGATTTCAAAGTCATTTTTTTCAAATGAAAAAGTTTGGAGTTGATTTTTTAAAAATTGATTAAAACTAACACCAGAAATAAAAGGCATGTTTTTTTCTTCATCATCTGCACTATGATTATTGGTTTTTAGCTTATAATCAGGCACATCATCATCACTTAGATAATCTTCAATATTAATTTCGTCATCACTTCCATTTTCTTCATTTTCATTATAATCGTTAGACTCATCAAAGGGATTTTCTTCATTTTCTTTACCTGCTTCTAAGGCAGGATTTTCTTCTATTTCTCTTGCTAAACGCTGTTCAAGCTCTTGCAAAGGCAATTGAATTAATTTCATCAATTGAATTTGTTGAGGAGATAATTTTTGAGATAATTTTAATTGTAAACGTTGATTAAGCATTGAAATTTAATTCAAATAAAAATACGAAAAGACTTTGAAAGGATGAGACAGTTTAAAACTCAGCACTTTTAGGTGTTCTTGGAAATGGAATTACGTCTCTAATATTAGACATTCCTGTTGCAAATAGGATTAACCTTTCCAAACCAAGACCAAATCCACTATGTTTTACAGTCCCATATTTTCTTAAATCTAGATACCACCATAACTCTTTCTCTTCAATTTTTAATTCTTTTATACGTGATTTTAAAACATCAAGTCTTTCTTCCCTTTGAGAACCACCGACTATTTCTCCTATACCTGGGAAAAGTATATCCATAGCTTTCACCGTTTTATTATCTTCATTCATTCTCATATAAAAAGCCTTTATTTTTGCAGGATAATTGTAAATGATTACAGGTTTTTTAAAATGTTTTTCAACTAAGAAACGTTCATGTTCACTTTGTAGATCAACTCCCCATTCTAAAATTGGAAATTTAAATTTTTTCTTTTTGTTTGGTTTAGAATTTTTTAATATTTCAAATGCTTCAGAATAAGTTATCCTTTTAAAATTATTTGTTATAACAAAATCTAATCTTTCCAATAAATTAAGTTCATTTCTTTCATTCATTGGCCTAGTCTTATCTTCATCTAGAAGTCTTTGATTTAAAAAATCAAGATCTTCTTTACACTCAGTTATAAGATCTTTAATAATGAACTTTATAAAATCTTCTGCTAAATCCATATTATCTTCGAGATCATAGAATGCCATTTCTGGCTCAATCATCCAAAATTCTGCTAAATGTCTTGAAGTATTTGAGTTTTCAGCTCTAAAAGTTGGGCCAAAAGTATATACTTTACCAAGCCCCATTGCTAAACTTTCAGCTTCAAGTTGGCCTGATACTGTTAAGTTGGTTTCTTTTCCAAAAAAATCTTCATTAAAATTAACTTCATTTTTTTTATTTAAATCCAATGTGGTTACTTTAAACATTTCACCAGCACCTTCAGCATCACTTCCAGTAATAATAGGAGTATTAACATAGAAAAACCCTTTTTCTTTAAAATATTTATGAATTGCAAAAGATAGGTTAGAACGGACTCTCATTATAGAACTAAAGGTATTAGTCCTTACTCTTAGGTGAGCATTTTCTCTTAAAAATTCTAATGAATGTTTTTTTGGTTGAATTGGATAAGAATTCATGTCACATTCACCAAGAATAGTAATTTTTTCTACTTTAATTTCTGATTTTTGACCCTTGCCTTGACTTTCAACTAATAAGCCTTCAATTTTAATAGAAGTTCCAGTATTTATTTTCGAAAGAATTTCAGAGTTTGTATTTTGAAAATCGACAACACATTGAATATTCTCATAGGAGGATCCATCATTTAAGGAAATAAATCTATTTGCTCTAAAGGTTTTTACCCATCCCTCTATTACAACCTTTTGAGATTTGGGATTTGTTTTGAGTAAACTGTTAACTGTAAAATTATTCATTTTGTTATCTAAAATTAAACAGAAAGAATTTCTTTTTCTTTAACAGAATAAATTTTATCTACTTGTTTAATAAATTCATCAGTTAAATTTTGAATGTCATCTTCAGAAATAGCCTTTTGATCAATGGAGATATCTATTTTTTTTATATCATTATTAGCTTCTTTTCTTGAATTTCGGATACTTATTTTAGCTTTTTCAATTTCTGACTTGGCTATTTTAACCAATTCTTTTCTCCTTTCTTCAGTTAATGGAGGGATTGTAATTATAATAGATTCGCCATTATTCATAGGATTAAACCCCAAATTTGCAATCATTATTGATTTTTCTATATCTAATAATTTGTCTTTTTCCCAAGGCTGAATTGAGATAGTTTGAGCATCAGGAGTATTGATATTAGCAATTTGAGATAATGGAGTCATTGACCCATAGTAATCTAATCTAATACTTGATAGCATTGAAGGATTTGCTTTTCCAGCCCTTATATTTCTTAACTCTTTTTCTAAATGATCAATAGAATTTGACATCGATTCTTTACAAGCTTCAATAATGAATTCAATTTCTTCCACGTTTCTTTAATTAACTGTTGTTCCAATTTGCTCCCCTTTAACAAGCTTCAACAAGTTCCCGGGTTTATTCATATTAAAAACAATTATTGGCAAATTGTTTTCTTTGCTTAAAGTAAAAGCAGTAGAGTCCATTATTTTAAGATTTTTGTCAAGAACATTTTGAAAGGATATAGAATCAAATTTAGTTGCATCAAGATTTTTTTCTGGATCAGAATCATAAATTCCATCTACTCGGGTCCCTTTTATAATTACATCTGAGTTAATTTCAATGGCTCTTAAAACGGCAGCAGAATCAGTTGTAAAAAATGGATTTCCTGTTCCTCCTCCAAATATTACTACTCTTCCTTTTTCTAAATGTCTAACAGCTTTTCTTTTAATATAAGCTTCGGCAACTGCCTCAATTTTAATAGCAGTTTGCAGTCTTGTTTGAATATCATTTTCTTCAAGTGCACTTTGTAATGCCAATCCATTAATTACAGTTGCTAACATACCCATGTAATCTGCTTGAACCCTGTCCATTCCATTGCTTGCAGCAGAAACACCTCTAAAAATGTTTCCTCCTCCAATTACTATAGCTACTTCTATACCTAAATTAGTTATTGATTGGATTTCTTTAGCATATTGAGAAATTCTATTAGGATCTATACCATATTGACGATCTCCCAGTAATGCTTCTCCGCTTAGTTTTAATAATATTCTTTTATAGGACATCATTAATTATTAAAGTAAATATAATCAATGATTTTATAATTGTTATTATGAATAAAACAGTTTAGTATCGGATTAAACTAAAGCAACTCTTCTAAATCCTGTAATTTTTAAATCTGAATGAATTGATTTAAGGTATGCAGAAACACTTAGCTTATTATCCTTTATAAAATCTTGATTTACTAATGTATTATCTTTAAAAAATCTTTTAAGCTTTCCTTTTGCTATATTATCAAGCATAGCTTCGGGCTTGCCTTCTTGTCTTAGCTGATCTTTAGCAATTTCTATTTCTTTATCAATTGTTTGCTGGTCTATACCGCTTTCGTCTAAAGCGATGGGGTTCATGGCAGCTGCTTGCATTGCAATGTTTTTTGCGATTTCTTTAATTCCATCAATAGCAGAGGAAAATCCAGATAGGGTAGCTATTTTATTCCCAGCATGTATGTATTCCCCTACATATGCAGCAGATAATTTTTCAAAACTTCCTATAATCAATTTTTCTCCGATAACCCCTGTTTGTTCAATAAGTTTTTCACTGACAGTCATTGAATCAATAGGAGATTTTAAAAACTCATCTAAAGAGTTGTAGTTTAAACCTAACTCAGCTAGCTCATTTGCCAGTGCAACAAAACTTTCATTTTTTGCAACAAAATCTGTTTCACAATTTAAAGAAATTATAATTCCATTTAAGCAATTTGAATCCACTTTAGCAATCACTACTCCTTCAGAAGAATCTCTGTCTGCTCTTTTGGCTGCTACTTTTTGACCTTTTTTTCTTAAAATTTCAATCGCAATATCAAAATCACCATTGGATTCAACTAATGCATTTTTGCAATCCATAATGCCTGCTCCAGACATTTTTCTTAGATTGTTAACTTCAGAGGCGGTTATTTTTCCCATATTTTATTTTTCTTTTTTAGTTGTAGGTTTTTTTCTAACTCTTTTCTTTTTTTCAACAGTTTTTTCTTCTACTTTACTAGATTCATTTTTAGATGAATTATCAGAACTTGAGCCTTCATCATCTTTCTTTTCCTTTTCTTCTTTTGCCTTTTTTTCCTCTTTTTCTTCAATTATTTGATTCATTTCTTTTTCTTTTTGTCTTTCAGATAAGCCATCTTTAATAGCTTGTTCAATATGACTAAGAATTAAATTTATTGATTTTGAGGCATCGTCATTTGATGGGATTGCATAATCTACTTCCCTAGGATCGCAATTAGTATCCACCATAGCAAAAATTGGGATATTTAATTTTTGAGCTTCTTTTATTGCAATGTGCTCTCTTCTAATATCTACTACAAACAACGCCCCTGGAAGACGAGTCATATCAGTAATAGAGCCAAGATTTTTTTCTAGTTTAGCTCTTAACCTATCTATTTGAAGTTTTTCTTTTTTAGAAAGCGATTCAAATGTGCCGTCTTCTTTAGTTCTATCAATAGCAGACATTTTTTTAACTGCTTTTCTAATAGTAACAAAATTAGTTAACATTCCTCCAGGCCATCTTTCAGTAATATATGGCATTTTTACTTCCTTAGCTGCATTAGCTACTATCTCTTTTGCTTGTTTTTTAGTGGCAACAAACAGAATTTTTCTTCCAGAAGAAGCAATTTTATTTAAAGCTTGAGTACATTCTTCAAGCTTGGATGCAGTTTTGTAAAGGTTAATAATGTGAATCCCATTTTTCTCCATAAAAATATAAGGAGCCATATTAGGATTCCACTTTCTAGTAAGATGTCCGAAATGAACACCTGCCTCTAATAGAGGCTTAATTTCAATTTTTGTCATTTTTTTTAGTTTACGTTCCGTATGATTAGCAATAAACAGGGGATTTAAAAATCTTATTTATTTAGATGCTAAACTAATTTTCGCATTGCGAAATACGACAACTGGTTTTCAATATTTATATGAACTTAACTCCGTCAAAAAGAAAAGGATATCTACCTTTTCGAGAATTGGAATTTCTTTCTTGCTTTCTTTTGACCAAACTTTTTTCTTTCAACCATCCTTGGGTCACGCGTTAATAATCCTTCTTTTTTTAACACAGGACGATATTCATTATCAACTTCACATAGAGCCCTAGAAATAGCCAACCTAATGGATTCTGCTTGGCCATTTAGTCCCCCTCCATAAACATTTACTTTAATATTAAATGTTGATAAATTATCAGTTAATTCAAGAGGCTTTTTTATTTTGGATTGTAATATTGCAGTTGGAAAATATTCTTCTAAACTTTTGCCATTTATTGTATGATTTGGATCACCTTTAGACATAAATACTCTAGCAACTGAAGTTTTTCTTCTTCCTATTTTGTGAATTACTTCCATAAATTATTTTAGTTCATTTAAATTAATCAAAACTGGATTTTGACCTTCTTGTTTATGATTTTTCCCAACATAAACTTTTAAGTTTCTAAAAAGTTGAGCTCCTAATTTATTCTTTGGCAACATCCCTTTGACAGACTTTTCAATTAATCTTGAAGGATCTTTATCAAATAATTCCTTAGCAGTTAAAGATTTTTGCCCACCGGGATATCCAGTATACCTTATGTATTCCTTATTTTCCCACTTATTTCCAGACAAATTTATTTTTTCAGCATTTATAACTATAACGTTATCACCACAATCAACATGAGGTGTAAAGCTAGGTTTATATTTCCCTCTTAAAATTTTAGCAATCTTAGAGCACATTCTCCCTAAAGTTTGTTCAGAAGCATCAACTAGAACCCATTTTTTGTCAACAGTGTTCTTGTTAGCTGATATCGTTTTATATGTCAATGAATCCAAAATATTTTTTTAATATAATTTTTCTACCTCTTTTATTGGCCTGCAAATCTACAATAATAAATGAAATCTACAAATGAAGAATTAATAAAAAAATCAATGAGCCTCATACCAGTTATTTCCAGTACCAATATCAACAACCAAAGGAACATTTAAACTATAAGCAGATTCCATTTCCCCTTTAATCAATTTTTTCATTTCTTGTAATTCTGGTTTATAAATTTCGAAAATTAATTCATCATGAACCTGAACCAACATCTTAGATTTAAGTTGATTATTTTTCATTTTATTATATATCTTAACCATTGCAAGTTTTATAATGTCTGCAGCACTACCCTGAATCGGTGCATTGATTGCATTTCTTTCAGCCCCCCCTCTAACAATGTGATTCCTTGAATTAATATCCATTAAATATCTTTTTCTTCCTAAAATTGTTTCTACATATCCATTTTCTCTTGCAAAATTTATTTGACTTGAAATATAATTTTTTAATTTAGGATAAGCGGTAAAATATGATTCTATCAAATTTTTAGATTCAGATCGACTCAAATTAGTTTGGTTACTTAGTCCAAAAGCAGAAACTCCATAAATTATTCCAAAATTTACTGTTTTGGCATTACTTCTCTGTTCTGGAGAAACATTTTTTAAGCTAACATTAAAGACTTTCGCAGCAGTAGAAGAATGAATATCTTCATTATTATTAAAAGCAGAGATCATATTTGGATCATTACTTAACGAGGCAATAACTCTTAATTCAATTTGAGAATAATCTGCAGATAACATTACATAATCGTTATTTTCACATATAAATGCTTTTCTTATTTCTCTTCCTTTTTTTGTTCTAATTGGAATGTTTTGAAGATTAGGGTTGTTACTACTTAATCTGCCAGTTGATGCTACGGCTTGATTAAAAACCGTATGAATTCTTAAACTATCCTTATTAATTTGTTTCGGAAGTGCGTCAACATAAGTGTTTATTAATTTTTGTAATGATCTCCAGTTTAAAACTTCTGCAACTATTTTATTATCTTTTGCAAGAACAGAAAGAACCTCTTCAGAAGTAGAGTATTGTCCTGTTTTAGTTTTTTTCGGTTTATCTATTATTTTAAGTTTTTCAAATAAAACTTCACCTAATTGTTTTGGAGAAGCAAGATTAAAATTTTCTTTTGATTGATTAAAAATATTTTTTTCAATTTTTTTAAGATCCGCATTATATTTTGAAGATAATATGTTTAAAAAATTGGAGTCTATTCTGATTCCATTTGATTCCATTGAGGCTAAGACTTTTAATAATGGCATCTCTAAGTTTTGAAATATATCAACCATTCCCCCTTTTTCTAAATCTTTTATTAATAAATGAGTTAATTGAAAATTTAAATCACTTTTCTCCATAGAAAATTCTAAAGGATTGTCTAATTTACTCTCTTTTGTAAAGGATGTTTTATAGCTTAAATATGTTTCACAAATTATATCAAAATCATGCCCTAAATCTGGATTAATTAAATAATGAGCAATTTTTGTATCAAAACATTTGCAATTTATAGTTACCCCAATTTGATCGAGAAGTTTAAAGGATTCTTTAATGTCATATCCAATTATTGTGATATCCTCCTTTTCAAAAAGTGTTTTTAATGAGTTAATGAAAGTCGAATTTTTATCTAATTCTAGGCAGTAACTTTTATTTTTTTCCCAAGTAAATGAAATCCCAAAAATGGTTTCATTAATAGAATTTACAAGACTCATGCCTATTTTTTTTTGTTTTGAAATTTTTTCAAATAGTAGGTGTCCCCCCAAATCAGTATTGATTTTTTGATAAAAGTGCTTATTGTTTACAGAAGTATTAAAATTACTTTTCAATTGAGAAGACAATAATCCTGGAGTATTAAATAAATCATATTGAATTTCTTTTGGAGAATCTGGTAATTCAATGGAATTTTCTTTATGAGGAAAAATCTTCATAAAATTTTCAGTCATTCTCTTAAACTCAAGATCATTAAATATCTCCTTAATTTTTTTTATATCAGGATCTTTTACTTTAAAATTTTTAAGATTATATTCTATAGGTACATCTAAAATTATTGTAGCTAGTTTTTTTGATAGTAGCCCTTTTTCTTTATTCTGCTCAATTTTTTCTTTTAATTTTCCAGTGATTTCATCAGTATTTGCTAAAAGATTTTCCATTGAACCATATTTAGCAAGAAATTTTTTAGCAGTTTTTTCTCCAACTCCAGGTAATCCAGGGATATTGTCTACAGAATCTCCCATCATGCCTAAAAAATCAATTACCTGTAATGGATTTGATATTTCAAATTTTTTCTGTACTTCTTCAACTCCCCATATTTCTATTCCATTTCCCATTCTAGCTGGTCGATACATAAATATGTTTTTTGAAACCAATTGAGCAAAATCTTTATCAGGAGTTACCATAAAAACATCATAATTGTTTTTTTCAGCATTTTTTGCAACAGTCCCTATGATATCATCAGCTTCGTAACCACTTTTTACTAAAATAGGTATCTGCATAGCTTTTAATATATCTTGGATATATGGAACTGCAATTTGAATTGCATCAGGAGTTTCACTCCTATTAGCTTTATATTCATTAAATATTTTTAATCTATCACTTGAGCCTCCTTTATCAAATGCAACAGCTAAATTATCTGGTGCTTCTCTCTTAATTAGGTCTAAGAGTGAATTCATAAATCCCATTATAGCACTTGTATCCATGCCTTTTGAATTAATCCTGGGGTTTTTAATAAATGCGTAATATCCTCTAAAAATAAGAGCATAAGCATCAATCAAAAATAATTTCTTTCTGGAAGACATTTTATAATTATCAATAGGTTTCTAAATTTAAAAAATATACCTATGAGATAGCCTATTTTTTTTAAAAAATCAATATATGAATATAGATAAAGGAATTAGCGTTTTAGTATTTACATGAGGTAATAAATGTAAAGTGAGAATTTCTATAATTATATTAAAAAACTCTAATTTTTTAAAAAATGTTACTTTTGTATTAATATAAATCTAGATTTATGTCAAAATTTGGAGAGCTTATTGGTTTAGATGTGCCAATTTTATTAGATTTTTATACAGATGATAATGACTCTTCATCTGCTATGCATCCTGTTTTAAGAGATGTAGCTGCAGCCATTGGTGATAAAGGAAAAGTAATTAAAATTAATGTAGATAAGAATAATGAATTAGCAGAGGCACTTAGGGTGAAATTATTACCAACACTAATGATTTACAAAGGAGGAGAAATGGTATGGAGACAGAGTGGAGAACAAGATGCTAATACTCTAATTAATCTAATTAAGGACTTTATTTAATTAGTTAGCTTCTCCTTGATCTTCACAAATGATTCAATCTCAGATTTTATTAATGATCTATCCTCTTCATAATCTTTAAGTACATTTAAAATTTTACTATACTCAAATAGATTATTAGCAATATTTTCTACATATTCAGATTTGTTTTCTTGAGGCATTTCAATAAAAAGACTTAATCGATTTTTGAGTTGATTAGAAATGTTTAAATAAAGGTCTTTAGATAAATTTATGTTTCCTGATTTATACAAATATTCTATAAAAGGAGTTAATAAAGTAAAGTATTCATAATCACCATAAATTTCTTTGACAAAATCAGTACTTTGTACAAAATTTTCAATTGCTTCACCAATAAAATTTATATCGTTTGTATTTAAAACGGATTCAAGTAAACTTCGATATCTCTCAGTATCAGTTATTATATTCTCGGCATAGCTATAAATAGAAAAATTAGAAGTTTTTGATTTAGATAATTTAGAGTAGTAATTTAAATTTTGTTGGTATTTATCAGATAAATTTTGAAAGAGTTCATTCCCCTTTCTATATTTGTTTAAGTCATAATAAGTAGAAATATAAGGTTGTAATAGGCTATAAAATCCAAAATAACTTATAGGCATTTTTTCCAATGATAAATCTAAAATTTCCTCAGCTTTTTCTTTTTCATCATCCTTAATTAATTGCAGAGCTAACCTATGAAGATTTCCCCTAAATGAAATGCTATTTTTTCTTGTTTCAGGGTCGTGATAAATTTTTTCACTATTAGAATTTCCCCATTCCCATCCTTTAACTATTTTGTACATTAAATCAGAATCTATTCTCCCTAATTCATATGGATTTTGTTTATTAATAGGAGTTTTAATTGGCACTAGTTTGTAAACTAATCCATCAAGTTGTAAATAATCTTTCATCCATAAGTATTCAGAATCGTTATAGCTTCCGCCCGTAAAATATATTGGTCTTTTCCAATCATTATTAGCTAAAATATCTAACATTAAAAGTTGATTTTTATATAGACCACTTGTCGGCAAGTCTATATCAATATAATCTATTATTAGTGCAGAATCTTTTTCCTTAACTAACCCACTATTTATAACATTTTTTTTATTAACAGGAATTCTGATTTTGTTGGTTGGATAAAAAATCATGTTTTGAGTAAATTTTGGCACATTATCTAAATCTGCCCCATATTGTTTTAAAAGGCTACTATATTTTGTTCTGGGATGGTCGCTGCCTATCCAGTTCATGAAATCTTTTATATTCCATCTTACAGAATCAATAATAGATTCATGTTTTACATAGTCTCTAACTCCATATGCATATTGTTTGTGAATTAATTGAGAGGGAATAGGAGAGCTATTATAAGTTCTTTTTTTCATTTGGTCTATATACCAATCGGTAGCTATCAAACTAGTATTTATCGTTCTAACATCTGTTCTGTAGCTTTCAATTTCTTGAGCATACCATAGCGCAAACGTATCGTTATCTCCTATTGTGAATATCATTGAATCTACGCCTTCATCAATAGAATCTAAATAAGCCTTAGCTAAAGATTGTGCGGTATATCTATTAGACCTGTCATGATCATCCCAATTTTCAAAGGCCATTAAAAAAGGAACAAACATTAATAATATAGTTGTTAAAGGAATGGAAATTTTATTTTTTATTAAAGATTTGATTTTAAGTTGAATAGACATTAAACTCAAACCAATGAAAATACAAAACACATAAAAGGAACCAACAAGTGCATAGTCTCTTTCTCTAGGTTCAAAAATTCTCTCATTTACATATACTTTAAGCGCTAAACCAGTAAATAGGAATAATACTATAACAATCCAAAATAAATTTTTATCCTTATTAAAAAGAAATAAAAGCCCTATAATTCCTAGAATTAAAGGCAGAAAATAATATTTGTTTCTTCCTTTATTATTTAAAACATCTTCTGAAAGATTTTCTTGAGGGCCAATCCTTAATTCATCTAAAAAATTTATTCCACTAATCCAGTTGCCGTTTAAAAGGTCATACTTCCATTGATTGTCGTTTTGTTTCCCAGAAAAATTCCACATAAAATATCTCCAATACATTGAACCCATTTGATATTGGAAAAGGTATTTTATATTTGAAAATAAGGTTGGTTTATCAATATTAAGATATCCTCCATATTGACTTAAAAATTCATGATATCCATCTGAATCGATGTCTCCTTTATTGAAGCTTGACTGAAATTGATTTACCAGTTGAACTAAACTTTCTTCAGACTTGTATTCAGGTTTTATTTCAAATGGGAGATATCCAAAATATTTCATATAGTTTGAGGCATGATCTGAGCTCCACATTCTTGGAAGAAATCCTACGTGTTTACTATTAGAATTTATTTTTCCATTTTCCCAATCATTTACAATTATGTATTTTTTTGATTTTAAATCTTTTTCATATTTAGGTTTATCATCTTTATAGGGTTCTTCAGTATCTTGTCCAGCATATGCATCTGAGTACATGGGGCCATAAAAAATATGTGTGTCAGGATATTGTTCTAAGTTATAATAAGCAAGTAATGCCCTTGCATCTGAAGGAGCATTTTCATTAATAACTGTATTAGCATTGGATCTTATAGGAATCATTAGCCATGAAGAAAAACCAATGAAAACAAACATTATACAAAGTAAAAAAGTGTTTGCTTTAACCCAATTTTTTTCTCTTGTAGTTTTAATTCCTATATAAAATAAAATTATAATTAACAATCCAGAAAAAATAGTTCCCGAATTAAAAGGTAGTCCTATAGTATTTACAAAGAAGACTTCTAAGTATCCGAAAAGGCCAAGAGTTGAAGGCAATAATAGTTTGAAAATAAACAATAAAATTGCTATTGAAAGAATATTAGCAACAATGAAGCTTTTTAAAGTTGGTGAAGGATTTTTTTTAAAAAAATAAATCATTCCAATTGCCGGGATTGCTAGTAATCCCATAAAATGAACTCCAAAAGATAATCCAACAACAAAGGAAATTAGAATTAGCCATTTATTCCCACCCTCTTTGTCCATATTTTCTTCCCATTTAAATCCAAGCCAAAAAAGTAATGCCATAATCATTGTAGCCATAGCATAAACTTCAGCTTCCACTGCATTAAACCAAAAACTATCAGAAAATGTAAAGCATAAAGATCCTAGCAATGAAGAACCAAGGATCAAAGCTGCATTGAAATTACTAAAATTAGCATCTTTAATTAATATTTTTTTTCCCACTATTGTAATAGTTAGAAATAAAAAAAGAATTGTAAAAGCACTTGCAAAAACGGACATCATATTTACCATTAGAGCTATTTTATCTAAATCAGTTGTAAAAGATGAAAAGAATGCCCCTAACATTTGAAACAAAGGAGCCCCAGGAGGATGGCCAATTTGAAGTTTTGCAGATGTAGAAATATATTCTGCACAATCCCAGTAACTAGCTGTTGGTTCAACAGTAAGAGAATACGTTGTTAAAGCCAAGAAAAATGTAAGAGTAGCAATAATTTTATTCCATTTCTCAAACTTGTTTGCATTCATACTACATTTATTTTTGAAAGCGAATTTAAACAATATTAATTATTAAATTTTTAAGATATTTTTTAAATATAATTAATTTGCTCAGCAAAAACTTTATATTAAATTTGCCGAGCATTGTATTGGCCTATGGTGTAACTGGTAACACGTCTGGTTTTGGTCCAGAAGAGTCTAGGTTCGAGCCCTAGTAGGCCAACTACCTAATTATTGAAAATGTTGTAAATTATAATTTTTATAAGAATTTTGTATATTCGCACAGCATTATTGAAAACTGAAGGGGGACATTGTCCCCCTCTTTATTAAGTAAAATTTAATTAGAATAAAATTATAATAAATGGAAAATTTAGCCCTAATCGAATCATTTTCAGAATTTAAAGATGAAAAATTTATTGATAGAGTTACTCTAATGTCAATTCTAGAAGAGGTTTTTAGAAATACTTTAAAAAGAAAATATGGAGATGATGATAATTTCGATATAATTATTAATCCTGATAAAGGAGATTTAGAAATTTGGAGAAATAGAATTGTAGTCGAAGATGATTTAGTGGAGGATGAAAATCAAGAAATTTCGCTTTCTGAAGCTAGAAAAATTGAACCAGACTTTGAGATTGGTGAAGATGTTTCTGAGGAAGTAAAACTAATTGATTTAGGGAGAAGAACTGTTTTGGCTCTTAGACAAAACTTGGTTTCAAGAATAAATGAACATGATAATGGGATTATTTATAAACAATTTATTGATTTGATTGGGGAAATATATACTGCTGAAGTTCATCATATAAGACATAATGTTGTTATACTTTTAGATGATGAAGGAAATGAATTAATTATGCCAAAAGACAGACAGATTCCTTCTGATTTTTATAGAAAAGGAGATTCAATAAGGGGAATTATAGAGTCTGTAGAATTAAAAGGAAATAAACCTTCTATAGTAATGTCTCGAACTTCTCCTAAGTTTTTAGAGAAGTTATTTGAACAAGATATTCCTGAAGTTTTTGACGGATTGATTTCGGTTAAGAAAGTTGTTAGAATTCCTGGTGAAAAAGCAAAAGTAGCAGTTGACTCATATGATGACAGGATAGATCCTGTAGGAGCTTGCGTAGGAATGAAAGGGTCTAGAATCCATGGTATTGTTAGAGAGTTGGGGAATGAAAATATAGATGTTATTAATTATACAAATAATACCCAATTATTAATTACTAGAGCTTTAAGTCCTGCGAAAATTTCTTCATTAAAAATTAATGAAGAAAATAAAACGGTTGAAGTTTTTATGGATCCAGAACAGGTTTCTAAAGCAATTGGTAGAGGAGGATTTAATATTAGGTTAGCGGGTCAGTTAACAGGTTATGAAATTGATGTTTATAGAGAGGGCGCTGAAGAGGATGTTGAATTAACTGAGTTTTCAGATGAAATAGAAGATTGGGTATTAGAAGAACTTAAGAAAGCAGGATTAGATACTGCTAAAAGTGTTTTGGAACAAGATGTTGAAGATTTAGTTAAAAGAACAGATTTAGAAGAGGAAACTATCCTAGAAATAAGAAAAGTTTTAAATGCAGAATTCTCAGAATAAATTATAGATCTTATATGAGTGAAGTTAAATTGACAAGGTTAAATAAAGTTTTAAGAGAGTTTAATATCTCATTAGATAGAGCAGTTGAATTTTTGGCGTCTAATGGACATAAGATAGAAGCTAGACCTACAACTAAAATATCTTCAGATCAATATGGCTTATTGTTAGAAGAATTTAGCCTAGATAAATCAAGTAAGGTTGAATCTCATGATTTAAGTGAAGTCAAAAGAAAAGAAAAGGAAGAATTACGAATAAAATTAGAAAAAGAACAAGAAGAAAAATTAAAGGAAAAAAGAACTGTAATTCAGGGTAGAGCAGCAATTAATAAGCCTGTTCAAATTGGAAAAATTGATCTAGAGAAACTTAATTCCAAAGTCTCTAAAGAAAAAATTAAAAAAGAGATTCCAAAAAAAGAAGAAAAATCAAATCCTGTTGATGAAATAACAGAAAACAAAGATTTAGATTCAAAAATCAAAACTCAATATAAAAAATTGAGTGGACTAAAAACTGTTGGAGATAAAATAGATTTAGATAAAATTGAGGCTCCAAAACCTGATAATAAAACATCAGAATCTTCTCAAAAAAGAAAAAGGATTAGAATTAATAAAGACGTTCCAAAAACTAACAAAAAATTTACTAAACAAAACAAAACAAAAAATGTTTCTGTTGAAACTTCTGAAGAAGATGTACAAAAACAGATTAGAGAAACTTTAGAAAAACTTCAAGGAAAATCTGCAACATCAAAAGGAGCTAAGTACAGAAAAGAAAAAAGAGATTCACATAAATTAAAATCTGAAGAAGACTTAGCGTTAAATGAAGCTGATAAAAAAACAATTAAAGTTACCGAGTTTATTACAGTTGGAGAAGTTGCTACAATGATGGAAATTACTTCAACAGAAATTATTTCTGCTTGTATGACACTGGGAATTATGGTTACAATGAATCAAAGATTAGATGCTGAAACTTTGACTATTGTTGCAGATGAATTTGGCTATGAGGTAGAATTTGTAACAGCAGATATTGAAGAATCAATTCAAGAAATTGTTGATTCACCTGAAGATCTACTTCCAAGAGCTCCAATTGTAACGGTTATGGGACATGTAGATCATGGAAAAACTTCATTACTTGACTATATAAGAGAAGAGAATGTTATAGCTGGTGAATCAGGAGGAATTACTCAACATATTGGAGCATATAATGTAGAGTTAAAAAATGGACAAAAAATCACTTTTTTAGATACTCCAGGACATGAGGCATTTACTGCTATGAGAGCTAGAGGAACTCAAGTAACAGATTTAGTTATAATTGTAATTGCAGCAGATGATGATGTAATGCCTCAAACTAAAGAAGCAATTAGTCATGCTCAAGCTGCTGGAGTCCCTATAATTTTTGCAATTAACAAAATAGATAGAGAAAATTCTAATCCAGATAAAATAAAGGAAAAACTCTCTGGCATGAATCTGCTTGTAGAGGAATGGGGAGGTAAGATTCAATCTCAAGATGTTTCTGCTTTAAAGGGAACTGGAGTTGATGAGTTACTTGAAAAAGTGCTTTTAGAAGCAGAATTTTTAGAACTAAAAGCTAATCCAAATAAGGCAGCAATTGGAACAGTAGTAGAGGCCTTTTTAGATAAAGGTAAAGGCTATATATCTACTATTTTAATTCAATCAGGAACTTTAAAAATTGGAGATTATCTTTTGGCTGGACAGCACAGTGGAAAAATTAAAGCGATGCAAGATGAGAGAGGAAATCCAGTAATTGAAGCTGGACCTTCAATTCCTGTTTCTGTTCTTGGTCTTGATGGAGCTCCTCAAGCTGGAGATAAATTTAATGTTTTTGAAAATGAAAAAGAAGCTAAACAAATAGCCGTAAAAAGAACACAGTTGGTGAGGGAGCAATCGGTTAGAACTCAGAAACATATAACTCTTGATGAGATTGGAAGAAGGATTGCCCTTGGAGATTTTAAAGAATTAAATATTATCCTTAAAGGAGATGTTGATGGCTCTGTTGAGGCATTGATTGATTCTTTTCAAAAACTTTCTACTGAAGAAATACATATCAACATTATTCATAAAGCAGTAGGAGCTATTACGGAGTCAGATGTATTATTAGCTTCAGCATCCGATGCAATTATTATAGGATTTAATGTTCGTCCTACAGGAAATGCAAGGCAAATTGCAGACAAGGAAGAAATTGATATTAGAAATTATTCTATTATTTACGATGCAATAAATGATCTTAAGGATGCTATGGAAGGCATGCTTTCTCCTGAATTTAAAGAAGAGGTTACAGGTAATGCTGAAATAAGGGAGACTTTTAAGATTTCAAAAGTTGGTACAATTGCTGGTTGCATGGTAACAGATGGAAAAATTTTTAGAAATTCTAGCATAAGATTAATTAGAGAAGGAGTAGTTTTGTTTTCAGGTACTTTGGCTTCTTTAAAAAGATTTAAAGATGATGTTAAAGAAGTCGCAAAAGGATATGATTGTGGAATTCAAATCAATAATTATAATGATATAATTATTGGCGATGTGATTGAAGCCTTTTCTGAAGTTGAAATTAAAAAGAAGATTAAATAATTAATTAGGCTTCAATATAAAAGCTGATGGGAAAGTGTTTTTTATGATTTTAAGTTTCTTTATGGCTTCCATTTTTGACACATATTTCCCAATTCTAATTTTGTAATATGGAGTTTCAAAACTAAAAAAAACATCTTCAAATTTTTGCTCTGAAATTAACTTATTCATTAATTCAGATCCTTCATCATATTTCCCATTAAATACTTGAATTGTATACTGACCAGAAGTAAATGTTTCTATATTAACTTCTTTTTTTAATTTCATTAATTCAATCAACTTGGGATCTTGATTCAATTTTATATTACCTTCTTGGCTAAAAGTATTAGTTAAATTTAAGCTAATGAAAAAGACAAATAGAAGTTTTACATGCTTCATAATACTACAAATATATGTTCTATTTTTTTAAAATCTATTCCATTTCGACATGTCTTTATTTAGAATCATTATAAATTAAAAATAAGATGACAATGGAGGTTTTTAAAAACGTTTTTGTGTTGTATTTTTGAGCCCGAAATTTGAAACAATTTTTTTAATTGTTAGTGAAAGAAAATAGTACATTTTTAAAAAGTTTTTCTAGCCTCTTTTCTAAGACTTGGTTGATGACTATTTTCGCTTGTATTTTATTTCTTTTCTCTTTTAATATTTCAGCCCAAGATCCTGATATTGCCAAAGGAAAATCTTTATTCAATGCTAATTGTGCATCTTGTCATAAGGTTAATAAAAAATTAATTGGTCCAGCCCTAAGGGGAGTTTATGAAGAGCATGAAAAAGAATGGCTTTATTCTTGGGTTAGAAATAGTGCAGCAATGATTAAGTCTGGGGATCCAGATGCAATAGATATTTATGAGGAATATAATAAGGTTGCGATGAATTCTTTCCCACAGCTATCAAATGAAGATATAGATAATATTTTTGCATATGCTGATTATATTCCCCCCAAACCAGCTGCAGTTTCGACTGTATCTTCTAATGCTGAGGTTACAAGCTCTGGATCTACTAATGATGTCATTTTAATTCTCTTGTCTTTTGTTTTAATTGTTCTTATAATTCTTTTAGTCCTAATAAATAAAACCTTAAGAAATCTTTTAATACAAAATGATTTAATAACTGAAGAAAAAAATAATAAAAAAGGAATCCCAATTGGAAAAGCTTTTATTCAAAATGAATTTTTAGTAATAGTCTCGGTTGTAATATTGTTGTTATCCAGTACCTATTTTGCTTTTCAATACATGCTTCAAATTGGAGTAGATCAAGGATATATGCCAATACAGCCTATACATTATTCACATAAGATTCATGCTGGTGATAACCAAATAGAATGTCAATATTGTCATTATTCAGCAAAAAAATCTAAACATTCTGGAATACCATCATTGAATGTCTGTATGAATTGTCACGAAAATATTGCTGAATATAATGGGGAGGAAGATTTAGAGAAAGGTTACACCCGGGATTTCTATACAAATGAAATTAAAAAACTTTATAAGGCTGTAGGATGGGATGAAAATTCTCAGAGCTATACTGGCGAAACTGAACCAGTAAAATGGGTCAGAATTCATAACCTTCCTGATTTTGTGTATTTCAGTCATGCTCAACACGTAACAGTAGCTGGATTGGATTGTCAAAAATGTCATGGACCAGTTGAAGAAATGGAAGTTTTATATCAACACTCTCCACTAACAATGGGGTGGTGTTTAAATTGTCATAAAGAAACCAATATTAAGGTAAAAGACAATGAATATTATACAAAAATTCATGAAGAATTATCAAAAAAGTATGGTGTTGAAGAGCTTACGGTTGCTCAAATGGGAGGTTTAGAATGTGGAAAATGTCACTATTAATTAAATATATTTATTAGATGGGAAACCATAAAAAATATTGGAAGAGTGAAATAGAGTTATCATCTGATGATAAAATGATTGATGATATAAAAAACAAGGAATTTGTTGATAAATTACCATCAGATTTATTTTTATCGGACCAAAAACATCTTCAAAACACAAATACAAATAGAAGAGACTTTTTAAAATATCTTGGCTTTAGTACTGCTGCTGCTACACTAGCAAGTTGTGAAGGCCCCGTTAATCGTTCTATTCCTTATGTTGTTCAACCAGAAAGAATTATCCCGGGAATTGCAAATTATTATGCAACCTCTATTGCTGATGGCTATGATTTCGCTAATGTGCTTGTTAAAACCAGAGAAGGAAGGCCTATTAAAATTGAAAATAATTCAAAGGCAGAAGTTAAGTCTTCAGCAAATGCAAGGGTACAGGCTTCTGTACTTTCCATGTATGACAGTTTAAGGCTAAAAGGGCCGATGCATGAAGGAAAAGAGACAAATTGGAATGAATTAAATAAAAATATTATTGATGAGTTAGAATCGATGAAAGTCAATAATTCCCCTGTTGTCCTTTTAACCCAAACTTTTGCCAGCCCTTCTACATCAAAAATTATAAAAGATTTTAAAAGAAAGTATCCAAATGTAAAACATATAATATATGATGCCATTTCTGAATCAACTGCTTTAGATGCTTTTGAAATTGCTTATGGCCAAAGAGCTTTGCCCTCTTATGATTTTTCATATGCAGATGTTATTGTTTCAGTGGGAGCAGACTTTTTAGGGGATTGGCAGGGAGGAGGACATGATTTAGGTTATGTTAAAGGAAGAATTCCTATGAAGGATAAAAAGAATAAGGCAAAAATGTCTAAACATTTTCAACTGGAATCTAATATGACTATTTCAGGAGCAAATGCTGACAAAAGGATTATGTTAACCCCAACTCAACAAAAAATAGCATTAGCCAAGATTTATGGATATATCTCCGGTTATAGTGTTAGTGCAAAATTGCCAGAAAATATAGATTTATCTATTAAAAAAGTAGCCGAATCCTTAATTAAAGCAGGGGAAAAAGGAATAATAATAACAGGTATAGATGATGTTGATGCACATTTATTAACCTATGCTATTAATGATTTATTGGGAAGTTTATCTTATAAAAAGGATGAATTGTCATTAATTAGAAAAGGAAATGATAAAGAAGTATTAAAACTAATTAAGGATTTAAATAATGGAGAAGTTAAAGGAATAATAATGTGCGGGGTTAATCCTGTATATACTTTAGCTAATTCTGATGATTTTATTTCTGGAATTAAAAAAGCCAATTTTTCAGTTTGTTTTTCAATGAAAAATGATGAAACTGCTGGAACATCTAAATGGGTAGCAGCAACTCCACATTATTTTGAATCATGGGGAGATAATGAAATGGTAAGTAGTAATTATAGCCTAACACAGCCAACAATTAGACCTCTTTTTGATACAATGCAATTTCAGGATTGTTTATTAAAATGGATGGATTCTGATATGAATTTTTATGATTTTATTAAAGATAATTGGGAAACTAATATTCTTAACAATACTGGTTGGAATCAAGCTTTACATGATGGGGTTTTTAAGTCTAAAGACAAAAAACAAATAAAAAAGTTGTCCTATAATTATAATGTTTCTGCTAATAAACTTTCAAGTTCTGAATCTTTAGGTTTAGAACTAGTCCTATATTCTAAAACTGGATTAGGAGATGGTCAACAAGCAAATAATCCATGGCTTCAGGAATTCCCTGATCCAATTACTAGAGTTTCTTGGGATAATTATTTAACTGTTTCTAAGTCTGATGCTAAAGAACTGGGATTAAAAAATTATAATGTTTCTAATGGTGCATTAGACAGTAACTATGCAAATATTACTGCAAAAGGAATTAGTTTAAAGGTGCCAGTTATTATTCAGCCAGGTCAAGCTAAAGGTTCAGTGGGGCTTGCTTTTGGATATGGCAAAACTAATGCAATGAAAAAGGAGATGCAAGTTGGAGTTAACGCATATAGACTGTATCACAATTTTAATTCTTTTCAAAGTGTTGAAATTGAATCTAGTGATGATAATCATGAGTTTGCTTGTGTTCAACTGCATAATACTTTAATGGGGAGAGGAGATATTATTAAAGAAACAAATCTTGAAATTTTTAATACAAAAGATGTTGAAAAATGGAATTCAGTAACAAAAGTTTCTTTAAATCATATAGAAACGCCTGTTAATTCTCCAGATGTTGATATATGGGATGAATTTGACAGATCAATAGGCCATCATTTTAATTTATCAATTGATTTAAATGCCTGTACAGGCTGTGGCGCTTGTGTGATTGCTTGCCATGCAGAAAACAATGTGCCGGTTGTTGGCAAGACAGAAGTAAGAAGATCAAGAGATATGCATTGGCTTAGAATAGACAGGTATTATTCTTCTAAAGATTCTTTTGAAGAGGACAATAATAAAAAGGATGCTATTAGTGGATTAAGCGATTCTCTTTCTGTTTTTGGAGAGATGGAAGAGCCCTCAACTAATCCCCAAGTAGTTTTTCAACCAGTTATGTGCCAGCATTGTAATCATGCACCTTGTGAAACAGTTTGTCCAGTTGCTGCAACTTCTCATGGTAGACAAGGTCAAAATCATATGGCATATAATAGATGTGTGGGGACAAGGTATTGTGCTAATAACTGCCCTTATAAAGTCAGAAGATTTAATTGGTTTTTATATAATAATAATGATGAGTTTGATTTTAATATGAATGATGACCTAGGTAAAATGGTGTTAAATCCAGATGTTGTTGTAAGATCTAGGGGTGTTATGGAAAAATGTTCTTTCTGTATTCAATCTACTCAAGCAGTTATTCTTAAAGCTAAAAGAGAAGGAAGAACTGTCAATAAAGGCGAATTTAATGACACATGCGCATGTTCAGCGGCATGTTCTACTGGAGCTATGAAATTTGGAGATATTAATGATAAGGAAAGTGAAGTTTCAGTTTTAAAAGAGAGTGATAGGGTTTATCATTTATTAGAAAGTGTAGGCACAAAACCAAATGTTTTTTATCACGTAAAAGTTAGAAATACAGATGAATCATAATTATATAATTAAAATAGAATTTTAATATGGCATCTCACTATGAAGCACCGATTAGAAAACCTCTTGTAACAGGGAACAAATCATATCATGATGTTTCTGTTGATATTTCTAATGCTGTTGAAGGAAAAGCAAATAAACAATGGTGGATAGTTTTTTCTATTTCTATGACTCTATTTTTATGGGGAGTAGGGTGTATAATTTATACTATATCAACAGGAATTGGTGTTTGGGGATTAAATAAAACTGTAGGATGGGCTTGGGACATAACTAATTTTGTTTGGTGGATTGGAATTGGACATGCAGGAACTCTAATTTCTGCTGTGCTGCTCCTTTTTAGACAAAAATGGAGATTTGCAATTAATAGATCTGCTGAAGCAATGACTATTTTTTCTGTTATTCAAGCAGGGTTGTTCCCTATAATTCATATGGGTAGACCATGGTTAGGATTTTATATGTTACCAATTCCTAATATTTATGGTTCTTTATGGGTTAATTTTAATTCTCCATTACTATGGGATGTATTTGCAATTTCTACTTACTTATCAGTTTCATTGGTTTTCTGGTGGACAGGGTTGCTGCCAGATTTTGCAATGATTAGGGATAGAGCTGTTAAACCTTTTCAAAAAAAGATTTATAGTTTGGTGAGTTTTGGCTGGAGCGGAAGAGCAAAAGACTGGCAAAGATTTGAAGAAGTTTCCTTAGTCTTAGCAGGTCTAGCAACTCCTTTAGTTCTATCTGTACATACAATTGTATCATTCGATTTTGCAACATCTGTGATTCCTGGTTGGCATACCACTATTTTTCCCCCTTATTTTGTTGCAGGGGCTATTTTTTCCGGGTTTGCTATGGTAAATACTTTATTAATAGTAATGAGAAAAGTTTCTAATTTGGAAAATTACATAACAATTCAACATATAGAACTTATGAACATTGTTATAATGATAACTGGCTCTATTGTGGGAACCGCTTATATTACTGAACTCTTTATTGCATGGTATTCTGGGGTAGAGTATGAACAATACGCTTTTTTAAATAGAGCTACGGGGCCATATTGGTGGGCTTATTGGTCTATGATGACTTGTAATGTGTTCTCCCCTCAATTGATGTGGTTTAAAAAATTAAGAACTAGTATTGTTTTCTCTTTTATTATTTCAATTGTTGTAAATATTGGAATGTGGTTTGAAAGGTTTGTTATTATTGTAACTTCTCTTCATAGAGATTATTTGCCTTCATCCTGGACAATGTTTACTCCTACTTTTGTAGATATTGGAATATTTTTAGGAACAATAGGATTCTTTTTTGCCTTGTTTTTACTTTATTCTAGAACATTCCCTGTAATTTCTCAGGCTGAAGTAAAAACAATTTTAAAAACATCAGGTGATAATTATAAAAAATTAAGAGATAAAAATGGCTGAAAAAACACTACACGCTATATATGATGACGATGATAAGCTCTTAGACGCTGTTAAGAAAATAAAAGCAGCTAAATATGAGATTGAAGAGGTGTATACTCCATTTCCTGTACATGGTTTAGAAAAGGCTATGGGCTTAAATGATACTAGAATTGCTATTACATCATTTATTTATGGATGTATTGGATTCTGTTTTGCAATTTGGATGATGAATTATATTATGATATTAGATTGGCCACAAAATATTGGAGGGAAACCAAGTTTTTCTTATTTGGAAAACATGCCAGCTTTTGTTCCAATAATGTTTGAATTAACGGTATACTTTGCAGCTCATTTAATGGTCATTACATTTTATTTGAGGAGTAAATTATGGCCTTTTAAAAAAGCTGAAAATCCAATACCTGAAACTACAGATGATAAATTTTTAATTGAAATCAAATTTGATGGTAATGAAAAAGAACTGAAAAAATTAATTCATAAAACAGATGTTTTGGAAGTTAAAGTACATATTAATAAAAAATCGAACCATGAATAGAAATTTTAATTTTGGTTTTATAATTTTTACATGTCTTCTCATGGTATCTTGCTTTGATTCATCAAAGCCTAACTATCAGTATTTCCCTAATATGTATGAATCTGTTGGTTATGAGGCATATGAAGAATCTAAAGCATTTTCTAATGGGTTTGAAGCACAGCTTCCTGTTGAGGGGACTATTCCAAGAGGTTGGACTCCATACGAATACGAGGACACAAATGAGGGTTATGATTTAGCTAAAACAAATTTATTTTCTCCATTAAAAAAGGATGAAAAGCATCTTTCAAAAGGAAAAGAGCTCTATGCAATTTATTGTGCTGTCTGTCATGGCTCTAAAGGAGATGGTCAAGGAATTCTAACAAAAAGAGAAAAATTTTTAGGAATACCTAGTTATGCAGATAGGGATATAACTGAAGGTAGTGTTTATCATGTTTTAATGCATGGCAGGAATCTTATGGGCTCCCACTCAAGTCAAGTAGATGTAGAGGAAAGATGGCAAATAACACAACATGTTATGAGTTTAAGAGAAAATTTAATTAAAAAATAAATGATTTTAATAACTGTTTTAAATTGATGTATAAGATTACAAAAAATATAAAAATATTGTCCTTTTCTTTGATGATACTTGGCTTAGTTGGTCTAGCTTATGGTTTTTATTCTGCTCCCCATTCTATTGAAGAATCAAAAGCAATAGTTGCATCGTATTCCCACGGAGAACA
>CAYSTA010000008.1:32412-57066 GCA_964433845.1 uncultured Flavobacteriaceae bacterium
CCCATTCTATTGAAGAATCAAAAGCAATAGTTGCATCGTATTCCCACGGAGAACACGGTTCAGATCATGATTTGGATTCTGAACATAAAGATGAAAGTCATAATTCAGATCATGCTATAGCTTCAGATCACCCAGAAACTAATAATCTAGACCATAAATCTGATGAACACTCGGTGTCTCATGATGAACATGTTTATCATCAATTAAGTAATAGGCCTTGGTCTGCTCTTTATGTAGCTGCACTTTTTTTCTTTTTAATTTCATTAGGAACGTTAGCATTTTATGCTATTCAAAGAGCATCACAAGCAGGATGGTCGCCAATACTTTTCAGAGTCATGGAAGGAATTACAGGATATTTATTGCCGGGTTCAATCATAATATTAATTTTCTTAATACTTTGTACAATGCATTTCAACCATTTATTTATTTGGATGGACCCTGAAGTGGTTAAACATGATGAAATTATTAAGGCAAAATCAGGATATTTAGATTCACAATTTTTTATTGCAAGAGCTGTCTTTTATATATTAGGATGGAATATATACAGGTTTTTTTCTAGAAAATTTTCAATTGCTCAAGACAAGTCAAAGGATATTTCTAATCATAAAAAGAATTTTAAAATCTCTGCCGGATTTTTGGCGTTTTTTATTGTAACAGAATCCATGATGTCATGGGATTGGATTATGTCTGTTGACCCACATTGGTTTAGTACTCTTTTTGGATGGTATGTTTTTGCTAGTATGTTTGTTTCGGGAATTACAATGATTGCTATTATAACTATATTCCTTAAATCTCAAGGATATTTAAGTGGAGCAAATCATAATCATTTGCATGATTTGGCTAAATATATGTTTGGAGTAAGCATATTTTGGGCCTATTTATGGTTCTCTCAGTTTATGCTTATATGGTATGCAAACATTCCAGAAGAAGTAACATATTTTATTACAAGAATGGAAGATTATGCTTTACCATTTTGGGGAATGCTAGTAACAAATTTAATTTTTCCATTTTTAGTTCTTATGAATAGTGATTATAAGAGAATAAATTGGTTTATTGTAACTGCAGGAATAGTTATTTTAGGAGGACATTATATAGACTTTTATAATATGATTATGCCATCTACTGTTGGAGATCAATGGTATATTGGGATCCCTGAAATTGGAGGAATAATGTTTTTTGGAGGATTGTTTATCTATGTTGTTTTTAACACTTTGTCAAAAGCTCCTTTAGAGCCTAGTGGCGATCCATTGTTTAAAGAAAGCGAAAAATTTGTTTATTAAATATTTAAGATGATAGGATTATTAACAGGAGCGGTACTATTTTTAATGGGAATAGCTATTTGGCAGATTAGTAAAATTCACCAATTAATTCAAAACAATATTGGAAATAAAAAAGATAATTCCCAAATAGCTACAGAAAAAGATAATGATTTACAAGGAAAGTTAATGTTTGCTTTTTTAGTATTTATCTATGTTGTAACCATATACTGTTTCTGGAATTACACAAAGGTTCTTCTTCCAGAATCTTCTTCTGAACATGGGGTTACATATGATCGCCTTATGTGGATTTCATTTGCTATAATATTGTTTGCTCAGACAATTACTCAAGCTGTATTACATTTTTTTGCTTATAAGTATCGTGGAATAAAAAACAGAAAAGCTTTCTTTTTAACACACGACAATAATCTAGAGCTTATATGGACTATAATACCTGCTATAGTTTTTTTCTGTTTGATTATTTATGGTATGGTAACATGGTCATCTATCATGAACTTTAATGATCAGGATGAAGATGCATTGATAATTGAACTATATGCTCAACAATGGAATTGGAAAGCAAGATATGCTGGCCAGGACAACGTGCTTGGAGATGCTAATGTTAGATTTTTGAATGATTTTGATGGCAGAAATTCTGTAGGGATTGATTCTTCTGATCCAAATGGATGGGATGACATTGTAGTTACGCAAGAATTTCATATTCCAGTTAATAGAAAAATTATTTTTAAAATGAGATCTCAGGATGTTTTACATTCTGCTTACATGCCTCATTTTAGAGCTCAAATGAATTGTGTTCCAGGAATGATAACGGAGTTTTCATTTACGCCTACAAAAACTACTGCTGAAATGAGAATGAATGCTGATATAGCTGCTAAGGTGGAAAGAATAAATAAAATAAGATATAATAATAGTCAAAAATTACTTGCTAAAGGAGAAGAAGGATTGGATCCATATCAGTTTGATTATTTATTACTTTGTGCAAAAATTTGTGGAACTTCGCATTATAATATGCAAATGAAGATTGTAGTAGATACCGAAAAAGATTATAATAAATGGATTTCAAGTCAACCAGCATTTTCATCAATTATGCAATAACTAGCTTCTAAATAATGAAAGGAAAAGAAAATAAGAATCTTAGAATTAGAGTAAAAATGGAATCAAAAGAATTTGGCGATTTACTCGATGATAAAAATCAAAACTCAGACTTTCATCAAGATCACCATCATAAAGAGACTTTTATAACTAAATATATTTTTAGTCAGGATCATAAAATGATTGCCAAACAATATTTATTAACAGGCGTATTGTTTATGGGTTTTATAGGAATTGCAATGTCATTATTATTCAGATTGCAGCTTGCATGGCCTGAGGAATCTTTTGCTGTTTATGACATTTTTTTAGGAAGATGGGCTCCTGAAGGTGTTATGGATCCAAATATATATTTAGCCTTAGTTACCATTCATGGCACCATCATGGTATTTTTTGTTCTAACTGCAGGACTTAGTGGAACTTTCAGTAATTTATTAATTCCTTTACAGATTGGAGCTAGAGATATGGCATCGGGATTTTTGAATATGCTTTCTTTTTGGCTGTTTTTTCTTTCTTGTGTTATCATGTTAGCATCCTTATTTGTTGAAGCAGGCCCTGCTTCCGCTGGATGGACAGTATATCCTCCTCTAAGCGCTCTTGCACAAGCTCAGCCAGGATCAGGATTAGGGATGACTCTGTGGTTAATTTCAATGGCAGTTTTTGTTGCATCTTCATTATTAGCCTCATTAAACTATATAGTTACAGTCATTAATTTAAGAACTAAAGGGATGTCTTTATTTAGATTACCATTGACTATTTGGGCATTTTTAGTTACAGCTATAATTGGTGTGATCTCATTTCCAGTTTTATTATCCGCTGCTTTGCTTTTAATAATGGATAGAAGCTTTGGAACTTCTTTTTTCCTTTCAGATATATTTGTTCAAGGGGAGGTTTTACATTATCAAGGAGGATCTCCAGTTTTGTTTGAACATTTATTTTGGTTTTTAGGACATCCTGAAGTTTATATTGTTATTTTACCTGCCTTAGGAATTACTTCCGAAATAATTGCAACAAATTCTAGAAAACCAATTTTTGGATATCGAGCAATGATTGCTTCTATTTTAGCAATAGCATTTTTATCTACAATTGTATGGGCACACCATATGTTTATTTCAGGAATGAACCCATTTTTAGGATCGGTATTTACATTTACTACTCTTTTAATTGCAATTCCGTCGGCGGTAAAAGCTTTTAATTATATTGCAACTCTTTGGAAAGGGAATCTTCAATTTAACCCTGGAATGCTTTTTTCTATTGGTCTAGTTTCTACTTTTATAACTGGAGGTTTAACGGGAATTATTTTAGGGGACAGTACATTAGATATAAATGTTCATGACACTTATTTTGTAGTAGCACATTTTCATTTGGTAATGGGAATATCTGCGCTTTATGGTTTGTTTGCTGGAGTATACCATTGGTTTCCTAAATTATTTAAAAGAATGATGAATAAGAATTTAGGATATATACATTTTTGGATAACTGCAATTTCAGCATATGGAGTGTTTTTCCCAATGCATTTTATTGGAATGGCAGGTCTTCCTAGGAGATATTATACTAACACTGCCTTTCCATATTTTGATGACTTGGCAGATATTAATGTAATTATTACCGTTTTCGCATTAATAGGAGGATTTGCTCAATTAATATTTTTATATAATTTCATTTATAGTATGTTTAATGGAGAAAAAACAGTTCAAAATCCGTGGAGATCTAATACTTTGGAATGGACTGCACCAATAAAACATATACATGGAAATTGGGAGGGTGAAATTCCACATGTTCATAGATGGGCTTATGATTATAGCAAACCAGGTCATAAGGAAGATTTTGTTCCACAAACCGTTCCAATAGGAGAAAACGAAGAAATTACAGAACATTAAATAGAATAATTTTTAAATTAAATAAGGATTTGCTTTTTGCTTATCTTTGATTTAATGAATGAAAATTTAGATCCAACAGATTCTAATTTTAATAATGAGGACTTAGAATTAGACAAGGCGTTAAGACCATTGAGCTTTGACGATTTTGCCGGTCAAGAGCAAATACTAAATAACTTACGAATTTTTGTTGAGGCTAGTAATCAAAGATCTGATGCTCTTGATCACACTTTGTTTCATGGTCCACCAGGCTTAGGTAAAACAACTTTAGCTCACATTGTTGCAAATGAGCTAGGCGTAAACCTTAAAGTTTCTTCTGGCCCTGTTCTAGACAAGCCAGGAGATTTAGCAGGATTGCTAACTAACTTGGAATCAAGAGATGTCCTTTTTATTGACGAAATTCATAGATTAAGCCCAGTAGTTGAAGAATATTTGTATTCTGCTATGGAAGATTTTAAAATTGATATAATGATTGAATCTGGTCCAAACGCTAGAACAGTTCAAATTAATTTAAATCCATTTACCTTAATTGGGGCTACAACTAGATCAGGATTATTAACAGCACCAATGCGAGCTAGATTTGGGATTAATAATAGATTAGAATATTATAAAACAGAATTATTATCAACTATTGTAGAGAGAAGTTCAGATATTTTAGAAATTAAAATTGACAACGATGCGGCTATTGAGATTGCGGGAAGAAGTAGGGGGACGCCTAGAATTTCTAATTCTTTACTAAGAAGAGTTAGAGATTTTGCTCAAATTAAAGGAAGCGGCAATATTGATTTAGAAATTACAAGGTTTGCTTTAAAATCTTTAAATGTAGACAAGCATGGTTTAGACGAAATGGACAATAAAATTTTAATGACACTTATTGATAAGTTTAAAGGTGGGCCTGTAGGAATAAATACTTTATCTACAGCTGTTTCTGAAAGTTCTGAAACATTGGAAGAAGTTTATGAGCCATTTTTAATTCAACAAGGTTTTATTGTTAGAACTCCTAGAGGAAGAGAAGTTACTAAATTAGCTTATGATCACTTAGGCAAAAAAAAAATTAATTCTCAAAACGAATTATTTTAATTGATGATTAGAAATGCTTTTTATATAATCTTTCTTTGGACTAGTTTATTATCTTATTCTCAGAACAATAATGAAATTTGCACATCTATATATTTAATTAGACATGCAGAGAAAGTTAGAGATAATTCTGGAGATAAAAATCCACATTTGAACCCTGATGGAATATTAAGAGCGGATAAATGGAGAGAGATACTTAAGCATATTAAGTTTGACTTGATTTACTCAACGAATTTATATAGAACCTTAGAAACAGCTACACCTATTTCAGAATATAATCAATTAGATATTCAAACTTATTCACCCTCTAAAGATTATTATGACAAGTTTTTAAAATTAAATAAAGGGAAGACAATTTTAGTTGTAGGGCATAGCAATACCACTCCAAATTTTGTTAATTCTTTAATTGAAAAGAATTTTTATAAAGACATTGATGATAATAATAATGGCAATCTATATTATGTACAGAAATGTAATAATAGTAAGCCTAATCACGTGCTTTTATATATTAATTAAAAATGAATTATAATAAAAATTGTAAGGTTGAATTACATGTTCATTTAGACTGTTCATTAAGTTATGAAGTGGTTAAAAAAATTAATCCAAAAATTACTAAATCCAAATATATAAACGAATTTGTTGGCTCAAGTTGTAGTTGTTTAAATGATTATATAAAATGTGCTGATCGTGCAGTAGAAATAATGCAATCTGAGGAAGCATTGAAATTAGTCACTATTGACCTTTTTAACCAATTAAAAAAAGATAATGTTATATATGTTGAAATAAGATTTGCGCCACTACTTCATACTAAAAAAGGATTGAGCCCTAGTCAAGTTGTTAAAATTGTTAGTGAAATAACTAATAAAGAATCTAATAAAACAGGAATAGAAGCTGGTTTGATTTTATGTACATTAAGGCATTTTAGTAAGGAAATGAGTGACCAGACGGTTCGTTTAGTTAATGATTTTAAAGGAACTAATGTTATAGGATTTGATATAGCAGCAGATGAAGCAGGACATCCTCTTAATAATCATATTGAAGCATTTAAATTTGCAAATAAAAATAATATTCCATGTACTGCTCATGCTGGAGAAGCATTGGGGGCGAACAGTGTCAAGGAGACTCTTGATAAATTAAAGCCTCAAAGAATCGGACATGGGGTTAGAAGTATTGAAGATCCTATTTTACTAAAAAGAATAAAAGAAAAAGAAATTCATTTAGAACTTTGTTTAACAAGCAATATTGTAACTAAGGTTTACAATAATTATAATGAACATCCGATAGATAAACTTTACAATAATGATATTTCAATTGGTATTAATTCTGACGGAAGAGCGATATCTAATACTGACTTAAACAAAGAGTATTCTTTATTATCAAAATATTATAGTTGGGGTAATAAGCATTTTTTAAATTGTAATTTAAATGCTATAAATGCTTCATTTGCTTCACAAAAGGTAAAAAATAAAATAATTTCAACTTTAATTAATAATAAATGAAAGTTCTCTTTCATCTTATTAATTGCTCAGTTTTTATTTTTTGATTGATAAACATTTTAGCCCTGTAGTTCAACGGATAGAATAAGAGTTTCCTAAACTTTAGATCTAGGTTCGATTCCTAGCAGGGCTACTATAAAATTTAGATTACGATTTAATAACAGTTAATTTTCCTGCTGAATAAGAAGAAGTATAACAGTTTAATTTCCCTCCAGCAGTACCATTTGTTGTACAGTCTGTAGGGTATGAATTATTATGTTCACCACATTTAAATTTATCTTGCGAGGAATTGTATGACCATTTTGTTCTAACCCCTTGATGTGGGCAACTATTTGTAAAAGCTCTGTAAGTGGAAGAATCTATTTTTAAAAGCAACATTTTTTGAGCTGTAAAATTCATCCAGCCATTACTATTAAGGGTCGCAAATGTTGAGTGGTTTAAATCAATAACAACTGTATTACCATTTACAGTGTAACCTTGATTATTGGAATTACCTCCACCTCCATTATCAACTTCATCTTCACCTCCAGAAGAACAACTTTCTAAAAGAGTTACTCCCATAAAAGCCATAGCTACTGATGGACAAACATTCATAAGGAATTCTCTTCTTTTATTTTTCATTGTAATAAAACTAAGATAATAAATTTTTAGAATTGTCCTAAATTGTTAGTTTTGCAATTCCTAATACTTCTAACTAAAAATAATTATGAATATTTCTACTTTAGATATTGTCGTTTTTGTTCTGTACTGTTTAATTATACTTTTTATAGGCCTTTATGTTTCTAGAGAAAAAGAAGGAAAAGCTAAAAGCGCAGAAGATTATTTTTTAGCAGGAAAATCTTTACCATGGTGGGCTATTGGTGCTTCATTAATTGCAGCGAATATTTCAGCTGAACAATTTGTTGCTATGAATGGCTCAGGTTTTGCAGCTGGTCTTGCTATAGCATCTTATGAATGGATGGCAGCAATAACTCTTCTTATAGTAGGGAAATACTTTTTGCCAATATTTATTGAAAAAGGGCTTTACACAATTCCAGAATTTATAGAAAAAAGATTCAGTTCTAATTTAAAAACAATTCTAGCGGTTTTTTGGATTGCACTTTTTGTATTTGTAAATCTAACCACTGTATTATTTTTAGGAGCAAAAGCTTTAGATATTGTTATTGGAACTGGAGATGGAAGTTTACTTTTTGGAAGCATTATTGGTCTAGGATTATTTGCAGCAGCATATTCTTTATGGGGAGGACTTGCCGCAGTTGCATGGACTGATGTTATTCAGGTCATGCTTCTAGTTTTTGGGGGCTTAATGATGACCTATTTTGCGTTATCTAACGTTACAGAATCAGGAAGTTTTATCGATGGGATGGTTCATGTTTATAATACGGTTCCTGAAAGATTTACTATGATAGTTTCCAAAGGAGAAATTATAAATACTAATGGACAAGACACATGGGAAAATCTTCCAGGAATAGCAGTATTAGTTGGTGGAATGTGGGTTGCTAATCTTTATTACTGGGGATTCAACCAATACATTATTCAAAGAACTCTTGCTGCAAAAAATTTAAAGGAAGGGCAAAAAGGAATCGCTTTTGCTGCTTTTCTTAAGCTATTGATGCCAGTAATTGTTGTGGTTCCTGGAATAGTCGCTTATGTAATGAATATGGATTCAGGAGTTTTTAATCCTGAAACAATCGATCAGAGTTTTATAGGAGCAAATGGTATTATAGCTAATGACAATGCAGCTCCTTGGTTAATTAAAAACTTTATTCCGGCTGGATTTTTAGGACTTATTTTAGCTGCTCTTGCTGCAGCAATAGTTTCCTCTTTAGCCTCAATGCTAAATTCAACATCAACTATTTTTACAATGGATATTTATAAGTCATTTATTAATAAGAAAGCATCTGATAAATCTACTGTAAGAGTTGGAAGAATTACTGCTTTGGTCTCTTTAATAATAGCTATGCTTATTGCTCCTCAATTAGGAAGTCTTGGAGAAGTTTTTCAATTTATTCAGGAATACACTGGAGTTGTTAGTCCTGGAATTTTAGCTGTGTTTTTGATGGGCTTATTTTATAAAAAAGCAACAAACAATGCTGCAATTTGGGGGGTGATTTCTTCTATTCCTGTTGCCATGTATTTTAAAATTGCACCATCTAATTGGTTTTTAGCAGGAACGCCATTTATGAATCAAATGGGAATTACTTGCCTCTCCACTATATTTATAATTTACTTAATAAGTTACTTGGAAGGAAATAAAGATAATCCTAAAGGAATAGTTCTATCTAAAAAATTATTTGAAACATCTTCAGAGTTTAATGTTTCAGCAATGGTTATTTGTATAATAACAGCATTCTTGTATGCTTTCTTATGGTAATTTAAATGATAGATAATTTTTATCGCCTATACATTTTAATATTGATTTATTAAAAAAAATATTCTTAATTTAACAACTTTTAATACATAAAATATATATAACTATCTAATTATCAGTTGTTTTGAGAAAATATTTTTTTCTTTTCTTTATTACTTTTACTATACAGTCGCAATTATTGCCACCTATACAATCATATTCGCCAGACGAATATAATGCTGCTAATCAAAATTGGGACATTACACAGTCAGAAGAAAAAGATATTTTTTTTGCAAATAATGATGGTCTTTTAAAATTTAATGGCTCACGTTGGACTACATATTATTCCCCTAATGGATCTATTGTTCGTTCAGTAAAGGCTGTTAAAAATAGAGTGTATGCGGGTTTATATGAAGATTTTGGTTATTGGGAAAAAAAATTAGATGGAAAATATTATTATACTTCTTTAGTTAAGTTTTTCGATTTAATTATTCAAAATGATGAAGAATTTTGGAACATTTTACATTACGATGATTGGTTGATTTTTCAATCTTTATCTCGTCTTATAATGTATAATGAATTATCCAAAGAGATTAAGTTTTTTGTTCCATCTCAAGATATTTTTAATTCATTTATTGTAGATAAAAGAATATATTTTACTCTCAGTTCAGGCCTTTATACACTGGAAAATGGTGAAGAGTTGTTAATTTCAAATGATTCAAGGCTTAGAAACAGAAACCAATACCCTCATATACTTAATATTTTTAAAAATGATAGAAACTTATTGATTATAACTGATGAAATGGATTTTTTTGAATTGTTTCCAAATGGAAACTTAACTTCATTTTCCCCAGCAATTTCTAAACCCCAAGTCAATGGGACAACAGTTTTTAAAGCTATTAGATTGAAAGATGGTGGGTTTGCTATTGGTACAGTTGGAAAGGGTTTGATGTTGTTTGATGACAAGGGGAAATTGTTAAGAACTTTAAATAAATCTGAAGGTATTATTAACAATACTATCTTATCCCTTTTTGAAGATTTAGATAATAATATTTGGCTAGGTCTTGATAATGGGATTTCGTTACTTAACAGTAAGTCTCCTTTTAAAATTTATAATGATAATGACGGTTTTTTAGGAACAGTATATTCTTCAAAACTTCATGATGATTTATTATATGTTGGCACTAATCAAGGACTCTTTTTTAAAAAACACAAATCAAAGGATTCATTTAAATTAATTCCAAATACTTCTGGACAGGTTTGGAGCTTAACCAAAATCAATGGAGAATTATTTTGTGGACATAATAATGGATCTTTTGTTATTAAAAATGGAATTGCAACTAAAATTCCGGGAACATCTGGTACGTGGACTTTTAGAAAAATTTCAAAATCATCTAATTTAATTTTGGAAGGAGGATATCTAGGCTTTAATATTCTTTATAAGAAAAATAATCAATGGTTAATTAGAAATAAAATAAAAGGTTTTGACATTTCTTCAAGATTATTTGAAATTTCTAAAAATGGAAAAATTTTGGTTAGTCATGGATATAAAGGTGTTTATAAACTTTTATTAAGTCCTGATTTCTTTGATTTAAAAGAATTCAAAATAGACACATCTGTTTCAATCGGTGGAAATGCAAGTTTAGCTAAATTTGATAATGAAATATATTATAATTACAGTGCAGGCTTTTATAAATACAATACTGAGAAGGATATTTTTGAAAAAGACAATCTTCTTTCCAATTTATCTAATAAAGAATTAATAAATGGGATTATCATTAATGACAATGATAAAAAACTCTGGATGTTTTCTGAAAACTATGTGCACTATTTATCAAAAGATTTAATGTCAAATGAAAGAAGAATATCTACAGTTCTATTTCCTGAAAAATTAAGAAAAACAGTATTTGAAAATATTTCTAAAATTCAAAATGAGGAGTATATAATAGGAACTAATAACGGATATATCTCATTTGATCTAGAAAAATATATTATATATCCTCCAGAAACTCAGTATGAGAAAATAGACATCAATAAAGTAAATGAATCTCCTATTTCGATAGATTTTAATAAAGATTTTGAATTTGATCACAAAACAAATAATATTAGTTTTTATTATAATTCCCCAAATTTTCAAAAATTTCAACAAGTTGAGTATCAGTTTCAACTGGATGGGTATACAAAAGATTGGAGTAGTTTTAATCAAAAGTCAAATGCTAATTTTAATAATCTTAGATATGGAGATTATGAATTTAAGGTGAGATCTAAAATCGGAAATGTATTTTCAAAGAATAATCTAAAGTCAATCAAATTTTCAATTAAGAGCCCTTGGTATATATCTAACTTCATGATTGTTAATTATGTTTTAATAGTTGTGATTTTGATTTTTATAATCAATAGTTATTATATTAATTTCTATAGAAAAAAAGAAGAAAAGATTATAAGAATGAATCAAAGCAAACTTGAATTAAAGGAAATCGAAAAGAAACAGGCATTAATGACAATTGAAAATGAAAAACTTCAACAAGATATTGAAGGCAAGAATAGGGAATTGGCTATTTCTACAATGAGTATGATTAAAAAGAATCAGTTTTTAAGTAAGCTTAAAAAAGATCTTAAAAATATTAATTCAATACAAAATATTTCATCTATTATAAATATTATAGATAGAAATTTAAATAATCAGGATGATTGGAAGTTTTTTGAAGAAGCCTTTAATAATGCTGATAAAGATTTTTTAAAGAAAGTAAAAGAATCGCACCCATCTTTAACTAACAATGATTTAAGGTTATGTGCATATCTCAGGCTTAATCTTTCTTCCAAAGATATAGCACCTTTACTAAATATTTCACTAAGTAGTGTTGAAATTAAACGATATAGACTTAGAAAAAAAATGAATTTAGCACGTAATGAGGGACTTACAGATCACTTGCTTAGTTTATAAATTGGCGTAATAGTTAATTATATACTTTACATTAACTATACATTAGCATTATATTAAATATTTAATTTACTATTTTATTTATTATTTTTTTAATAAAATAGTTCATTTTATATCTAGAATTTATCTATTATGTAATAATAAGTGTTAGTTTATGTGAATTTCTCAATCCTGTATAGGTTATTTATGTTGATATATATGAATTTATACATTAAGTTTATTTTTTTTAAACTAAAAATAATATGAAATCAAAAATTTTAAGGAATCTTTCTTCTTTTTTATTGATGTTTGCCTTTGCTTTTAATTTACAGGCTCAATCAATTAGTGGAACGGTAACAGATGATAACGGTATCCCGCTACCTGGAGCTACTGTTTTAGTTCAGGGCACTAAAATTGGAGTTTCTACTGATTTTGATGGGAATTATTCAATTAATGCTTCTCAGGGCAATACTCTTGTTTTTAGCTATGTTGGATATTCTTCCCAATCAATTCTAGTAGCTAATTCTACTACTTTAGATGTTAAGCTTTTACCCGCAAATGCATTAGATGAAATTATTCTTGTTGGGTATAGTACTCAAAAAGCATCTAATATATCTGGATCAGTTTCTACTGTTTCTGGTGATGAGGTTGCTAAATTAAAACCTCTAAGGGTTGAGGATGCTTTACAAGGTCAAACAGGATTAAATGTAATTTCTAGCCCCAATCCTGGAGGTAAACCTTCAGTACTAATTAGAGGAATAACTTCATTTTCTGGAACAGATCCTTTGGTGGTAATTGATGGTATAAATTCTTCTCTTTGGGATATGGATGCTATTAGCCCCTCCGATATAGAAAGTGTCTCAGTTTTAAAGGATGCTTCTACAACTGCTTTGTATGGAGTCAGAGGAGGAAATGGTGTTATTGTTATCACCACCAAATCTGGCAAGAAAAATCAATCTACTGTTTTTTCTTTAGACACTTCTTATGGTATTCAAGAGGTTGATAAATATATTGATGTACTAAATGCTTCTCAATATGCTGCTATGTTAAATGAGGGGAGTGTTTCTTCAGGTGGATCTTTAATTTATACGGACTTATCTAGTTTAGGTGTAGGGACAAATTGGCAAAAGGAACTTTTTAATGCAGCACCCATATCTACTACTAATTTTTCAGCTTCTGGAGGATCTGAAAATTCAACTTATTTCCTTTCAGCAGGATATACTGCGCAAGAAGGTGTAGCTGTTGGAGGAGATAAAGACTTTTTTGATAGATCAACTTTGTCTACCAATTTTACAACAGACTTTTCAGAAAAATTAAAAGGAATAGTGCATGTTAAATATTCAAATATTCAAGGAAATGGACATGGTGGAGGTCAAATATTTAATGCACTAAATTTTGACCCTACTCTTCCAGTAATGACAAATGGGAAATATAGTACAAGCACTAATATCACTCAAGAAGTTATTAATCCTCTTGCAGGTGTTGACAATTCATATAGTGATAATAAGACAGATAAGTTAATTGGTAAAATTGAATTACAATATCAGTTGATGGACAATTTTAAAATAACTTCTAGGCTAGGATATGCTAGCATATGGCAACAACAAAAATCATTTAGTCCACTTCGTTTTTATGGAGTTGGACACAATGCTACAAATGCAAATGCTGACTTAAGTCCAAGAACAAAGGATGATCATAGTAGAGTTAGTGAAACAAAACAAAATTGGTTTAATTTCACATATGAAATTTTTGGTAATTATGATTTTAATATTAATGAAGAGCACAATTTTAATGTTTTTGCTGGTTTTACAATTGGTAAACAAACAAATAATGGTTTAAGCGGAAGCAATGTAGATGTTCCATTTAACTCATGGAAGTTTGCAGATTTAAGTTCTGCTACTGGAGGAATAGAAGACCAAACCACAGGATCTTGGCAGTCGGTAAGTAGAAGCGTTTCTCTTATGGGACGAGTTGAATATGATTATCAAGAAAAGTATTTAGCCTCTCTTACCGTTAGAAGAGATGGCTCCACTTCATTTGGAAAAAACAATAAGTTTGCCATTTTCCCTTCAGCTTCTTTAGGTTGGGTGGCTTCTAATGAAGACTTTTTTAGTTCATCAATAATTGACTTTTTGAAAGTTAGAGCTAGTTATGGATCTGTTGGAAATGATAATGCTTCTCCACAGTTTGGTACGATTTCAACTTTTCCAAAATATACATTTGGAGACACAATAACTTCTGGATCAACTTTATTAGGCATTCCTAATGACGATGTTTCTTGGGAAAATCAAATTCAGACAAATGCTGGTATAGATTTAGTTATGTTTGATTCTAAATTAAGATTTACTGCAGATTATTTTATAAAAACAGTAGATGATTTGTTATTTAGCCCAACTTTATCTCTTTATTTGGGGATTCCTAGCTATCCAGTGGCTAACATTGGTAAGACAGAAACGAAGGGTTATGAAATTAGTTTGTCATATGGAGATGATATTGCTGAGAATATAAGTTTTAATACTACATTTAATTTTACTACAGCAGAAAATTTAGTTAAGGAAATTAAGAATGGAGACAAATATATATGGGGAAGCGGATATGGCATTCCTTATAAAAATTTAACCCAATTTAGACAGGGAGAATCTCCAGGTATTTTTTGGGGCTATAAAACTAATGGAATTTTTCAAAACCAAGCTGATGTAGATAAACACGCTACTCAGAATAATGCGCAAGCTGGTGATATTAGATTTGTTGATATTGATGGAAACGGTAAAATTGATTCATCTGATAGAACTAAAATTGGGGATCCATTCCCTGACTTTACATTAGGCTGGAACTTTGCATTAGATGTTTATGACTTTGACCTGTCAGTTTTTACGTATGCTTCTGTAGGAAACGATATATATAGAGGATATGAAAGAGGATTAAATTATACTAATAAATTTGCATCCGTTTTAAACAGATGGAAGGGTGAAGGAACAAGTACAACAGAGCCTAGGTATTCTTTCATTGATGCTAATGATAATTCTAGAGTTTCAGACAGATATGTTGAGGATGGTAGTTATGTTAAAATCAAGAATATTCAATTGGGATATAATTTCCCAAGTTCTACATATTCTAAGCTTGGACTTAGTAGTTTAAGAGTTTATGCACAAGCTAAAAATGCTTTTACTTTCACTGATTATACAGGATATGATCCTGAAATTTCAAATGGTGGAGGTCCCGTTCTTGATACGGGTGTTGATAGAGGAACATATCCTTCTCCAAGAATTATTTCACTAGGACTTAATCTCAAATTTTAAAAACATATATTATGAAAAATAAAATTTATAATAACTTATTATTAATCATTCTTTCCCTTGGATTTATAGGGTGTGAAGATTATGTTGACTACGAAGCATCTGAGGGCTACACTATTGTAGCAGATGATTACTTTAAAACATCTGCAGATTACGAAGCAGCTCTGGTTGGAACCTATGATGTTCTACAATGGAATATATATACTGTAATGATTGGAGATCTTGCTTCTGATAATTCTTTATGTGGAGGAGAAAGTGCTACGGATGTAATTGGATTACAAAAAATTGATGATATGATTCACGTTCCTCAGAATGATCAACTTACTAGTACATGGAAGTGGTTATATGAAGGAATCAATAGAGCTAATTATTTAGTAGAAAATAAAGATAAATTAGAGTTTTCTAGAAAAGCACAGCTCTATGGTGAAGTACATTTCTTAAGAGCTTATTATTATTTTGAACTGGTGAAAATTTTTGGAGATGTACCATTGTTTACCAAATCAAGATTAACTGCTAGTGATTCCAATACTTTATCTAGATCACCTAAAGCTCAAGTATATGCTCAAATTGAGGCAGATCTCCAAGCGGCTATTTCTGCATTACCAGCAGAAAAAAGTACAAATGGAAGAGCTACTTCTTATAGTGCTCATGCACTTTTAGGAAAAGTTTATTTATATCAAGATAAATTTACGGAGGCTGCAACTATTTTAGATCCTTTAATTGGTCTTTATTCATTGCCAGCCAATCAAAAGGACATTTTCTTAACTTCTGGTGAAAATGGACCAGAATCTGTTTTTGAAGTACAGCACTCTAAAAATTCTAATTGGTGGGATTGGGGCTTCCCTCAAGGTTCTGAAGGAAGTTTTGCTATTATTCACCATGGAATTAGAGGGTATAGTGGATCAGTATATGCATCAGGTTGGAGTTTTAATGTGCCAACTCAGGATTTATATGATGCATACGATGCAGGAGATACTAGAAGAGATGCTGCTGTTTTAGATATAGATGCTTGGGCTAAAAGTACAGGTGCAGAATATACAAAAGGATATGAGCATACAGGTTACTTTAATCATAAATATATTCCAAGATCTGGAGCTAGTGCTGCACAGCAAGAATTAAATTATGAAACTAATTATAGAGCAATCAGATATGCAGATGTTCTTCTTATGGCTGCGGAAGCCAACAATAGAAAATCATCCCCTGATGACACAAAAGCTCAAAATTATTTAAATCAAGTTAGAGCAAGAGCATATGGAAATAGTTCGAAAGCTAGCTCTTCCACTGGAGCTACCCTAACTAAAGAAATTTGGGCTGAAAGAAGATTGGAATTAGCAATGGAAGGTCATAGGTTCTTTGATTTGGTAAGAACTGGTGAAGCTGCTAATGCTATATCTGGATTTGTAACAGGAAAACATGAGGTTTTCCCAATTCCACAAACAGAAATTGATATTTCTGGATTAACCCAAAATGCAGGATATTAATATTTAATACGAATAAACATGAAAACAATAAAACAAATTTTTACTTTACTTTTCGTTTTTACAGCAATAATTAGTTGTAATGAGGACTTCATGGAAGAGACTGATTTTGGAATTGTTGCTCCTTCAAACGTAGGTGCTAATTTTGAAATTACCCAAGACAATACAGGTCTTGTAACTATTACACCGACTGGGGATAATGTTATTTCTTTTGATGTTGACTTTGGTGATGGAAGCGCTGGAGTAACTGGTATAGCTGTTGGTAAAAACGTCAAGCATACCTACACTGAAGCTACTCATACTGTAAAAGTTACAGCTCATGGTTTAAATAAACTAAAAACTAGTGCGGATGTTCAATTAGTTGTTTCTTTTAAAGCTCCTCAAAACTTAGTTGTAACTATTGTTAACGATGCAACAATATCAAAAAAGGTTAATGTTACTGCTACGGCAGACTTTGCTACTAGTTTTGATTTTTATTCTGGAGAATCTGGTTCTGAAAAGGTGTCTGCTAATATAGGAGCAACAGCATCATTTACTTATAAAGATGCTGGGACTTATTCAGTTAAAGTAACAGCAAAGGGTGGTGCAATTGCTACAACAGATTATACAGCTGATTTTGAAGTTACTGCAATTATGCAGCCTATGGCATCTGCTCCAACACCTAAAGATAGACCTTCATCGAGTGTAGTTTCTATTTATAGCGGAAAGTATACAGATGTGACTGGATCTGATTTTTATCCAAATTGGGGACAAACTACTCAATATGCAGAATATGATTTGAATGGAGATAAAATGCTTCAGTATTCTAAATTGAATTATCAAGGAATTCAATTTGGATCAGAGCAAGATGTCTCAGGAATGGAGTTTTTGCATGTAGATGCATGGACAGCAGATCTTGCAGCTCTTGAAATTTTTCCAATTAGTAAAGCTACAGGTGAGAAGTCTGTAACTAAAGATCTTACTAAAGATCAATGGACTAGTATTGATATTCCAATTTCTGCATTTACTGATCAAGGACTTTCAATGGCTGATATTCACCAATTTAAGTTTGTAGGTTCTCCATGGAATGGAGGTGGGTTTGGTACAGTATTCTTAGACAATATATATTTCTATAAAAAATCTGAGTTAAAACTTCCAATTAAGTTTGACAAAGAAGAAAAGTTTAAAGGAGATGGCGGAGCGTCATTTGAATTATCAAAAGATCCTGATAATTCTTCCAACAATACAGGAAAAGTAACTAATTCTGGTAGTGATTGGGAAAATATACAGATGACTTTAGATCAGCCTATTAAAATTGTTAAAGATGCAAATAATAAGTATTCAGTTAAAATACATTCTCCAGATGCTAATGCACATACATTAATGATTAAGTTAGAAGAAAGTGGAGATAATGAATATATTGAATTAAAACAAAATTTCTCTACACAAGGATGGAATACAATTACTTTTGATATGTCAACCATTACAGCACAAGCTTGGCCTAATGCTGGAGCAGCTTGGGATGGAACAGCTGATTTCAAAAAATTGGTTTTCTTTATTGATGGAGGGGCCTCTACAGCTGGAATATACCATATAGATGATATAATGAAAATTATTCCAACTAGTGGCGCTATTACCGCAGGAACATTAATTTCAGGATTTGAAACTGCTGGAGCACTCTCTGGTTTTGATGGAGGTTCTGCTGAAGTTATAGCAAATCCTGATACTTCAGGAAACTCATCTGATCATGTTTTAAAATTAGTTAAAGATGCAGGTCAAACTTGGGGAGGTCAAAAATATACTGTAACGGATAAATTTAAGTTAGATTCTGAGAGTAAGCTTAGAGTAAAGGTTTGGTCTCCGAGAGTTGGTCTTAATTTTATGATGAAATTTGAGGATTCAGTTGGATGGCCGAATACTACTGCTTCTGCTGAGGTTACTGCTACTACTACTAAAGCTAATGAATGGGAGGAGTTAATATTTGATTATTCTGGAATCTCTTCATCAGTGGAATGGTATAATTTGGTGATGTTTATTGATAATGGAACGATGGGAGATGGTAGTTCGAATTTCACTATTTATGTTGATGATATAACTCAATATTCTACTACTACTTCTTCAACTATTTCAGACTTTGAAACTGCTGGAGCACTCTCTGGTTTTGATGGAGGTTCTGCTGAAGTTATAGCAAATCCTGATACTTCAGGAAACTCATCTGATCATGTTTTAAAATTAGTTAAAGATGCAGGTCAAACTTGGGGAGGTCAAAAATATACTGTAACGGATAAATTTAAGTTAGATTCTGAGAGTAAGCTTAGAGTAAAGGTTTGGTCTCCGAGAGTTGGTCTTAATTTTATGATGAAATTTGAGGATTCAGTTGGATGGCCGAATACTACTGCTTCTGCTGAGGTTACTGCTACTACTACTAAAGCTAATGAATGGGAGGAGTTAATATTTGATTATTCTGGAATCTCTTCATCAGTGGAATGGTATAATTTGGTGATGTTTATTGATAATGGAACGATGGGAGATGGTAGTTCGAATTTCACTATTTATGTTGATGATATAACACAATTCTAATAAATATAAAAGATAAAAAAATGAAAAAAATCAATTTATTATTTAAAACAATTTTCGCTTTAGCAGTTTTTACATTTATTAGCTGTGAAGAGGAAGAATTTACTCTTGGAGATATTACTGCTCCTAGTAATGTAACTTTAACTGCAGAAATAGTTGGTGCTAGTGCTGAAGCTCCAAATGGAGATGGTTCTGGAACTGTTCATTTTACTGTTACAGGAACCGGGGCAATTACTTATAAATTTTCATACAATGGAGAAGAAAAATTAACTCCATCTGGGAAAAAAACTTATAATTTTTCTACTGTTGGAACTCATGATTATACTGTAAGTGCTATTGCAGTTGGTCCTGGCGGAACTTCAACTGTTGTTGCCAAAACGGTTACTGTACTTGCTACTTATTCTCCTCCAGCAGAGCTTGTTGCTGCTTTAACAACTGGAAAATGGAGAGTATACAAAGAAGTTGGTGCTCATATGGGTGTAGGCCCTGCTGATGCTGCAACTCCAATTTGGTGGGCTGCTAATCCAAATGATAAAGCTTCTACGGGAATGTATGATGACAGATATACTTTTGCTGCAGATGGTACTTTTACATTTGATGTAGGGGCTGATGGACAAATTTTTGGGAAAGCTGATCCTATGGATGCTGATTTGGGAGGCCCTAAAGGACAAGAAAGAAATGGTGATAATGAATACACAAATTTCCCTTTTGAAAGTTTCACTGGAAAATGGTCTATTTCAGCTCCAGGAGGGGTTGAAACAATTAATTTAACTGGTTTAGGTTTTATGGGCTTTTATGTAGGCTCTCACAGTTATACCATTTTGGATAGATCAAAGACCGATGAATTAATATTAAGAACTGTTGGCTCTGGAGGATTAGGGTGGTTTTGGAAAATTACGAATAAAGAATAAATAGAAGTTAGTTTGTTTCAATCTATTTTAAAAGCCTGGAGAAAAGCTTTTTTCGCCAGGCTTTTTATAAAAAACTATTATTTCATCTAATGCAATAAATGATTACAATACTAAAAAAATTAATGAATTACTTTTTAAAATTGAGCTTAATTAAATTTATATTCTTATTTCATGTTTTTATTTCTTGTTCTGGAAGCGCAACAGACGATGGGAATACAGGGCCTGTTGACCCTGTAGAAATCATTCCTTCTAATCTAACTTTAACTATTGATGTTGTAGGATCTAATAATGTCAACCCAAATGGGAATGGTTCAGGTGTTGTAAAATTTACTGCAAATGCAACCAATGCTGTTTCTTATAGTTTTAGATTTGGAACTGGAGACTCACAAACGACTTCAGGCTCTGCTGAATATACTTATACTGATCAAGGAACTAAAACATATAACGTTAAGGTTTTGGCATATTCTAAAACCAATAATTATATAAGTGTAGACAAATCTGTAACTGTTTATGTAAAAAAAGATTCTGAGCAAGGTTTATTAGAATTATTAGCTGGGAGTTCATCAAGAACTTGGAAAATTAATGCTGCTCAAGATGCACATTTTTCTAACGGTGCTCCAGATAAAAAATATCCAACTTATTGGGAGGGGTATGCATTTTCAAAAAATAGTTCAGGATTTTATGATGATGAATATATATTTAATGTAGATGGAACATATAAACATAAAACTAATAAAACAGTTTTTGGAAAAGCAACTTATTTGACAAATGATTTTGGATCTACATCACAGCCAACTAATTCTTCTGGTGAAATAGAAAATTATCCTTTAGATGATTACCAAAGCAATTTTATAGCTATAAAAGATGGAGAGGAAAATAAATTAGAAATTACAGGAAAAGGATTTGTTGGATTTTATGTTGGTGAGCATAATTATACAATAGAATGTTATGATTCTGATAATATATTTTTAAGATCTAAAGATGATCAAGATGTAGCTTGGTATGTGTGGTTAACAGCAAAAACAGTTTCTACAATTAACCCTAAAGATCAGTTTACTAATCTTGTTTGGTCAGATGAATTTAATGTTTCAGGAGCTTTGGATTCTAATAAATGGGTGCATGAAGTTGGAGACTCTTGGTATAATAATGAAGTACAATCCTACACTTCAAGATTAGATAATTCTAAGGTTGAAGATGGAAAATTAAAAATTATTGCTAAAAAAGAATCCTATAATGGAAACAACTATACTTCAGCAAGAATAATTTCCAATACTAAAAAAGATTTTACTTATGGTAGAGTTGATATAAGAGCTAAAATTCCAGGAACTAAAGGTACTTGGCCAGCACTTTGGATGCTTGGTTCTAATTTTAAAAGTGTCACTTGGCCAAAATGTGGTGAAATAGATATTCTAGAATCAGCTCAAGTCAATAATTTTAAGGTTCAATCAACTGTACATCATCCAGACAAATATGGAGATGGAGACACCCACATTAGTAATGATTACACGGATATTACAGAAAAATTTTATGTCTACTCACTAGTTTGGACCAAGCAAGCTTTAACATTTTATGTAGATGACAAACCGCATCATTTAGTTGGAAACTCTTGTGCCCTTCCTTTTAATTGGGATCAGTTTATAATATTAAATGTTGCAATGGGAGGAAATATGGGTGGTGAGATTGCTCCTGACTTTGTAAGCGATACAATGGAGATAGATTATGTTAGAATATATCAATAAAAAATTATAGAATGAGAATATATACCATTATACTTTTACTGTCAACTTTTTTATTTAGCTGTAAAACCGATAATAACTCTATCAACGATAAAGAGATTATTAATAAAAAAGTAGACTCTCTTTTAAACATCATGACTCTCGATGAAAAAATTGGTCAAATGAATCAGTACAATGGTTTTTGGGATGTTACAGGCCCTTCCCCAAAGAATGGAGATGCAAAATACAAATACGATAACTTAAAAAAAGGTTTAGTTGGATCAATGCTTAATGTTAGAGGAGTTAAAGAAATTACAGCACTTCAAAAAATTGTAGTAGAAGAGACTAGATTAGGAATTCCTTTAATTATTGGAAATGATGTAATACATGGTTATAAAACTTTAAGTCCAATTCCTCTTGCTGAGGCTGCAAGTTGGGATTTGGAAGAGATTGAGAATTCAGCTAGAGTTGCAGCCCTAGAAGCTTCTGCAGCTGGAACCAATTGGACATTTGCCCCTATGGTTGACATATCAAGAGATGCTCGGTGGGGAAGGGTAATGGAAGGGGCTGGTGAAGATCCCTATTTAGGAAGTTTAGTTGCTGCAGCCAGAGTTAGAGGGTTTCAAGGAAAGGATCTTTCAAAACATAATACTATTGCAGCTACTGCTAAACATTTTGCTGCTTATGGTTTTTCGGAATCGGGAAGAGATTATAATACAGTTGATATAAGCAAAAACACTTTATATAATGTTATTTTTCCACCATTTATTGCAACAGTTGATGAAGGAGTAAGAACTTTTATGAATTCATTTAATGAATTGAATGGTATTCCTGCAACTGGTAATTCATTTTTACAAAGGGATGTTTTAAAAGGAGAATGGAATTTTGATGGTTTTGTTATTTCTGATTGGGGATCTATTACTGAAATGATACCTCATGGCTATGCCAAGGACAAAGTTCATGCAACAGAATTAGCTTTAAAAGCGGGTTCAGATATGGATATGGAATCTCATTTATATGTTAAAAAATTAAAGGAATTAGTTAATTCTAAAAAGGTTGATGTTGGCTTAATTAATGATGCGGTTAGTAGAATTCTTAGAGTTAAATTTGAATTAGGTTTATTTGATGATCCATATAGATATTTAGATGCTGAAAGAGAAAGAAAAATTATAAATCATCCTGATAATAATAAAGCTGTTTTGGAAATGGCTAAAAAATCTATTGTTTTATTAAAAAACGAGAATCAACTTCTTCCTCTTAAAAAAGAGTCTACTCAAAAAATAGCTCTAATTGGAGCACTTGCAAATGACAATAATAGTCCACTAGGTAATTGGAGAACTTCATCGGATAATAATACAGCTGTTACAGTATTAGAAGGAATGAAAAAATATTCAAATAACAACTTAATTTATAGAAAAGGAGCTGATGTTATTACTAACGATAGTGGTGTTGTGGGATTTTCGGAAAAAGTAAAGATTAATGAAAATGATAAATCTGGATTTGCTGCTGCAAGAATTGCTGCTAAAAACTCTGATGTGGTTGTTATGGTTCTTGGAGAAGACGGTTTTCAATCGGGTGAAGGGAGAAGTAGAACTGAAATTGATTTGCCTGGAGTTCAACAAGAATTATTAGAAGAAATTTATAAAGTAAATAAAAATATAGTTTTGGTTTTAATGAATGGTAGGCCATTGAATATTGATTGGGCAGATAGAAATATTCCATCAATAGTTGAGGCATGGCAATTGGGTACTCAAACGGGAAATGCGATTGCCCAAGTTTTATATGGAGATTACAATCCAAGTGGAAAATTACCAATGAGTTTTCCACGTAGTGTGGGACAAATCCCTATTTATTATAACTATAAAAATACTGGAAGACCCGGACCAAGTAAACAAGTTTTCTGGTCTCATTACAACGATGAGTCGAATACTCCTTTATATCCTTTTGGTTACGGATTAAGTTATACAACTTTTGAATATTCTAATATAAAAATTGAGAGTAAGGCTCTTAAAATGAATAATTCAATAAACGTTTCTGTTGAGCTTAAAAATACTGGAAAATTTAAGGGTAAAGAAGTAGTTCAATTATATATTAGAGATAGGATTGCTAGCGTAACTAGACCCATAAGAGAATTGAAAGGATTCGAAATTATTGAATTAGAACCTGGTGAAAGCAAAAAAGTTAATTTTAATATTTCAGAACGCTTACTTAGATTCTATTCAGTTAATGATCTATGGGAATCTGAACCAGGCATGTTTGATATATATATTGGAACCGATTCTAATGCAAATCTGCACGAATCTTTTGAATTAATTAATTAATTAATTTCCAAGTTAAAAGAATCAAAAAATTGCTTTAATCTTCTACTAAATCAATAAAAAACATGATAAAAATTATCAAATAAACAAAATAGAAGCTTAAAATTATCAACTTTTTATTAATTAAAGATTTGAAGTTAAATTGTTTTTTAAGGGAACTTATACTCTTTACTTTTATAAATTCTAATTAAACTTATTTAATGAAAATACGTAATTTAAAAAGTGATGATATCGATGTGGTTATTAATCTTTTGATAAACTCATTTAGTTCAAGGTATAACCACCCTCCATTTG
>CAYSTA010000009.1:0-51974 GCA_964433845.1 uncultured Flavobacteriaceae bacterium
TTTATACACGGGGGTTTTTTCAATTAAAACTGTTTCATGCATGAATTTTCCTTCATTCATCATAGGCCAGTTATTATGAATAAACCCAGCATCTAGGCCAGCTACAAATGCTCCATATATTATTTGAATGAATAGTATTACTAAACCAATTCTTATTAGGTTTCTATATGTTTTATTTATAGTCTGTTTTATAGGAAAAATTAAATCTAGGGCGACCCATAATGTATAAGCAAAAGTTACAAACGCGGTTGTTAAATGTGCAGCTAGCCTATAATGACTCACATCAGGTCTATCAACTAAACCACTTTTTACCATATACCATCCTAAAAATCCTTGAAAACTACCCAGAATTAGTAGTATTATAGTTTTCTTTATAGTGGATTTATCTAATTGTCTTGTTGTTAGAAAATAGAGAAAAGGAATAATGAAGACTATACCTATAACTCTTCCAATAACTCTATGTAGCCATTCCCAGAAGAAAATACCTTTAAATTCTGTTAAACTTATATTGCTATTTAGTTTTTGATATTCTGGATATTGTTTATAGAGATCAAATGCTTCTTGCCATTGTTGATCGTTAACTGGAGGAATTATTCCTGAAATTAGTTTGTAGTCTGGGATTGATAACCCTGAATGAGTTAATCTAGTTATCCCACCAACAACTACCATAATAAAAATTAAGGCACATCCACTAAAAAGCCAGTAAATTACCTTTTTGTTATCTCTTTTCATTTGCTATAAGACCTAATTTTTCCCCTTCTTCCAGCATAAGTTTATATGCCGTATTGTAATCATTTTTAATTTCACCTTCTAGAATAGCCTCCTTAATAGCCTCTTTAATTTTGCCTATTGATTTACAAGGTTTGAGATTAAATGTCTCCATAATTTCTTGACCAGTAATTGGTGGCTGGAAATTTCTTATATGATCTCTTTTTTCTACTTCAACAATTTTTTTTCTAACTTTTTTAAAGTTGTTAAGATATTTTTTAAACCTATTAGGGTTTTTGGTAGTAATATCTGCTTCACATAATGTTAATAGATCATCAACATCTTCATTTGCATCATAAATTAATCTTCTTATTGCAGAATCTGAGATATTATCATTAGATAAAACAATTGGCCTCGAACTCATGTAAATAATTTTTTGAACATATTTTAACTTATTATTTAATGGTAGATTTAACCTTTTAAATATTTTATATGCCATTTTAGAACCTTTTAATTCATGTCCATGAAATGTCCATCCTATTTTATTAATAAATTCTTTGGTTGGTGCTTTGCCAATATCATGGAGCAGAGCAGACCATCTTAACCAAAGATTATCAGTTGCTAAGCATATATTATCTAAAACCTCTAATGTGTGATAAAAATTGTCTTTATGTTTATAGCCATCAATTTCATCAATTCCTTTCAATGCTGTTAATTCTGGCAAAATTATTTTTAGAAGTCCTGTTTCATCAAGAATTTTAAAACCTATAGAAGGTTTATTAGTCATTAATATTTTATTTAATTCTTCTGAAGTTCTTTCCCCAGAAATTATTTTAATTCTGTTTTTTTCTGATGAAATTGAATTTAATAAATCAGCATGAAGATTAAATTCTAATTGACATGAAAATCTTATTGCTCTTAACATTCTGAGTGGATCATCAGAAAAAGTTTTAACTGGATCTAGAGGAGTTCTTATTAATTTATTTTCTATATCATTCAATCCATTAAACTTATCTAATATTTCTCCCCAATTAGATGAATTTAATCCAATTGCAATAGTATTAATTGTAAAATCTCTTCTGTTTAGATCGTCATTAAGAGTTCCTATTTCAACTATTGGATTTCTACTAGAATTTTTATAGCTCTCTTTTCTAGCTCCAACAAATTCAATATCAAAATTTTTATACTTAAAAGCCGCAGTACGAAAATTTTTGTAGATTTTTATTTTAACTTTTGGATTTAAGATTTTACAAACTTTTTTTGCCATTTCAATTCCATCTCCCACAACCATAATATCTATATCTTTTGGTTTTTTTAAGCCTATTACCAAATCTCTAACGTAGCCACCAATCAAATAACATTCTATACCATCTTCATTAACACATTTAGAAATAACTTTAAATAAATTATTATTAATATTTTTTTTAATTTTAGAATGAATCATTTTAAGACCTTATTGTTATTATAGAGTTATCTTCTCTTATTTTAATTATTTTCGAAGCTTTATCAAGTTTTTTATCTATAAATAAATTTACTTTATAATCAACTTGATCTAAAATAACTTTATCTATTTCTTTAAAACAAAAAGGGTAGTTATCTCCAGAAATATTAACCGAAGTAGAAATTATTGGCCTATCAAAAGCATTTAAAAGATTTTGGCAAAACACATCATTTGGAATTCTAATTGCAATTGATTTTGAAAAAGTATCTAAATTTTTTACTTCATCATATATAACAGTAGTTGGCCCTTTTTGAGAATTGATAATATCTTTTTTTGATTGATTAATATTGGTGTATTTTTCAATCATTTTAAAGTTATTCATTAGACAAATAAATGGCATTGATTTACTTCTTTTTTTTATTTTATAAATTTTATCAATAGAACTTTGATTGGTCGCATCACATCCAATTGCCCATAAAGTATCACTTGGATAAATTATTATACCACCATTATTAAGGCATTTAACAGCTTTTTTAATTTCTAAAACCATTAATAAATTAGATTAAACAGATATATTATAGTCTCTTAAAGCATTATTAAGTGAGGTTTTTTTATCTGTACTTTCTTTTCTTTTTCCAATTATTAAAGCACAGGGAACCTGAAAATCACCAGCAGGAAAATTTTTTGTATAGGATCCAGGAATTACAACAGATCTGGGAGGAATTTCTCCCTTAAATTCATTAGGATTATCCCCTGAAACATCAATTATTTTTGTAGATCCAGTAAGAACTACATTGGCACCCAACACAGATTCTTTTCCAACTTTTACTCCCTCTACGACTATACACCTTGAACCAATAAAAGCATTATCTTCTACTATTACAGGAGAGGACTGTAAAGGTTCTAATACACCTCCGATACCAACTCCTCCACTTAAATGTACATTTTCACCAATTTGTGCACAGCTTCCAACAGTAGCCCATGTATCTACCATAGAATTTTTACCAATAAATGAACCAATATTGATATAGCATGGCATTAGAATTACTCCTTTGCTAATATAAGCACCATGTCTAGCCACTGCATGAGGAACTACCCTAACTTCTTTTTCAGCATAACCTTTTTTTAATGGTATTTTATCATGAAATTCTAGTGGTCCAACTTCTATGGTTTTCATTTTTTGAATAGGGAAATAAAGAATCACTGCCTTTTTTACCCATCCATTTACTACCCATCCATGTTTTTTAGGTTCAGCAACTCTTAAATTTCCTTTATCTAAACTATTAATAACTGAATATATAGCTTGTTTTGTTTCTTTATTTTTTAATAAAGATTTATCTTCCCAAGCAGATTCAATAATTTGTCTAACTTTTAACATATTTTTTTCAAATATACATTCTAATTAATACTTTCAGATATTTTAACCTTAATTATTAATCAATTAACTTTGAAAAATGTCTAAAATTGTTGCAATAGATTATGGATTAAAAAGAATAGGAATAGCTATTACTGATGAACTTAGAATGTTTGCATTTGGATTAACTACTGTTTCTAATTCTGAAATAATCCCTTTTTTAAAAAAAACAATAAATAATGAGCAAGTAGATACTATTGTAATTGGGAAGCCTTTACAATTTAATAATAGACCATCTGAAATAGAAGATCAAATATTATTATTTATTAGAAATTTAAATAAAATTTTTCCAAAAATTATTATTAGAAGGTATGATGAAAGGTTTACATCTTTATTAGCAAAACAAACAATCAATAAAAGTGGAATTAATAAAAAGAAAAGGAAGAATAAAAGTTTAGTTGATAAAATTAGTGCAACTATTATTCTTCAATCATACTTAGAAAAAAAATGATATGATATTACCAATTGTAGCTTACGGAAATCCAATCTTGAAAATTAAATGTGATGAAATCAGTGAAGATTATAAAGACTTAAAATCTATAATTCAAGATATGTGGGATACAATGTATTCTGCTAAAGGAGTTGGACTAGCCGCTCCTCAAATTGGTAAATCGATTAGATTATTTATTGTTGATACCTCACCTTTTGCAGATGATAAAGAATTAAATTCTGGAGAACGAGATAAATTGATAAATTTTAAAAAAATTTTTATAAATCCTAAAATATTGTGGTCTTCATCTAAATTATGTAGTTTCAATGAAGGATGTTTAAGTATCCCTGATATCAGGGAAGATATAAACAGAGAAGATCAAATAGAAATTCATTTTAAGGATGAAAAATTTGTAAGTAGAGTTTTAAAACTTAAAGGATTATGTGCTAGAGTTGTTCAACACGAATATGATCATATTGAGGGAATATTATTTACTGATAAACTAAGCTCTTTTAAAAAGAAATTATTAAAAAGTAAATTAAATAATATTTCATTAGGTAAAGTCAAATGTGACTATCCAATGTCCTTTTATAAATAATTTTATGTCAAAAGAGAAACAATTAAAATCTATTGGACGTCTCTTAGAAATAATGGATGATCTTAGGGAAAAATGCCCTTGGGATAAAAAACAAACTTTTGAATCCTTAAAACCCTTAACTATTGAAGAAACATATGAATTAGTAGATGCTATTTCAGAAAATAATATTGAAGAAATTAAAAATGAATTAGGTGACCTATTATTACATATTATATTTTATTCAAGAATTGCAAGTGAATCAAATAAATTTGATATTTCAGATGTTGCAGATGGTATCTCAAAAAAATTAATTTATAGGCATCCTCATGTGTATGATAAAACTGAAAAAATAAATGAAAGTGAAGTGAAATTAAATTGGGAAAAGTTAAAACTAAAAGATGGTAGAGAAAGTGTATTGCAGGGTGTTCCTAAATCTCTTCCTTCAATTCTAAAGTCTATGAGAATTCAACAAAAAGCTTCTAATGTTGGTTTTGATTGGGATGATCAAAGAAAAGTTAGAAACAAGATATTGGAGGAATTAAAGGAACTTTCAGATGAATTAGAAATAGGAAATTTTAAAAGGATTGAAGATGAATTTGGAGATCTTATTTTTTCTGTAATTAATTTTGGAAGATATATTGGAGTTAATCCAGATTCAGCTCTCGAAAAAACTAATAAAAAATTTATCAAAAGATTTATGGTTTTAGAGAATAAAATGAAATTAGAAAATAAAAATTTTCAAAATACAAATTTAGATGAGTTGAATAAATATTGGAAAGTGGCAAAAGAAAAACATTAACTTTTTAAAATGTTTATTTGAGAAGTTATAAAATTTATTTGTTCTTTATTTTTCTTTATGTCTTTGTGAACTTTATCTAAAAGTGTATTTTCCTTTGATTTTTCATTGAAGAATGACAAATTATTTTCAAGTGTGGAAAGTTGCTTTTTTAAATTATCTAATTTTATTATTAATTCATTAGTTTTTTTATTTTTTTCAAGATTATTCATTGTATCTGATTTAACTTTCAAAAAATTCATTTTAGATTCTTCTTTATTTAAACCTTTTGAAACAAGAACTTTAATTATGGTTTTTTCAAATTTTAATTCAGTTTTTAAGTCTGTTTGACCTAGTTTTTTCCATTCATTTACTAAATTTTTTAAATCTATTTCTTTTTTTGATTTATCATTTTCTATATCTTTTAAAAATATATTTTGAGAATCTTTAATTTTCTTATTTACTTTTAATTTGTTTGCTTTTTCTTTATCAATTTTATTAAAAATAAGATTACATATAGAATTAAATTTTTGATAATTTTTTTGATTTATTTTATATGGAACAGGATTTATATTTTTCCACTCCTTTTGAATAAGAATAATTTCTTTTTTGCTTTTTTCTACATCTTTATTTGACTGTAGATTTTCTACTTTTTCTATTAAATTTTTCTGTTTTATGATATTCTCTCTGTATAATTTTTTTAATTTTTTATAATAAAGATTTTTTGAGGAATAATAATTTCTTATACTTTCTTTATAATTTTTCCAGAATGATTTTTTTTTATCTGATGGAATTGGTCCTGTTTTTTCTAATAGATTTTTTATTTTTTCAAATTCTGCAATTTTTTTTTGCCACTGTTTTGGGTTATTACTTTCTTTATTAGTTATATCAACAATTTCTCTTAGATGTGCTTCTTTTTTTAATAAATTTTCATTTAATATTAAATCTTTATTATTGTCAAATTCTATCTTTTTAGTATAAATTTTTTTTCCAACTTCTATGAATTCCTTATTTAATATTTTATCATCTTCTTTGCTTGTAGGTCCTATTTCATATTTCCATTTTTTATTTAATCTTTCATAAAATTTAAATGATTTTATGATATCCCTACTTTTAATTAGTTCTTTTGCTTGTTTTAAAATTATTTCCTTTTGCTTTTTATTATACTTAATATCTATTTCTTTAAATTTTCTATTTAGATGAAGGTAGTCATAGAAATTCTTTATATGATGTTGAAAATTATTCCAAATAATTGAATTTTCTTTTCGTGAAACTGGACCTATATCAAACCATAGTTTTTGTATCTCTTTAAATTTTAGATATTTCTCTTTCATATTAATATCTAGATTTATTAGATTTTTTAATCTATCTATAAGTCTTTTTTTTTCTTCTAAATTTTTATTTAGATTAATATGTCTATTTTTTTTCAAACTCACTTTTTAATTAAGTTACTTTAAATTTAGTTTAAGTATTCCAAATTTTCCAACTTTCTTCTGCCTGTATTTCTAGCATTTTCATTCCATTCATGATTGTGGCATTATTTTTCTTTGATTCTTTTAAAAATTTACTTTCTAATGGATTATAAATTAAGTCATAACATATATGTTCACTATTAATGTGTTTATATGGAATTTTTGGATATTCATTTATTTTTGGAAATGTTCCAACTGGACTACAATTAATTATAATTTGAGATGTACTTATAATCTCATTATTTAATTCTTCATATGTAATATTACCTTTCTTTTTTGATCTGGATACAACAATAGATAAAATGTTTAATTTTTCTAATCCAAAAACTATTGCTTTAGAAGCTCCTCCGGATCCTAATAATATGGCTTTTTTATGTGTTTTATTTAAAATGGGACTTATTGATTTAATGAAACCAATATAATCTGTATTATATCCTTTTAATTGATTATTTGAACAAATCTTTATTGTATTTACTGCTCCGATTTTTTTAGCATCTGAATCTATTATATCTAAAAATTTAATTATTTTTTCTTTATATGGAATAGTTACATTAAATCCATTAAAATTTTTTTGTTCTTTGATATTTCTAAATTGATTAATATCATCTAAATCAAGATTTTCGTATTTATAATTAGACTCTAAATTTGATTTTTTGAATTTATTTGTAAAATAACTTTTTGAAAAAGAATAACTAATGTTTTTTCCTATTAGTCCATATATTTTTTTTTCTTGCAGCATATTTTTCAATATAAATTACAAACAAAAATCCAATTAATATCCAAATCAAAGCTATGATATTACTTGATTCATTAAGATCTGGTAAATATCTTAAATAATTATTTGTGATTTCTAAATTATCAAAAGAATTAATTGTTTGATCTAAATTTATATAAACTTTTTTCCATGGCCATATAATTAATAATGATCCTGTAACAAATCCAATTATTAACTGATTTATTTGATTAGTATATTTTTTTATTAAAAAACTTAATAAATTAGATAAAAAAATCAAACCAATTATTGATCCTAGACAAAAAATTATTAAAATTTTTATTAATTCAAAATCAATTTCATTTAAATTTTGAAATCCAAGAATTTTTTTTAATAATTCAAAAAATGTGTTAACAGAGTCTACTAGAAGAAGTTTGTAATTTCCCAAAAGGATCAACAGAAATGAGCCTGAAATTCCCGGTATCACCATTCCACATATACTTATAAACCCACAAAAAAAAACAAATAATATATTTTTGTTTTCCGATAATGGTTCGGACAAACTTAAAATTAATCCTACCAATAGACCCAATACCAAAAAAATGATTTCTTTTCTATTTCTAATCTTATTTTTTTTAATTAGAATTATTATAGAAGCTATTATCATTCCATAAAAAACAGACCAAACATTAAGTTCTGATATTTTAAAAAGGTAATCTAAAATTTGTGATGTAGTAAAATAACTAATTACTATTCCTAAAAGTACAGTTATTAAAAAAAGTCCATTATATTTATTGTTAAATTCCTTAATATTTCCTTTAATTAGACAAGTAAATGTTTTGAAATTTATTTTTTTAAATGTGTTAATCATTTCATTGTAGAAACCCGTGATTAATGCAACTAATCCCCCTGAAATTCCAGGTAGTTTATTAGCCGTTCCCATTAAAATACTTTTTATTAAAAGAATAAATAGTTGTTTGTTATTTCTGTTTTGCATTTTTTTTTGACAAGTATTCTAAAATTAAAACTACAGCAATACCAAGTAAAATAAATGTTATTCCCTCTAAAAAAGTTGAATTTGTAAAATTGGCAGAGGGAAAATATAAATTAGATAGGAAAAAATCTTTTGAACTAGGTTCAATTTTCCATGGCCATAAAACAGGTAGAGATCCAATCATAAATCCTATTAAACACGAAAGTGTATTATCTTTATAATTCTTGTATCCCCAGGTTAAAAAATTAGAAAATACTTTTATACTTATAATTGCGCCAAATACAAATGCAAAAAAATTTAAAAAGTAATCTGAGTTAAGTTTGATTACTTCTTTAAATGTATCTAGTATAGTTTCATAGGCACCTAATAAAATCAATATATATGCTCCTGAGATACCTGGAAGTAACATTGCTGTTATACTGATCATTCCACAGATGAATAAATAAATATAATCAATTTGACTTTTTCCTGGATTTAATGTTTGGACATAAATTGCTACTAACAATCCAAAAATTAGTAGAAATATTTTCGTTGGAAATAAAAACTGGGAGGTTTTAAAATTCCAATTTTCAATTTGTTTTAAAAGGAAAAATATACTAGAAAAAATTAATCCAAAGAAAAATGACCATAATGCAATTGGATGATTTTTTATTAAAAAAGTAATGTAGTGACTTAAAATTAATATGCTAGTAAATATTCCTAATAATAAACTTAATAGAAAACTTAAATTGTAGTTTTTCCAAATTTTTTGAAATTCTCTCTTAAATAACAGTCTAAATATCATAAAATCAATTTTATTTAGAGTGTTTAAAAACTCTTCATAAATTCCCGTAATGATTGCAATAGTTCCTCCAGACACACCAGGAATTATATCAGCAATACCCATTGCCATTCCCTTAAGGAATACAGAAAAACGTGACAAAACATTTTTTTTCATTTGATTAAAATTAAGATAATTATATAGATAAATTAGCTTACGTGTAAGTTTTTAAAAACCTGCAATTTTGGAATTAATGAGAACAGGCCTTTAAAATATTCATATTTGGAGGGATTATAGAAATATGCTTTTTTAAGAAATGAGATAGCATTTTTATTTTCTGATAAATTAAAGTAAATGGCAGACAATAAATAGTTTATTTCATTTTCATCAGACTTAGGCAACAAATTAATTGATTTAATAAGCCTATAATGTAATTTTTTATTAAGTGGGATTTTAATCAAAATTTGTGTAAGAAAAGAAAGTGTTGTTATATTTAATTTATCTAATGATAAAATTTCTATGAATGCAAGTTCAGTTTCATCATATAACTCTAGTTCAATACTAATCTTAAGATAAAGTTTCCAATACTTAATTTTATCTGAATCTATTTCTAATGCTTTCAGTAAATTATTTTTCGATTCATTATATTTTTTCTTATTAAAATAGTATAATGAAATATACATCCATGCTTTATCATGAATTGGATCTTGATCGATTGTTTGAGAATAATATGATAAGGCTAGTTCATAATTACCCAATTTATCATAACAACGTCCTAATCTAAATAAAACAAATGGATTGGGTCCATTAATTCCCATTGAAATTTCATATTTTTCAATTGCTTCATTAATCCTTTTTAATTTTTCAAGAATTTTAGCCATCTCAATGTAAGCACCTGTAAATGAATCATCACAAATTATTGCAAAATCAAATGCATTTAATGCCTCATCATACATTTTATCTTTAACATACTGTTTGCCTAGCTGATGCCATGCAATTTCACAATATGGGTTAGTTTCTAAAAAATCATTTAAAAAGTCTATTGTGCTTTTTGAATTTCCAATTGAATCAAAACAGAAAAGAAGATTGTTTAAAATTGAATAATCACGATTATTAATATTTAAACATTTTTTAAACACTTTTTTTGCATTTTTAAAATCATCAATAAATAAATACTCCTTTCCTATTAATGATAATGCTTCATAATATAAATCTGAACTAACAGTAATCTCTTTTAATATTTTAATAGCTTTAGAATGATTCTTTTTTTTAGAATATATTTTTGATTTTTGAATTAAAATCTCAGGGCTTAAAGGGTCAGTTTCATAAATTTTACATGCTATTTTTTCTGCATTTTCAATCTCATTATTTAACAATAAAATTTCAATTTGTAATATAGAAAGAGAGGTTGAGTTAGGATATTGTTTTAAGGCTAAGGAATTAGCTTTTTTTGCAAGTGATATATTACCAATATCTAAATAATAAATTATAATTTCCTCAAATTCATTTGAATCAAAAAACAAAAATGAATTTGTTTTAAGCATGGATTCAAATTTGGAAATAGAATGATTTTGAAAACCATCAAACTCCTCTTTCATCTAATATGATTTATTATAATTCAATATAGTAAGAGAAGTTAAGGGCTTTTAATTATTAAAATTATTTTTTTAACAAATTAATCAACATTATTAATCTCATTTAAAGTGTTAATTATTAATTTACAGCCTAATTTAATTTCTATTTCACTTATCTTCAGTGAAGGAGTTATTCTTACTGCTTTTGGCTCAAATAACAACCAAAATAAAATTAATCCTTTATCTAAACTTTTTATCACTAGTTCTTGAGCAATTTTTTTATTTTTCAATATTAATGCTAACATAAGTCCTTTTCCTCTAATCTCTTTAATTAAATTATGGTGTAATAATTTTCTAATCAAATTTTCTTTCTTTTTTATTTTTTTCATTACACCTGATTTTATAGTTTCTTTTAAATTTGCTAAAGCAGCTGAAGCTATAACAGGGTGTCCTCCGAATGTAGTAATATGTCCTAAAATGGGATTTTTTTTAAAAAGTCTCATTTTTTCTTTACTAGAACTCAATGCTCCTATAGGGAAACCTCCGCCAAGACCTTTTCCATAAACTAAAATATCAGGAATGATATTATAATGTTCAAATGCAAATAATTTTCCAGTTCTCCCAATTCCTGGTTGTATTTCATCTAATATTAGTAAGGCATTTTCTTTTTCACACTTTTCTTTAATTTTTTTAAGATAATTATTAATTGGAGTTATAAATCCGGCACCTCCTTGAATTGTTTCAAGAAAAACTGCAGCTGTTTTATTATCAATTTTTTTGATATCATCATAATTATTAAAGACGATAAATTCTATATCAGGCAAAAGAGGCCTATATGCTCTTTTCCTATCTTCAAATCCCATAATACTCATTGCCCCTTGAGTATTTCCATGATATCCATTTTTTGCTGCAATTATTTTAGTCCTTCCCGTAGCTCTTTTAGCCAATTTCATCGCTGCTTCTACTGCTTCTGTTCCAGAATTAGTGAGATATGTATTAGATAATGACCTAGGTAAGTTTTTAGATAATAATTCACATAATTTTACTGTTGGTTCTTGAACAAATTCACCATAAACCATAACATGCCAATATTTATCAATTTGTTTTTTTACGGCATTACTTACTGATTTATTTCTATGTCCTAAGTTAGATGCTGAAACACCCGATACAAAATCTAAATATTTTTTATTTTTATTATCATAAATATAACTTCCTTCTGCATGAGAAATTTCTAATGCTAGGGGATGATCTGTAGTTTGAGCTTGATATTTAAAAAATTTTTTTTTCAAAAAAATTATTTAATGAATATTTCTTCTTTTTGTTCTATTTTTTCTTCAATTCTCCAATTAAATCCGTTTAAAACTTTAAGACTTAATTCCATTTCTTCTTCAGGATAAACTTCTCCCTCCGGATTGGTAAAAAAAGTAATTTTTTTTATATTATTATTTTCAATTTCCATAATTATTGAACTACAAATTGCTTTATCAATTCCAATCAAATCTTTTGTTTTTTCATCATATAAGTAGTAAATCATTTCAGTATTTTGAATAAGCTCAATAGTTTTTAATTCATTGTTTTTAAACTTCCCAAACAGCTTAATCCCTTTCATTTGATTGAAATTATTTTCTCCTAAAGTGTCTTTTTCAATTATAAATGCATTATTCAAGATTTTTAATGAATCTAGATCATTTGTTTTGATATCTCTCGTTATATGAATTTCATCTCCTGTCATTTGACTATTCCCATTCCATAAAATGGGATTTATTTTTGCTATTTCATTTATAGTGAGAATTTGTTTTTGCCTTTCACTTATTTCATTTCTTAAAAGTTTGGTTAATCCAGTCTTTTGATTTATTATTATTTTATCAGATTTTCCACTTAAATCTGTCTTAAAAATTCTAACATTATATCTTCCTTTTATGATTCTGTTTTCTGCAGGTCCAATAGCAAATAGTGTGTCAGCTTTAATAAATAATGAATCTTTTTCTACCATTTTAATTGCAATTGATTTCTTTGTAATCATAGCTGAATCAATAGCTTTAAATACTTCTGCATAATTTCCTTTAATGATTGTTTTATTAAGTGTGTCAGTTAAAACAATATTTTTAGTGGCTGATGCAAACTCTTTGCTATCGTCAAAATTTAAACTGTCTCCTTCAATTAATCTATTGTTATAATTGATTTTTGAATTTCTTGTAAAGAATCCTTTCTTTTTTTTGGTGTCATAAAAACCTTTTTCACAATAAATATCATAATCTGATCCCTTAATTGTTGTAGGTCCAAAGAAATATGCATGCTCTGATTTAGTATAATAATCTAATTTATTAGATTCTATATCATATTCAGGGTTATTTATTATTACATTTTTATTAAACGTATACTTTGAATTTTCTTGAAAATATTTTCCTTCAATACTTTTGATTGTCGTTACGCTATCTTTAATTATACCTCCTCTTTCAAAAAAAAATTCTTTAGAATTTCTGTCATGAAAAAGAATTTCTGTTTTTAAATTTGTATCATTGTTAGAAAAGTCAACATTTCCAGTTGCAATAATTTTCCTGACATTTCCATCGTAATCTAAATAATTACTGAATAGATTTATACTATCACCCTGTATAACAGCTACATTACCAGATGCTTTAAAAGAATTAGTTTTTTTAAAAAATAATGCATAGTCAGAATAAATATTCATTCCATCATGAAATAGATGAACTCTTATTTTATCATTTTTTTTTAAAATATATGCTCCCGGGTTTGTCTGTTCATTTATGTCAGATGACCCTGCTTCTATTATTTCAATAATTTTTTTTTCTTGAGTAAAAATTAAATTAATAAATAGTAGAAATAGTATTGATATTTTTATTTTCAATTTATAAATTAACGAATTATAGTTTGAGTTCTATCTGGACCAACTGAAATTATAGAAATAGGCACTTTTAATTCTTTTTCTAAAAAGCTAACATATTCTAGAAATGATTTTGGAAGAGAATCTTCATTCCTAAGCTTACTTATATCCTCTTTCCAACCTTTAAATTCTAAATAAATAGGTTTTAACTCATCATTGTTTACAGAAAAAGGAAAATGTTTAATTGACTTTCCTTTATATTGATACTCTGTACATACTTTTATTTTTTTAAAACCAGATAAAACATCTCCTTTCATCATCATAAGACTTGTTACACCATTAACTTTTACAGCATATTTTAAAGCAACAAGATCTAGCCATCCACATCTTCTTGGTCTTCCAGTTGTAGCTCCAAATTCATTACCAATTTTTGCCATTTTCTTACCATTTTCATCAAATAATTCAGTAGGGAAAGGCCCACTGCCAACTCTTGTTGTATATGCTTTAAAAATTCCAAAGACATCTTTAATTTTGTTTGGAGGAACCCCTAGTCCAGTGCAAGCTCCAGCAGCTGTGGTATTTGAAGAGGTAACAAAAGGATAAGTGCCAAAATCTATATCTAATAGTGATCCTTGTGCACCTTCAGCCAAAATAGTTTTATTATTATCTAATTCATTAAATATAAAGTTTTCACTATCTATAAATGGAATGGTTTTTAATTTATCAATTGCATTAAAGAAATCATATTCTAATTCACTAAGGTTATATTGAAGGTCTACATTTAAATTTTTTATTAAAAGTTCATGTTTATTAGCTAGTTTTCTATATTTCTCTAACCAACCATCAAGTTCTATATCACCTATTCTAATTCCATTTCTTCCAGTTTTATCCATATAAGTTGGTCCAATCCCTTTTAAAGTTGAGCCAATTTTAGATTTTCCCTTAGAAAGTTCAGACGCTGCATCAAGCAACCTATGTGTAGGTAAAATAAGATGTGCTTTTCGCGAAACACATAATTTTGACTTAAAATCGATATTAAAAGGTTCCAAATTTTCAATTTCTTTTTGAAAAATCACAGGATCTATTACAACTCCATTACCAATTAAATTTATAGAATTTTCATGAAAAATACCAGAAGGAATAGTATGTAAAACATGTTTAATTCCATCAAATTCTAATGTGTGTCCAGCATTTGGACCTCCTTGAAATCTTGCAATAATATCATAATTTTTAGTTAATACATCTACAATTTTACCTTTTCCTTCATCTCCCCATTGCAATCCAAGTAATAAATCAACCCTCATATAATTCTATTTTATTTTGTTTTTTGATGTTCCATAAAAATAAAGGGAGTGGTTATGAATTTCTATTCCAAATATTTCTTCTATGTTTTTTTTTATTGTTTGAATTCTAGGATCGCAAAATTCTTTAACTTCACCAGAGTCAGTTAAAATAATATGATCATGTTGATGGTCAAAATAGGATTTTTCATATTGCGCTTGAGCTGTGCCAAATTGGTGTTTTCTAACAAGTTTACAATCTAATAAAAGTTCAATTGTGTTGTAAAGCGTAGCCCTACTGACCCTATAGTTTTTGTTTTTCATTTTAGAATAGAGCGATTCGATATCAAAATGATCCGATGATTCATAAATTTCTTGTAAAATTGCGAATCTTTCTGGAGTTTTTCTATGAGCATTGTTGTCTAAAAACTTAGTAAAAACATCTTTTACAATTTCTTGATTTGTTTTTTTTTCCATAATGTAAAATTAAGTTAAAATATGATGATATTACTATTCTCTATTAACCTTTTCAATGCCATTAATTTTCTTTAATTTTTCTATAAGTTTATTTAATATACTTTTATTTTTTACTTGTAGTTTTATTGTTCCAGCAAATGTATTCTCAATAGTATCAAAACTCATTTTTTTCATATTAATACTTAAGTTGTTTGAAATAATACGAGTAATTTCACTAACAATCCCAATGTTATCAATTCCAGATATTTTTATAATTGAGCTAAAATCTTCTTGGGAGGAATCAATCCATTTTGCTTTTACAATTCTATAAGCAAATTTAGATTGGAGACTTATTGAGTTGGAACATGTTTTTTTATGGACCTTAATTCCTTCTTGAACTGTCAAAAATCCAAACACCTTATCACCTGGTATTGGATTGCAGCATTTTGCTAAAGTATAATCTAATGTTTCTTCTTCATTTGTAAAAACAATTTGATCAAAATTATTTTTTATTTCTTTCTCATTATGACTTATTTTACTGTCTTTTTTTGAAATTTTCTTTCTTAAATAATTAAGAAGTCTGTTTTTGTTTAAAGCAGCAAATTTTTTAAGAGATATATTATCTATTTTTCCAATTCCAACCCTATAAAATAAATCTAGGCTAGTTCTTAAATTAAAATAATTAGCTAGATCATGAACATTTTTCTCATTAAAATCAATTTTCAATTGTTTTAATTTTCTTCTTAAAATTTCTTTTCCATCTTCTGCTAGTAATTTTTTTTCTTCTTTTAATGCTGTTCTAATTTTTGATTTTGCTCTTGAAGTTTTTACATAATCTAACCAGTTAGCGGATGGTTTGGTATTTTCAGATTTAATGATTTCAATTTGATCTCCACTTTTAAGTTCATGGCTTAGGGGAACTATTTTTCCATTTACTTTTATTCCCCTAGTTTTTAAACCTAATCCAGTATGGACACTAAAAGCAAAATCTAATGCACTTGACCCTGTAGGTAAAGATTTTAATTCTCCAGCTGGAGTAAATACAAAAATTTCAGTAGAATATAAATTTAATTTAAAATCTTCAACAAAATCTAATGCACTTGTTTCAGAATTTTCAAGAACTTCTTTTAATCTATTTAACCAATCTTCAAGTCCATTTTCATTTTGCTTTCCTTCTTTATACATAAAATGAGCAGCATAGCCTTTTTCAGCAATTTCATGCATTCTTTCTGATCTTATTTGGACTTCTACCCATTTTGATCCTGGCCCAACAACTGTTATATGAAGAGCTTCATAACCGTTAGATCTAGGAGATGTAATCCAATCTCTCAGACGAAGTGGATTTGGAGTGTAATAATCTGTTATAATTGAATATATTTTCCAAGCTATGAATTTTTCTATTTCAGGCTTAGCTTTATATACAATTCTTATAGCAAATTTGTCATAAACTTCTTCAAATGAAATATTTTTTTTAACAATTTTATTTCTAATTGAAAAAATTGATTTTGGTCTTCCACTTATTTTAATTGATAGATCTTCTTTTTTCAATTTATCACTTATTCTTCGTGAGAAATTTTTTATATACTTATTCTGTTCATCTTTTGATTCTTCAATTTTTTCTTTGATTTCATTGAACATTTCAGGTTCAGTATATTTTAATCCTAAATCTTCTAATTCAGATTTAACATCATAAAGCCCAATTCTATGTGCAATGGGAGAATATATATATAATGTTTCAGAAGCAATTTTTATTTGTTTTTCTGGAGAAAGCACTTCTAATGTTTGCATATTGTGTAATCTGTCTGCAATTTTAATCAGGATTACTCTAACATCATCATTAAGAGTTAATAGCATTTTTCTAAAATTTTCAGCTTGTAAAGAAATGTCTTTTTCTTTTTTTAGTTTAGATATTTTAGTTAATCCTAACACAATTTTAGAAATTTTCTTTCCAAAGAGTTTTTGAATTCTAGATTCATTGTATTCTGTATCTTCAATTACATCATGAAGCAAAGCTGCTGCAATACAAGTAGCATCTAAACCTATCTTTGATGCAACAATTTTTGCTACAGCTATTGGATGAAAAACATAAGGTTCTCCTGATTTTCTTCTTTGATTTTTATGTGCGTCAACTGAAGTATTAAATGCTAATCTTATAAGTTTTCTATCTTCAGCACTAAGAGATTGATAACTGATTTTGAGTAATTCTTTATACTCTTTAGCTATCAAATTGTTCTCCTTTATAGCATCTGTTATGATCATCTATTAAAAATAATTAAAAAAAACAATATTATATTATTATTTATAATCTAACTACTCTCTGAAATAGAGTAGGGTGTGAATAATACCACCAAACATATTTTGGATGTGGAGTTAAATTGCTTAAACTATCTTTTGATAAAATTTTAAGAGCTTCAATTAAATATTTTCCGTTGTATGTTTTTTTGGCGAACTCATCTGCCTCATATTCAAATTTCCTAGAAAATAAATTAAAAATTAAAGAGATTAATTCTGAGAATGGAGTGAATAAAATGGAAAAGCATATAAGACCTATATGAAAACTTTGAATTTCAATTCCTAATGATTCAGAAAAAATTGGCATAGATATAAATAAGGAAAGAATATAAAGCATAATTCCAGTTTGCACAATTGAGAAAAACAAATTATAAATAATATGATTTTTTTTATAGTGACCTATTTCATGTGCGATAACTGCAACAATTTGTTTAATATTTAATTTATTGATTAGAGTATCATATAATGTAACTCTTTTTTGTTTCCCAAATCCTGAAAAATAGGCATTTGCTTTTGTAGACCTTTTAGATCCATCTATTACAAAAATATTACTCAAATCAAATCCAACTTTACTAGAATATTTTTTTATTTCTGATTTAAGTTCTCCATCCTCTAGTTTAGTTTGTTTATTAAATAGGGGAACTATTATTTGTGCATAGAATCCATTTAAAATAATAGAAAGTCCTGTAATAAAAACCCAAGCAACAATCCAAAAGTTATCACCAATTAGTTGTTCTTGAAAAATAATAAAACCTAGTATGCTTCCTCCAAATAATATAGTCAACATCCAAGATTTTAGTTTGTCAGAAATATATGTTTGAATTGTAGTTTTATTAAATCCAAACTTTTCTTCAATAACGAATGTAAAAAAAATAGAAAACGGCAAGCTTAATAATTCATTTCCAAAGAATATTATTCCAAAAAATGAAAGACTAATTAAAATTGGAGATTCAAATAAACTCCTGCAATAATTATCAAGAATTAAAAAACCATCAAAATAAAAAAAACAAAGAATAATAATTAAGCTATAAATTTTTGAATATTTAGAAAAAACATATTGATTTTGTTTGTATTCTTGAGATTTTAAATATTTTTCATCATTATATACATCTGAAATAATTTCAGGAATTTTATTCTTAAAATGTTTTGAATTTAAAAAATCTAGATAGTAGTCTTTTAAAAAATTAAAAATAATTATTGCTATAAGTAATATAAAAACAGATTCAGAATTAATTTGCATTTCTTTGTTTTAGAGCTTCAAATATAACTATTGCTGCAGTAACTGATAAATTCAATGAATCTACTTTTCCCTTCATTGGAATATTAATTAATTCATCAGACATTTTTACCCAATCGTCTGAAAGTGGTGATGACTCGGTACCTACAATTATTGCACATGGTCCAGTGAATTTAACTGAATTATAATCAACACTGTTTTTTATTAAAGTTGAGATAATTTTGATTTTATTTGTCTTTAAAAATTCTATTACCTCTTTTGTATTTCCTATACCTATTTGAGATGAAAAAACACTTCCTAGACTGGATCGGATAATATTGGGATTATAAATCTCTGTTTTTGGATTAGCAATTATAACAGCATCAATACCTGCTGCATCTGCTGTTCTTAAAATAGCTCCAATATTACCTGGTTTTTCAGGTGACTCTGCAACTAGTATAAAAGGATTGTTTGGAAGAATTAATTGGTCTAAATTGAATTCTTTTGAATGAAATACAGCTAAAAAACCATCTCCTTTTTCTTTATATGATAATTCTTTATATAGTTTTTTAGATAGGTTAGTTGCCTTATATTCAATATACAAATCATCATGCTTTTTATTATGAATTTCAGAACAAACATATAATTCAATAAGATTATAATTAGATTCTAAACAAACCATAATTTCTTTTAAACCTTCTACAACAAATTTTTTAGAATTTTTTCTGTTTTTAGGTTTTAAAAGAAGTCTTTTGATATTTTTAAAAATACTATTGTTTTTGCTTTCAATATATTTCAAAACACAATTTTGAATTCAAATCTAATTAAAATCAAGAATTTTACATGTATTTTACATTTAAATTGTCTAGTTTAATTAAGTATCATAATTTTAAAAAAATAAATATTTAAATGAATAAATCATTATCACAAAAGTATATTGATGTAGAAAATAAATTTGGAGCTCATAATTATCACCCCTTGCCAGTTGTTTTAAATAAGGGAGAAGGTGTTTATGTTTGGGATGTTGAAGGAAATAAGTATTATGATTTTTTATCTGCTTATTCTGCTGTTAATCAAGGACATTGTCATCCTAAAATCACAAAAGCATTATTAGATCAATCTTCTGTTTTAACACTAACTTCTAGAGCATTTTATAATGACGTTTTAGGAGACTATGAAAAATATGTAACAAATTACTTTGGATATGATAGATTACTTCCAATGAATACTGGAGTAGAAGGTGGAGAGACGGCGGTCAAATTAGCAAGAAAATGGGGATACCAGGTCAAGGGAATTGAAAAAAATAAAGCAAAAATTATTTTTGTTAGTGGGAATTTTTGGGGAAGAACTTTGGCTGCTATTTCCTCTTCAAATGATCCTTTAAGTAGGAATGATTTTGGTCCCTATATGCCGGGATACGAAATTATACCTTATAATGATATAAATAGTCTAGAACAAGCACTTAAAGACCCAAATGTTGCAGCTTTTATGGTTGAACCTATTCAGGGGGAGGCTGGAGTTGTTGTTCCCGATGAAAATTATTTATATGATGCTTATAGGCTTTGCAAAAAGTCAAATGTATTATTTATAGCAGATGAAGTTCAAACTGGCATTGGCAGAACAGGAAAACTTTTATGTTGTGACCATCACGGTTTTAAACCAGATATACTTATTTTAGGTAAAGCTCTTTCTGGAGGAGTCTTGCCAGTTTCAGCAGTTTTATCCTCGAATGAAATTATGTTGACTATAAAACCTGGAGAACATGGGTCTACTTTTGGTGGGAATCCATTGGGATGTAAAGTCGCTATAGCAGCTTTAAAAGTGATTAAGGATGAAAATTTATGTAATAATGCCGAACTAATGGGTTTACATTTTAGAAAAAAAATGAATGAATATATAAATAAGAGTAATATTGTTAAACTAATTAGGGGAAAAGGATTACTTAATGCGATTGTTATTAATGATAAAGAAGAAAGCGAAACAGCCTGGAATATATGTCTAAAGCTAAAAGAAAATGGTTTATTAGCTAAGCCTACTCATGGAAATATAATTAGATTTGCTCCACCATTAACTATTTCTGAAAATGAAATGACTGATGCTATTAATATTATTATTAATTCAATCAAAGATTTCGAATAATAATGAAAAAAATATATTTTGATAATGCTGCAACTACTAAAATAGATCCTTCTGTTTTAACAACTATCAATGATGTGATGAAAGAAAATTATGGGAATCCGTCTTCCTCCCATAGCTTTGGTAGGGCTTCCAGGACAATAGTTGAGAAGGCAAGAAAATCGATTGCAAAAGAATTCGGCGTTTCATCTAGTGAAATATTCTTTACTTCTGGTGGAACGGAGTCAGATAACATGGTTTTAGTATCTGCAGTTAGAGATTTAAAAATTGAAACAATTATTACTTCTAAAGTAGAACACCATGCAGTTTTAAATGTTGCAAAATATTTAGAAAAAACATATTCTGTTAATGTTATTTATGTTAAGATAGATCCAAATGGATCTGTAGATTATAAGGATTTAAAACAAATTTTAGAATCAAATAAATCGAGAAAACTAGTTAGCTTAATGCATGTTAATAATGAAATAGGTTCAATTTTAGATATTAAAAGAGTTGGTGATTTATGTAAAAAACATAATGCAATTTTTCATTCTGATACGGTCCAATCTATTGGAAGATATAAGATTGATTTATCAGATATAAATGTAGATTTTATTGTAGGTTCTGCGCATAAATTTCATGGTCCTAAAGGAATAGGATTTTTATATGTTAATAAAGAACTAAATATTGAACCTCTTGTAATAGGAGGAAGTCAAGAAAGGGGCTTAAGAGCAGGAACAGAATCTGTTCATAATATTTCTGGAATGGAAGCAGCTTTTTTATTAGCATATGAAAATTTAAAAAAAAATAAAGAGCATATTTCAGGATTAAAAAATCATTTTATTAATAGAGCAAAAAAAGACATTTCTAATATAAAATTTAATGCAAATTGCGATGATATAAATTCTAACACTTATACGGTTTTAAATGTTTGCTTACCAGTAAAAAGAGAAAAATCTGTTTTACTTGAATTTAATTTAGATCTAAAAGGAATTGCATGTTCTAGGGGAAGTGCTTGCCAATCAGGAAGTTCAAAAGGGTCTCATGTTTTAAACCAGATTCTTGATCCGAAAGATTTAGAAAAACCATCTATTAGATTCTCTTTTTCAAAATATAATACTATTGAAGAGGTTGATTTAGTTATAGATACTTTGAAAGATTTTATAGAATCTAGTTAGATTTTCTGTAAAAAACACTTTTATATATTGAAATATTTCCTGCCATATCTTCTACAGTTATTTCGACTTCATTTTTTGTTTTATTAATGTAATATTTGTCAAATTCATAGAAGATTTCGTCTCTTTTGTATTCATATTCAAATAAAATCCAATTTCCATTAATAGTTCCTCTATATTTTTTGATTCCAGTTTCTTTATCTAAAATTTTTAGTTTTAAATAATTTTTATTAGAAATCCATTCTTCATTTTTAAAATTTAAATTTTTTATTATTGGAGGAATTGAATCATTCTTTATAAAAAAGGTTCCCAACTGTTTTGTTTTTATTTCAAAATTATTGTTTGCATTAAGATAGGATGTTATAAAAGTCTCTTCTTTATGTTGATTGATATTAGCTAAGTAATTCCCTTTATTAGAGTTAGAATTAGGAAAAATTACTTTAATGTTTTTAAAAACAGGAATATTGGGATTAATAATTTTTAGAGAGTCTTTAGATAAATTTATATACAAATCTACATTTTGTAAAAATGTATTTTTGGGAATGTTTATTTTTTTTCCCTCATTAATAAAATTATAGCTTAAATCATTATTGATTTTTTTATTATAAATAGTAAAATCCAGTTTTGCTTTTTTTTGATTTGTTATTATTTGTTTTTTACTATTTATTGGAATAATTATGAAGATACTATTATTCTCTATGTCACTAATTTTAATTTTAAACTCTGAATAATTTGGTTTAATATTAATTAATCCATTATTGTTTTTTTCATAGAAACTTAATTTATTTCCCGAAGTTTTAAACAATTTTATTACTCTTTCTTTATTGTTAATATAATGTTCAAAATCAATAAGAGTATTTATTAGGATAGTTTCTTCAAAAAGAAAACCATTATATTTTATTGAATTAACAAGTTCATCATTGTAATATGTAGAAATATTATAAACTCCATTTTTATTATTCGCTGCATCTTGTCTATCATATACATTAATTCCAAAACCTGAATTGCCTTCCAAGTTTGTTTCTGTTGTTTTAAAAATACTATCATTAATTTTCTTTAAACTTAATTTAATGGGGTTTATAGAGTTGTAATTATTTATATCAACGTTATTATATGCATAAACTGATTTTATTTCAGGTCTTCTAGAATCGTCGACATGCATTCCAAACAAAATTGGATTTAATGGTTTTTGATTAGAAGATTTTCTTATCTCATAATGAAGATGAGGACCTGAAGAACTTCCAGTATTTCCTGAAAAAGCGATAACATGATTTTTATAAATAGGAAAATCATTTTTATTTAAGTATAGATCAATTTCATAAGATTGTCTTTTATATTGTATTTTTTTAATATAATCCTCAATTTCTTTATTAAATTTTTTAAGGTGAGCATAAACGGTGGTAAAACCATTGGGATGATCTATATATAAGGCTTTTCCAAAACCGCCATGAGCTATTTTAATTCTGCTAATATATCCATCAGCAGAATTAATTATTTTTAAACCTTCTTTATTTTGAGTTTTAATGTCTAACCCTGAATGAAAATGGTTAGATCTTGATTCTCCAAAATTTCCACTTAAAACCAATGGAATTTGAACAGGTTTTGAAAAATAATCTTTGGGATATTCAATTTGAGAATTTACATCCCAAGGAAATATAAAAATGATTGGAAGAAGAAGTTTTAATTTTAATAATTTCACTTAAAAATGAATAATATGGTAAAAATAATATTTTTAAAAATTAAATGATACTTGTTTATGAATTTAACTAACACTAAATTTGAGTAAGATAGTATTATTTTTTAATGTCAAAATCAATTGATAGTCTTGTTTTACTAGAGTCAAATGTTAAGAAATTAAAATCTTTAGTTATAGAATTAAAAAAAGAAAATTCTGTAATTTCTAAAAGTTTAAATTTGAAAGAAGAGACTTTGATTAAACAAGCTAATGATTTGAAGGAATGGAAGGAAAAATATAAGTCATTAAAAATTGCAAATACTTTCATAGGTAGTAATGATAAATCATTAACTAAGATCAAGATTAATAAAATGATTAAAGAATTGGATAAATGTATAATGAATTTAACTTCATAATCAATTTAGATGCAAAAAATTAAATTAACAATTGCAAATAGAATATACCCGTTAAATGTTCCGTCTGAACAGGAGGAGGGATTAAGAAAAGCCTCTAAAAAAATAGGTATTATGATAAAACATTTTGAAGAGAATTATGCTGTTAAGGATAAGCAAGATGTTTTGGCTATGTGTGCTTTACAGCTTGCAACCCAATCTGAACAAGAAAATTTATCTGACGAAAAAGTTAATGAAGAAGTTAGTAAACGATTAGCGGATTTAAATAAATCTGTTCAAGAAGCTATTGACTTTTAACACGTTCATTCAAATAATTAATTTACTGCCTACATCAATTTTTTTGATAAACTCAACGCAAATCTTTTATAAAAGGTGAGTCAATATTGTTAAAGCGCGCCTTTACGGATACTTGATCAGTATGTTAGCCTTAATCTTGTTTTAATAGGGGTTTATACAAAACACATGATGTAGGCTTTTTTTTTAAAAAGAAAAAAATGGGAACAGAAATTTTTACAATTACAAATATAATTATAGGATTAACAGGAATTTTATCTGGCTTTTTCATTTCTAAAATTTTAGAGAGGTTATCTGCTTCAAGTATATTATCTAAAGCTAAAAATGAAGCAGATAGAATAATTAAGTCTTCAGAAATTGAAGGAGAAAATTTGAAAAAGGATAAAATTTTTCAAGCTAAAGAAAAGTTTTTAGAATTAAAATCTCAACACGAAAAACATATTTTAGAGCGTGAAAAGGATTTGACAAATACACAGAAAAAAATAAAAGATAGAGAGTCTCAAATTTCTAATCAACTTGAGTTAAATAAGAAAAATAATCAAAGTCTTACAGACAAAGTCAATTCATTTAATAAAAAAATAGAATTATTTGAGAAGAAAAATAACAAAATAGAAAAAATACATAAAGAACAAATTGAAAAACTTGAAAAAATTTCTAGTTTATCTGCTTCCGATGCAAAAAAAGAATTGTTAAAAACATTGGTTGAAGAGACTAAAACAGAAGCTTTAGAATTAACACAAAATATTATTGAGGAAGCAAAATTATCTGCAAGGCAGGATGCTAAAAAAATAATAATAAATACAATTCAAAGAGTAGGTACTGAAGAAGCAATAGATAATTGTGTTTCCGTTTTTAATATAGAATCTGATGATTTAAAAGGTCGAATTATTGGAAGAGAGGGAAGAAATATTAGAGCAATAGAAGCAGCTACTGGAGTTGAAATTATTGTTGATGACACACCTGAAGCAATAATTTTATCATGTTTCGATTCTGTTAGAAGAGAGATAGCAAGATTATCACTTCACAAACTTGTAACAGATGGTAGAATTCATCCAGCTAGGATTGAAGAAGTAGTAAAGAAAACTTCAAAAGAGATAGAAAATGAAATTATTGAAGTTGGGAAAAGAACAGTTATAGATCTTGGAATACACGGTTTGAATCCAGCACTGATTAAAGCAGTCGGAAGAATGAAATATAGATCTTCATATGGTCAAAACTTACTGCATCATTCAAGAGAAGTTGCAAAACTTTGTGGTATAATGTGTTCTGAACTTGGATTAAATCCTAAACTTGCAAAAAGAGCTGGTCTCCTTCACGATATAGGAAAAGTTCCTGAAGAAGAAATTGAAACTCCACATGCATTACTTGGAATGCAATGGGCTGAAAAATATGGTGAAAAACCTGAAGTGTGTAATGCGATTGGAGCACATCATGATGAAATTGAAATGAATAATTTGATTTCACCAATTGTGCAGGTATGTGATGCAATTTCAGGAGCTAGACCTGGGGCTAGAAGACAAGTTCTTGATAGCTATATTCAGAGATTAAAAGAAATGGAGGACATAGCTTATGATTTTAAAGGAGTCAATAAAGCTTACGCAATCCAAGCTGGAAGAGAATTAAGAGTTATGGTTGAAAGCGATAAGATTTCTGATGAACAAGCATCAAAATTATCATTTCAAATTTCTCAAAAAATACAAACTGACATGACCTATCCTGGACAGGTGAAGGTAACGGTGATTAGGGAAACTAGAGCAGTTAATATTGCTACATAGACTTTGTAAAGTGTTTTTCAGAGCAATTTCTTAATTTCTCTGCAGCAATTTCTGCAGTAATATCTCTTTGAGGTTCTGCAAACATTTCATAACCTACCATGAATTTCTTAATATCTGCAGACCTTAATAATGGAGGGTAAAAGGACATATGCATATGCCATTCTTCATTTTTCTTGTTATTAGTTGGTGATTGATGAATCCCTGCTGAATAAGGAAATGAGGTGTTAAATAGATTGTCGTACTTTGTTGTTAATTTCTTTAAAATCCTAGCATAATCAACTAACTCATTTTCTGAAAAACTTAAAATGGATTTATGGTGTTTTTTTGGAACTATCATAGTTTCGAAAGGCCAAACTGCCCAATAAGGAACAAGTGCTACAAATGAATTGTTTTCGCAAATAATTCTTTCTTTAAGCTCTAATTCTTGATTAATATAATCTAACAATAAACTCTTATTATTTTTTTTATAGTATTCTTTTTGATGGAATTGTTTTTTTTCAACCTCTTTTGGAATTCCTTTCTGTGCCCAAATTTGACCATGAGGATGAGCATTAGAGCAACCCATTATTTCTCCTTTATTTTCAAAAATTTGAATATGATTTATAGATTTCAAAGAACCTAAATCTTCATATTCATCTTTCCATAATTTAATAACTAGTAATATTTCATTAATAGTCATAAGAGGAATTGTTAAAGAATGATTTGGAGAATAACATAGTACTTTGCAAATTCCAGATTCGGAATGAGCTTCTAAAAGTCCTTCTTTAAAATTGTTTTCTCTTGAATTAAGTAACGCTGAAAAATCATTGACAAAACTATATGTCTCACTATATGGAGGAGTTTTTTCATTATTTATTCTCAAATTTCCAGGGCATAAATAACAATCTGGATCATAATGGATACTTTTAATTTTTGTTTTAATCTCCTTTTTCCCCTGCCACGGTCTTTTAGTTCTATTAGGAGATACAAGAACCCACTCACCAGTCAAAATATTTTTTCTTCTATGCGATTGCTGATCAAAATTCATTGACATTTTTTATTGTGATTCCATTATCAATATTTACAGTAAATGCACTTAATTTAATACCAAATTTATCTAAATAAACTTTTGAAATTAAATTTACAAAATCATTAACAAAATTTTCCTCTATTAAATTTATAGTACAACCACCAAATCCTCCACCCATCATTCTAGAACCGATTATTTGTTTATGAATTGATGTAAATTCAACAAGAAAATCTAACTCTTTACAACTTACCTCATATAAATTTTTCAGACCATAATGAGATTTATACATCAATTCCCCAAATTCTTTAAGTTTCGAATTGCTTATTTTCTTTGCAGAATCATGTGTCCTTTGATTTTCTTGAATTACAAAAAGAGCTCTATTATAAACCTTTTCTGTCAAAATATTCTTAAACTCATTTAAAATGTTTTCTTCAACCTCAACTAAACAATTATAGTTATTATATTTTTTATTAATTATACTTAAAGCTTCGCTACATTCTTTAACTCTTTCGTTGTAAGCAGAATTTGCTAGATTATGTTCTACATTGGTATTTATTAATAAAAATTTATAATTATTAAAATCAGAATTTATGTATTTAAAACTTCTGTTTTGACAGTTTAATAATATCAGTTTATTTTTTTTTCCATTAACAATGGTAAACTGATCCATAATTCCACCCATAAGTCCAATGAAATTATGTTCCACATCACTTACTATATCTATGATATCATCATTTGTTAATTTTAAATTATTTAATTGATTAAGACCACTTGCTATTCCACAAATAAGAGCAGATGATGAGCTTATTCCTGCTCCAATAGGTAGATTGCTTTGAATTTTACAATTGAAAGCTTCTATTTTTAATTTTTTAAGAGCAATGAGATTATACAGTACTCCAATAATATAGTTTTGCCATTGTATTTTACTTTTAGATATTTTATTAAGATTTATTGTAAATACTTTATCTAAAGTTTTGGATTCAATATTACATTCTTTTCCAGAAACAGAATGGAATTCTATAATTATTTTTTTATCAATAGATGCAGGAAGAACAGAACCTCCATTATAATCAACATGTTCACCTATTAAATTAATCCTTCCAGCTGCTTCAACAATTATCTTTTTTTTCATTTATAATTCTTGGAGTTTTTTTTCCCATTTCCAAGCTGATAAAAGAGCATCTTCTAAACTAAATTTAGCACACCAATCTAGAATTCTATTTGCTTTTTTTGTATCAGCATATGCTTGGATTATATCTCCTTTTCTCCTTCCTCCAATTTTGTAATTCAATTTATGGCTTGAAACTTTTTCAAATGTTTTAATTACTTCCATTACACTATAGCCTTTTCCAGTTCCAATGTTAAATACATCATAATTTGATTTTTGTTCAGTATTTAGTAATCTTTCCAGAGCTTTTATGTGAGCTTTAGCTAAATCAATAACATGTACATAATCTCTAATGCATGTTCCATCTTGAGTTGGGTAATCATTTCCGAAGACAATCAATTCTTCATGCTTTCCAATTGCTGTTTGGGTAATAAAAGGAATTAAATTTTCTGGCTTTCCTATTGGAAGTTCTCCAATTTCAATTGATGGATGTGCACCAATAGGGTTAAAATATCTCAAAGAAATAGACTTTATTTTTTTATAAGATTTACAAAAGTCTTCAATAATTTCTTCTCCTATTTGTTTGGAATTTCCATATGGAGATTCAGCTTTTTTAATAGATTCTCCTTCTTTTATTGGAATATTTAATGCTTGACCATAAACTGTACAAGAAGAACTGAAAATAAAACTAAAATTAGTGTTTAAATTTTCAATTTCTTGTAAGATATTAATTAATGAACCTAAATTATTTTCATAATATTTTAAAGGTTTTCTAACACTTTCACCAACAGCTTTTGAAGCAGCAAAATGAATTATTCCATTTGCATCTTTATGTTTGTTAAATAATTCTTTTACAGAAATTTTATTTTTTAAATCAATTTTTTCAAAAATTATGTCAGATTTAACAATATTTGTTATTCCTTTTAAAACATCAATTGAAGAATTTGATAAATCATCAACAATAATTACTTCATAACCTTTGGAGAATAGTTCAACAACAGTATGACTGCCAATAAAACCAAGCCCTCCAGTTACAATTATTTTTGATTTTTTCAACATTCTATATTTAGATTCAATTTTATTAATCTATTCTAATACTAGGTTTTCAATATTTGAAAATTTCTTCCCTCTAATTTTAACAAAGTTTGAAATCATCTCCTTTAGCTTTTCTGGTTCTTTTTTAGCTAGATCATTTTTTTGTGAAGGATCCTCTTTTAGATTATATAATTTAAAATCTTTTGAATTCCCTAATTCAATATTTACATTTTTACTAATTGCAACCCCATTATATGGAGGAATCATTGCCCAATCTCCATTCCTATACGCAGTTCTAGTTGATGCTTCAAGAATAAGTTCATCTCTTCCGTTTCCTTCATTATTTAAAATTAAGTTAGAAAAATCTATACCATCTTTTGATTTATAGGCTGTCCCGACTATAGTGGAAATAGAATTAAAAAGATCTATTTGAGAGATTATTTCATTTGAAACATTTGGTTTTATTTTTCCTTTCCAATAGGCAATAAAAGGAACTTTTGCACCAGCTTCAAATAAACTATATTTTCCTCCTCTTAATCCGCCAGAAGGGGTGTGATCTCCAAGCTTTTCAACGGCATCATCATAATATCCATCATTTAGAACTGGTCCGTTATCACTAGAAAAAATGATCAATGTGTTTTCTAAAATTCCTTCGGCTTCTAAGGTTTTGTAAAATTCTCCAACACACCAATCTGCCTCAACAATTACATCTCCTCTAGGACCCATTCCAGATTTCCCTTCAAATCTAGGGTGAGGTGTTCTTGGTACATGAGGTTGTTGTAGAGCATAATATAGAAAGAAAGGTTTATCCTTATTTTCTTTAATATATTCTTGAGCTTTTCCTAAAAAATGATCTGCCATATCAATATCGCTCCATTTTGCTTTTTCTCCCCCTTTCATATATCCAATTCTAGGAACACCATTTACAATAGAACCATTGTGACCGTGGTGCCATTTCATAGTGGTTAATTCAGGGTTTTTTAGTCCCGTTGGAAGTCCGTAATCATTTCTTTCTTTGTTATGTGAAAAGTTAACTTCTATAGGATCATTTGGATCTAGATTTACTACATAGCCATTTTCTATGTAAACACTTGGAACTCTATCTTGCGTATCTGCCATAATGTGAGAATAATCAAATCCTACTTGATTAGGACCAGGTGATATATTAGAATTATAATCTATTTTACCTGAGCCTAGCCCTAGATGCCATTTACCAACAATACCGGTGTGATATCCTTTAGTTTTTAGAACTTTAGGTATAGTCATTTCTGTTGTATCGATAATCAATGATCCTCCTGTAATAATTTTTGCTCTTGGATTTCTCCATGGATAAGTTCCTGTTAGCAAAGCGTACCTGCTAGGGCTACATGTAGCAGACGAAGCATAACCATTAGTAAATCTTATACCTTCATTTGCTAGCTTATCAATATTTGGAGTGTTTAAAGTCCCCTTATTATATGCACTAACATCACCATACCCTAAGTCATCTGTATAAATAATAATAATATTGGGTTTTTCTATAGAGCTATTTTTTTCTGATTTACAGTTAAAAAAAAGTGAAATTAAAAATATAAAAGAAAGTTGTTTGATTAGTTTGAAATTCATGATTTTATATATTAAAAGAATTAATTTCTTGATTGACTAAATTAAAATTTTTATATGAATAATAGACTAGTAACTGTAAGTTAAATTTTGTTTTGTAAAAAAAATGATAATTTTAATATTACATAAAATCACTCTAGCTATAAATATGTGTAAAAAAAAATCATTTCTTATAATTTTATTTCTATTTATTATTTCATGTAATAATAAAAGTGAAAATCTTCATCCTAATATAATATTAATCTTAGTAGATGATTTAGGTTATGCTGATGTTGGTTTTAATGGATCTAAAGACATTAAAACTCCGCATATTGATAATATTGCTAAAAATGGAGTTATATTCTCTGAAGGTTATGTCTCTTATCCTGTTTGTGGACCAAGTAGGGCGGGTCTAATTACTGGAAGATACCAGGATACATTTGGTTTTGGTAAAAATCCACTTTTTGCTCCAAAAGATCCCAACATGGGACTCCCATTATCCGAAGAGACAATAGCGGATATGTTAAAAATTTCTAATTATAGAACATTTGCTGTTGGAAAGTGGCACCTTGGAGCTCATGAAAGTTTAAGACCAATGAAGCGAGGGTTTGATGAGTTTTTTGGTTTCTTAACTGGTGGCCACAGATATTTTCCTCACGAATGGGACTTAGAAGATGAAACTAAGGTTAAAAGTCAAAGTGCTGCATATAGAACCAAAATTCTGAGAAACGAAGAGAGAATAGTAGAAAAAGAATATTTAACTGATGCATTATCAAGAGAAAGTGTAGACTTTATTGATAGAAATGCAGACAATCCCTTTTTTATCTACTTAGCTTATAATGCTCCTCATGGCCCATTACAAGCAACAGAAAAATATCTTGAAAGATACAGTCATATTAAGGAAAAAAATAGAAAAACTTATGCTGCAATGGTCAGTGCTGTAGATGATGGTGTAGGAAAAATCATTTCAAAACTAAAAGAAAAAGGGATCTATGAAAATACCATTGTTTATTTTCTTTCAGATAATGGAGGAAGACTAAGAGGAGATTCAGATAATGGAGAACTTCGTGGTAAAAAAGGAAATTTATTTGAGGGAGGTATTAGAGTTCCATTTGTTATGCAATGGCCAAAAGAAATTAAAGGTGGACAAATATTTGATAAACCAATTATCTCTTTAGATATTTTTGCTACTTCAAAAGCATTAACATCTCCTCATATTAAACCTAAAAATGATTTGCATGGAGTTAATCTTATTCCTTTTCTAAAAGGTGAAAACAAGAATCAGCCACACGAGTTTTTATTTTGGAGAAATAATAAGATGCAAAATGATGTTAAAAGTAGATATGAAGCTTCAGCCGTGAGAACAGAAAAATTCAAATTTATCAAAAATAAAGAGTCAGATGCCCTTTATAATTTGAAAAAAGAAATTTCTGAAAAAACTAATTTAAAGGATCAAAACAGAGAGATGTATGATAGTCTAAAATATAAGTATAGTAAATGGTATGAGACACTGATAGATCCAATTTTTTTAGGTCTAATAGCTAATAAAGAGTATAATAAGTTGAATCCTGATAGGTTTAGTTATTAATGATTAAGATTTTAAATTATATTTCTAACTTTTCCACTTAGTTTTTTATCTTTTATTTGAAAAATTAGGCTGTCAACAAATTTCTGATTGTATTTAGGATTTTTTTCTGATGGAATAGGAGCATTTTTATCATTTCTCCACTTTTTTAAATCATCAAATAGCTCTTTTGTTTTTTCTTTATTTTCTTTACTTAAATCTTTTGACTCTGAAACATCTTTTTCGATATTATAAAGCTCTAATGCATTATCCTCAAAATAATGATGTAGTTTCCAATTATCTTTAATTACTACAGATCCTGGTCTTGTCCTAAACAAAGGATCTCTTCCTCCATCCTTTTGAACATTGTATGCTTCTAAATAAATAGGGAAATGAAAAAAAAGAGCTCTTTTTTTCAATTTTTTTCCTTCAAATATTGGATTTAAGTCTATCCCATCTAGTTCTAAGTTTTCATTATTGTGGTCTATTATACTTTTTATAGTTGGATAAAAATCAATATTACTTACTCTTTCATATGATTCTGTTCCAGCACTTATTTTACCCTGCCATGAAAAAATCAAAGGAACTCTTATTCCTCCTTCATAGTATGATCCTTTTCCAGCTCTTAGAGGGTATTGATTCGATATCGCTCTAATTCCTCCATTATCGGATGAAAAAATAATTAAGGTGTTTTTAGATAATCCTAATTTTTCAATTTCATTTAAAACTCTACCAATGTTCTCATCTAGAGAATGAATCATACCAGCGTAATCAGGTCGATTATGATTCTCATCTCCATTTTTTTTCGAATAGTTTTCTTGGTATTCTTTTTTAGACTGAATTGGGGTATGAACTGAGTGAAAAGATAAATACAAGAAAAATTGATTTTTTTTATTTTGATCAATAAATTTAATTGCTTCATTAGTTAGTCTATCGGTTAAATACTCTCCTTTGGGACCGTCTTCTAATTTGGGATTCTTATAAGGAGAAAAATAACCTCCTTTTGGACTTCCTTTTTCCCAGCCACCTATATTAATATCAAAACCATTTTGTTCTGGATAAAAACCTTTAGACCCCAAATGCCATTTTCCAATATGAGCATTAATATAGCCTTCCTTTTTTAGCATTTCAGGTATTAAAAAAAAATCTAAATCTAAATTTTCTGAGTTTTTTATTGGAATTATTTTCCTTGTTTTATCGATACCACGATCAGAAGGACTGACAGTATAAATTCCATGATCTGGATGGTATTTTCCCGTCATCATTGATGCTCTACTCGGCGCGCAGTTTGCAGAAGATGCATATCCATTATAAAATGTAATTCCACTTTTTGAAAGTTTATCAATGTTGGGTGTTTCGTAATAATTTGAGCCCATAAATGACAGGTCACTCCAACCTAAATCATCAGCCATAATTAAGACTATATTGGGTTTTTCTTCTTTGCTTTCCTTTGTTTGACAAGATAAAAAAGTGGCTAAAAAAAATAGGATTAATATTTTTTTCATATGGACTATTCGTTATCAGTTAGATAATTCATTCTTCTGTTAACAAGACCATTTTCCTTTTCGAACCATTTGTTTGGATATACACTTTTATTTAGTTCTAATTTGTAATCGGGGTTTTTTGTTTTAATCAAAGCCAATGTATTAAACATAAGATTTGCTTCAGCTTCAGAATTAGCATTTTTTAGTAAATCATTTATTTTGGAAGAATCAATTTTTAAATCATTCAAAAGCAGGTACTCGGCTGCTCTTATTTTTACTAAGTTTTCTGAATCGTTTTCGAAAATGGAATTTATTTTGTCTATGTGCTCTTTTGCTTCCAATTTAAAAGAGGAACATACTATAAGCCCCCAATACCTTATCCATGGGTTTTTATTATTTAATGCATCTTTAATTTTAGAAGACACTTCATTGTAAGGTTGTAGACTAAGATCAGCTGTTGTAATAAGTTTTTCAATTAAATTTTTATTTTTCTTACCAAAATTCACGGCATTTTCTAGTCCATTTTCTAAAAAATAAGGTTCAGGAAAAAAACTAAGATCAGCTTGAGAAACCACATGATTATTTAAGGTTTCTCTTAAATGGAGTAAGGTTTCTTTGTGCTGATCATTTTGTACTAAATTGTTTATTTCGTGAGGGTCTTCTTCAATATTATAAAGTGCTTCTGGAGTTCTTGAATTAAAAAAATGACTCTGAATTTCATTTAATTTTTCTTCTTGATAGAGTTTATACCATTCTTTATATGCTAACATTTTGTATCGATAATAGTTATATAATCCATCTACATTAAAAGGTTGGTAGTTGCGTATGTATTTATATTTTCCTTTTCTAACGGATCTAACTAGATCATACTTTTCATCAAATCTATCTGCATAGCCAAATGTAGTGTCTTGTTTTTCAATATCACTTTTCTTTAAACCTTTACCCATAAAAGGATTGCCATCAATTCCTTCAGGTATTTTTATTCCAGCTAATGCCAATACAGTTGGAACTAAATCAACAAAATCAACAAAAGAAGAAGTCCTAGTTCCCTGTTTAAAGGGAGATAATTTTTTCCATTTTTCAGGAAAACTTACAACCATAGGAACATTAAGTCCACTTTCATACAAGTATCCTTTACTTCTTGGTAAAACTCCACCATGGTCTCCATAATAAAATATGATAGTGTTTTCCATTAATCCTTCTTTTTCTAAATTTTCAATAAATTTTCCCATTTCTTTATCTACATCTTTATGATGATTATGAAGTAAAGATTGAGTGTATCTGAAAGTAGGCGTATCGGGATGGTAAGGGAACGGTTTTATGCTGTCTAAATTATTTGATTCAAGAGCTTCTGAAAGTTGTTTTTTATTAAAATGTAATTTTCCTTCATGTGTGTTGTGAAAATTTTGGACATGAAAGAAAGGCTGTCCAGCTTTTCTATTCTTATATGTTGCTTTTAGAGATGATTCGTCCCAAATCTTTTCTTCTTTAATAAAATTGTAATCTTCCTTTGCATTGTTGGTGACATAATATCCTGCCTGTTTTAAATAAATGGGAAAAGGTTTAATATTATCAGGTAACTTAACCTTTGACATTTTTCTATGATATTGTGTTCCAATTCGAGGGGCATAAGCACCAGTAATTATTGTACTCCTTGCAACAGAACAAACAGGAGCATTAGAAAATGCATTATCAAACACAACCCCTTGATTAGCTAGAGCTGAAATGGTAGGCATTTCAGCACCACCTTTTCTATATAAATTCATATAATGAATAGAATTATCTTCAGTTACAAGCCAGACAATATTAGGTTTTTCATCTTGATTATCACAAGAAAAAAATAAAATAGAAAAAAATATAACAAATGTTGTCCTCAAGGTTTTTTTGACTATACGCATGATACTATTATTTTTTAAAAGTAAATAATATAATTTATATATTGAGCCTTGTAAAAATTCATAAATAATCTACAATGCAAAAGTTTAAGTTATTAGTCTTTTTGTTTTTATTTAGTTCTACTATTATAAACTCACAGTACAGGGAATGGGAAGACTTGTCTGTTTTTTCAGTTAACACAGAAAAATCACATGCTACTTTTTATCCTTTTAGTAGTGAAAAACATTTAATTGAAAATGATTTTTCAAATAACGATCTATACACATCTTTGAATGGAAAATGGGATTTTAAGCTTTATCGTAACATTGATTCTGTTCCATCAAATTTCTTTTTAAAAAAGAGCAATGTGAAAAGTTGGGGAAAAATTCCAGTTCCTGCAGATTGGCAATTTCATTCTGAAGATTTTCCAGTTTATTCCAATATAATATATCCTTATGAGATTAATCCACCATATATGCCAAAAGATTATAATCCAATTGGTTTATATCATAGAAAGTTTAAAATAAGCAAGGATTGGAATGATAAAGAAGTTTTTATTCATTTTGCTGGGGTTAATTCTGCATTTTACTTATGGGTAAATGGAGTGAAAGTGGGTTATTCTGAGGGGAGTAAAACTCCAGCTGAATTTAACATTACAAAACATATTAAAAAAGGAAAAAACACTCTTATGCTTCAGGTAATTAGATGGTCTGATGGCACTTATTTGGAAGACCAAGATTTTTGGAGACTTAGCGGAATTGAAAGAGATGTCTTTTTGTATGCACAACCAAAAGTAGCAATAAGAGATTTCTTTGTAAAAACTAACTTAAGTAAAGATTTGAAAAAATCTGATTTTAACATAGATGTTGATATTAGAAATTATAATAATTCCAATTCTAAATTAAAAGTTAGATCAAAATTATATGATGATAAAAGTCAATTAATTAAAACTTTTGATAAAGATGTTGAAATAGAACCCTTTAGTACCTTAAAGGTAAACCTTAGTGAAGAGATTTTAGAGCCTTTTCTATGGAGCGCTGAACAGCCGAATTTGTATTATTTATCAACAACTTTAATTCAAAATGGAAAAGAAACACAATCTATAGGTCAACAAATTGGATTTCGAAGAATTGAACTTGATGGAGGGCAGGTCTTGGTTAATAATCAACCTATACTATTTAAAGGAGTTAATAGACATGAGCATGATGAATTTACTGGTCATGTAGTTTCTAAGGAATCTATGTTGAAAGATATAGAGATAATGAAACAAAACAATATAAATGCTGTGAGAACTTCTCATTATCCTAATGATCCCTTTTGGTATGAACTCTGTAATAAGTACGGTATTTATGTTATTGATGAGGCAAATGTAGAATCTCACGGTTTTGGTTATGAAAAAGAGAATACCCCTGCATTTAAACCTGAATTTGATGCAATGCATATGGATAGATGGGTCAGAATGGTAGAAAGAGACAAAAATCACCCATCAATAATCATGTGGTCTCTAGGAAATGAGGCTGGAGACGGTCCAATTTTTGTTAAAGGATACGAATGGCTAAAAGATTATGACAAATCTAGACTGGTTTTTTATGAAAGAACATCTGATAGAATTGATCTTAAAAAGATGGGAATTAATTTAAAACCTCATACCGATTTTTTAGGATGGATGTATAAAACGATGAATCAATTAAAAAGAGAGTATTTAGGAAGATTCCCATACAGACCATTTATTTGGGCAGAATATTCCCATGCTATGGGAAACAGTAATGGGAACATTGCAGATTTATGGGAAATGGTATATAAAGAAAGACAAATGCAAGGAGGGTTTATTTGGGATTTTGTAGACCAAGGCCTAGCAGATTATAATAGTGATGGCAAGAAATACTGGAAATATGGAGGAGACTTTTCTCCAAGCACCTACCATAACGATACCAATTTTTGTATGAATGGTTTAGTAAATACTGATAGGACTTTTCATCCAGCAATGGCTGAAATAAAAAAAGTATATCAGGATGTAAAATTCTCATTACAAAAGAGCGTTAGATCTATTACAGTAAAACTTGAAAATCATTATTTTTTTACTAATCTCAATGAATTTGATTTTAAGTATGAGCTTTTAAAAGATGGAAAAGTTATAGAAAATGGAAATTTTGACATAGATTTAAAACCTCAATCTTCAACAATTATTAATGTTCCAATAAACAGTAGTTTACTGAAAGAAATTCAAATTAAGGGATATGTTCAAAAACTTCACGATTATCATTTAAATGTCTATGGATTTTTGAGTAATGGTAAAAATTTAATTCCATCGGGTCATTTGATTTTAAATGAACAATTGGTAATTCAAGAGTCTAGGGTTAGAAATACACTTTCTAATTCATCAAAATCACTTAAAGTTGATATAAGTAATGATTTAATTACAATACATAATGAAAAAGTATCATTTTCTTTTGATAAATCTTCAGGAGAAATGGGTAGTTATATTGTCAATGGGAAAGAATTTATTGATAAAGCCCCTTATTTAAACTTTTGGAGAGCGCCGATAGACAATGATTATGGAAATCAATTACCAGTTAGGTCTAAACAATGGAAGGTGGCTTCTAATAAAAGAAACCTAAAGAGTATTAATCATGAAGTTCTTGGTAAAAATGTGAAGGTATTGGTCCAATATGAATTAGAAAATATCAAATCTTCATATACTACTACATTTTTAATTAACCCTGAGGGTGAAGTTAAAATATCAAATGACTTTAGATATAATGGAAGATTGGTAGACGCTGAAATGCCAAGATTTGGAATGAACTTACAAATTCCTAAAAATTATAGTAATGTATCGTGGTATGGTAGGGGGCCGCATGAAAATTATATAGACAGAAAAGATTCTGCATTTATGGGAATATATAAATCTTCTGTTGGAGAATTGGGATTTGATTATTCTAGACCACAAGAGAATGGTTATCGTACTGAAACAAAGTGGCTTGAATTAAAAGATGATAATGGAGTAGGTATAAAAATATTAGGAGACCCTTATATCTCTTTCAGTGCACATTATAATACCATTGAAGATTTTGATGATGGTTTAAGAGAAAATAAACCTGGAGAAAAAGCTTCGCCAAGGTCAAGAATTATAAAAAAGCAGAGAAAACCTGTTGATATTGCTAAAAGAGATTTTATAAGTTTAAATATTGATTTAAAACAAATGGGAATAGGTGGAGATAACAGTTGGGGGGCTAGGCCATTGATGAAATACCTTATTCAGCCCGGAAATTTTGAATATTCTTTTATTATAAAGCCTTTTAATTAATAATTTAATAATTTATAGGATTATTATTGTTAATTTCATAATTTAACAGGTTATATTATGATTAATATCCTATAGAAACTGTAATTTTTCTATATTTAGAATTGAAACGAACAATTTAACCAAAATTTTATATTATGAATAAACGTAGTATTACGTCCATTCTCTTGATGTTTTTCATTGGAATAGGAACACTAATTGCTCAGAAAACAATAAGTGGAACAGTAACCGCAGATGGTTCACCTCTTCCTGGAGTTTCTGTAATTGAGCAAGGAACAGTAAATGGAGTAACATCAGATTTTGATGGGAACTATTCTATAACATTACAAAATGACAACTCTCAGTTAGTTTTTAGTTACTTAGGTTTTATTACACAAACCTTGTCAACTTCATCTTCTACTTTAAATGTAGCATTGGTGGAGGATGTAGCTCAACTGGAAGAAGTAGTTGTTACTGGTTATGGATCTACAACTAAAAAGTCTTTAACAGGAGCCATTGGAACCGTTGCTGCTGAAAGCTTAACATTAAAGCCTGCACAAAATACCTCAACCCTTCTTATGGGACAGGTTGCAGGATTGTCTGCTAGACAAGGAGGATCCTTACCAGGCTATGATTGGGCTACCCTTAGTATTAGAAACTTTGGCACTGCTTTAATTCTAATTGATGGAGTTGAATCTTCTCTTGGGCAAATTGATCCAAACGATATTCAATCCATTTCTGTTTTAAAAGATGCTGCAGCCTCTATTTATGGTGCAAGAGCTGGTAATGGAGTTATTCTTGTTACAACAAAGAGAGGGTCGGATGGTGCAAAGGGAGCAAGATTCACTTATCATGGTACTACTACCTGGTCTAATTTAATTACTATGCCTAAGACTGTCAACGCTCATCAATTTGCTGAGTTGATGGAGGAAAATGGATTAGGTGCAGAGAATGAAATGCCAGAATATTTAGATTATGATACTACAAGAAAAAGAGTTTATAATAGAATTACAGGACAAGATTTTGATGGTGTAGACTGGTATAGAACTGCTTATAAAGACTGGGCTCCTCAAACTCAACATAACTTAAGTGCTCGTGGAAGAGGAGAAAAAATGGGATATTATATCTCTCTAGGATTTACAGATACAGAAAGTGCTTTTAGAGATGCAGATTATACTCAGAACAGATATAATATTAGAACTAACTTGGATGCAAAATTTACAGATAATTTAAGTGCTGCAATAGATCTAAGTTACCGCCAGACTACTTTAGATAGAGCGAATTTTGGAATAAGTGAAATGTATAACAGATTAGGCACGGGAAAACCTACTAACCTTCCAATATTTCCTGATCCTTCTTTTGCCTCACAAACTGGAGCTGCAACACCTTATTCTCCAATTTATATGGTAAGAAAGTCTCATTCTGGAACTAGAGTAGATAGAGATAATAATCTGCAAGCACGTATTAGCTTAAAGTATGACGTTCCTTTTATTAAAGGATTAACTGCAATAGCTAGTTTGAATATGGAAACTCAAACCGAATGGAACAAGCAAATTCAAAAGAAGTTTAACATGTATACCTATGACCCTTTAGATGGGGAAGGGGATGCTGCATATACGTTTTTTGGTACATATCAAAGAGATTTCATAAGTGTTAATTCAGATCGTGATATGGAATTACTCCCTAAACTAACTTTAAACTATGAAAATTCTTGGGATCAACATGATTTAAAGGCCACTTTTGTTGCGGAGTCCACGACATTTGAAAGAGATTATTTAATGGGATCAAGAACAGACCCATTATCATTTGAAGCACCCTATTTAAATTATTCATCTGAAGCAGAAAGAAATAATGCTGAAATTTTTTCACAAAGTGCTCGTTCAAGTTATGTAGGTAGGGTTAATTATACTTTTGATCAAAAATACCTTTTTGAAGCAACCATGAGAGCGGATGCAACTGCTCGATATTCTGCCGAAGGAAGATGGGGATATTTTCCAAGTGTTAGTTTTGGTTGGAGAATTTCTGAGGAGGACTTTCTTAAAGATTCTTCTGCATGGAATAATTTAAAGCTTAGAATGTCTTATGGAATTATGGGTAATGATGCTGTTTCAAATTTTGACTTTTTAACGGGATATAATATTTCGTCTGGTTTCTATATGTTTGACGGTAAACCTTATCCAATTATTTCTTCAGCAGGTCTTGCAAATGCACTAGTGACATGGGAGACTATGAAAATTGCTAATATTGGTTTAGACGGTACTTTGTGGGATGGTGGATTAGGATTTGAAATAGATGCTTTCTATAGATTAAGAGAAGATATATTGGCTCTCCCGGATTCTGATATTCCTTTTCATTTTGGAGCAAGTCTTCCTAGAACGAATCTTAACTCTAGAGATAATAGAGGGTTTGATTTGATGTTAAAACACAAAGGGAAAATTGGAGATGTTTCTTATAGTATTAACCCTATGGTTTCCTACTCAAGAGGAAAGTATGTAAGCTGGGAAGAAAACATCTTACCAACAACTGGCGTAGATGCCGCTACTGCAAAGGCTAATGCAGAATATAATAGAAGATATGTTTTAACTGGAAATTGGGATGATCGTCAGTGGGGGTATCAAACAAATGGATTTTTTACTTCCCAAAGTCAGATTGATAACCATCCAGTAGATATTGATGGTGCAGGAAATGCTACTGTTATTGTAGGAAATTTGATTAGAATAGATCAAAATGGTGATGGAAAAATAGATTGGAAAGATCAAATAGTAATTGGTCAAGGTGGTATGCCAAAATGGAACTACAGTACAAACATGTCGTTCAAATTTAAAAATTGGAGTTTAGATATGCTATGGCAAGGTGCTAGTGGATATACCATTACTTTTGGCGGAGCTGCTGGACCATGGTCACATTCAGGTCACCAAACTGTATCTAAAAGTTTTGCTTACGAAAATAGATCAATTAGAGGAGCAAACGGTGATATCGAAATTGTAAAGGCATTTCCTCCTACTTTTACTACTGGTGGTATTCCTCAAGTAGATAACGTAGCGACTGACTTCAATAGAATTGATGCCATGTATATAAGATTAAAAACGATAAATTTAACTTATAATGTTGGAAGAGGTTTTGTAGATAAAACAGGTCTTGATGGTATCCAATTATATGCTGCAGCATCAAATATATTGACTTTTGATAACTTAGGAGTTTATTCTGGAAGTTATGACCCAGAAATTACTACTGGAACAGCTGGAGGTAATATTGATAGAGCTTATCCTAATAATATGACTATAACATCAGGAATTAAAATTCGATTTTAACTAAATAAAAAATAATTAATAAACTATAACAAAAATGAAAAAACTATTTTACTTATCAATTTCTTTAATATTTGTATTTGGATGTGCAGATTTAGATCTGCAACCTACAGATATGATTTCAGAAGATGCAGTTAAGAAAGATCCTAAATTAGTAGAGGCTTTTTTAACTAAAATTTATGCTAATGCTGTGTTTGAACCCAATGAAGTTAGTAGTATGAAAGGGCAAGAAAGACTTACAGACGCAGTTGTTGGCGCAGAGTATACACTTATGGCTCCCTGGCAAAATGGAGTAAAGGCTTCTTATCACATTCCTACATCAAGTGGAGCACATAATAACTTAAATAGATGGCATTACGGAAATATTAGATCTTGTAATGAAATTATTGACATATTACAAAATGCTACTTTTGATGCTGCAACTGTAAAACAACAGATAGCAGAGGCTAAATTTCTAAGAGCTTGGATGTATTTAGATATGGCAAAGAGATATGGTGGAATGCCACTTGAGATAACTGCAAAATCTGTTGATGCTGGTACAGATGAGTTAATGATTCCTAGATCAACCCTAAAAGCAACTTATGATCAAATCATTTCTGATTTAGATGCAGGAATTGCTGACTTACCTGGTTCTGCTCTTTATGGAAAAGCTTCCAAATGGGCTGCTTATGCTTTAAAAAGTAGAGCTGCATTATATGCTGCTAGAATTGCTAAATATCACCCTCAATCAGCTAATGGCTTAACTTCTATTCCTTCTGGTTCATCAGGTGGGTATTACGCAATGGCTCTTGCTTCTGCCAATGCAGTAATTGATGGGGGAAAACATGCATTACACACAGGATCTAACAAAGAAACTACATTTGGCGAGATTTTTTATAAAGTAAAAGGAATCTCAGAAGTAATTTTCTCTGAAGAATATAACACTGGATTAGGTAAAACCCATGCTTGGTCAGGATATGCATTACCAGATGGATTTAAAGCTGGATGGGGATCTAATATGCACATGTACTTAGCTTCTGATGCAAGGTTCGAGTACCAGGATGGAAGTCCAGGAGACACGCATCATGCAAAATTCAATAACAAAACTTTTTTCGATATCGAGGAAGTTATTTATAAGAAAGATCCTCGTTACTTAGCAACACTATTTACCCCTGAAGATGTATTTCAGGGAAGAGAGGTGTGGTTCCATGATAATTCAGTAGGATCAGGAAATAAATTAGGTAGAGCAGGTAATGCAGTTCCTAAAAGAGCACCGGGAAGAAATAGAAATAGAGGTGGTAGATTGATTCAAAAAAGGGTACATCCTGATGTTGAATTTCCTGCATTTGGAACAGACGATGTAGATTACATAGTTCTTAGAACTGGAGAAATGTACTTAAATGCCTCGGAAGCAGCATTTGAAACAGGTAAGATGACTCAAGCTAAAGACAGACTGAATGCGCTAAGAGCTAGAGTTGGGATGCCTGCAAAAACAACAGTAACCTTAGATCTTATTAAAAATGAAAGGTTTGTTGAGCTATATGCTGAAAACCATAGATATTGGGATTTAAGAACTTGGAGGGATGCTCAAGCAGAGATACATCTTGTTACAAAATTTGGTACAAAATGGTATAGAAGAAAAAGTGATGGAATGTATAAGGCTAAAAAGTGGAAATGGAATTTTTCACAAAACACTCCTTTCCTTCCAAAAATGTACTGGCTACCATACGGAACAAACAAATTGGCTCAAAACCCTAATTTAGTAGAAAATCCTGGGTATTAAAATTTAGTTTATTTAATTTAAAAAAGGTTCAAAATTTTAAGTTTTTGAACCTTTTTTTTTACGTATTTTTATTAATTATGAAAATTAAACAAACCCTATTAATTGCTATATTTCTTTTAGTTACAGGATGTATAGGTACTGATAATAAAAAACCAAATGTGATTTTTATTCTTGTAGATGATCTGGGTTGGAATGATTTAGGTTATTCAGGAAGTGCCTTTTATGAAAGTCCAAATATTGACAAATTAAGTAAGGATAGTTTTGAATTTAAAACAGCTTATGCTGCCAGTTCAGTATGTTCTCCTACTAGAGCTTCTATTATGACAGGGAAACATCCAGCAAGAGTCAATATAACAGATTGGATTCCTGGTCTTGATCCCAAAAATAGACCTCTTTTAGGACCACAGGATTTACATCAATTGCCCTTAGATGAAACAACCATTGCTGAAAAGTTAAAGGAATCAGGATATAAAACTTTTTATGCAGGAAAATGGCATTTAGGATCTCAGGGATATTATCCTGAAGAAAATGGATTTGATATTAATATAGGAGGATTTGAAAAAGGATCTCCAATGGGAGGATATTATTCCCCATATAAGAATCCTAAATTATCTGATGGACCTGAGGGTGAGTATCTAACCGATAGATTAACAAGTGAGTCTATTTCCTTTATTGAAAACCATGATAAGAGCCAACCTTTTGTTTTGTTTTTGTCCTTTTACAATGTGCATACTCCAATTCAGCCTAATTTAAAACATGTAAATTATTTTAAGGAAAAATTAGATTCAATGGATGATAATAAAGTTAGAGTTCGTGAGGAGGGAGAGGCAATTAGTTTATTAAACCAAGTGAATCATAATTATGCATCTATGGTATATGCTATGGATGAAAACGTTGGAAGGTTAATAAATAGTTTAAAAGAAAATAATTTGTACAATGATGCACTAATTATTTTTACATCTGATAATGGAGGTCTTTCAACCCTAAGAAGAGTTGCACCGACTTCAGTATTTCCTTTAAGAGCTGGAAAAGGATGGTTATATGAGGGTGGTATAAGAATTCCTCAATTAATTAAGACCCCAGGAAACTCTAAAAATATCAAAATTGAAGACGTAACGGTTTCTTATGATTTGTTTCCAACTATTTTAGACTATGCTGGATTAAATAGTGAAACAGAAATAGATGGAAAAAGTTTAATGCCAATATTGGAAGGTGAATCCAAAATGGATAGAGAAGATGTTTTTTGGCATTTTCCACACTATCATGGAAGCCTATGGAAACCAGGTTCTGCTATTAGACATGGAGATTGGAAATTAGTGCAACATTTTGAATCCAATACAGTAGAGCTTTACAATTTAAAAAATGATATTGGTGAAATGGATGATTTATCATCAAAATTTCCTGAAAAAACTCAAGATTTATTAAATAGATTAAATAACTTACGAGAGGATACCAATGCAAATTCAGTTTCAATAAATAAAAATTTTAAACAATAATCATGAAATACTTTTTTACTACAATATTTACAATAATGCTTATTATTTCAGGCTGTTCCTCATCAGAACAAAACAATGATAGGCCCAATATATTATTTATAATGTCAGATGATCATGCTTATCAAGCCATTAGTGCTTATGATGATAGGTTAATACAAACTCCTAATATTGATAGAATTGCTAATGAGGGAATACTTTTTAATAATGCATGTGTCACCAATTCGATTTGTGCTCCTTCAAGGGCAGTAATTTTAACTGGAAAACACAGTCACCTTAATGGTAAGATTGATAATCATGCTAAATTTGATGATTCTCAAATTACTTTCCCTCAACTTTTTAAAAATGCTGGATATCAAACTGCTATGTATGGGAAACTTCATTTTGGCAATAATCCAAAAGGAGTAGATGACTTTTTTATTCTTCCTGGTCAAGGAGATTATATTAATCCAAAATTTTTAGGAAAAGACAAAGACACAGTTATTACAGGTTATGTTACAGATGTTATTACTGATTTGACTTTAAACTGGTTTAAAACTAAAAGAGATAAAAATAAACCATTTTTAATGATGTATTTGCATAAAGCTCCTCATAGAGCATGGTGGCCAAGCCCAGAAAAGTTTGCTGAGTTTTATGAAAAAGAATTTCCAGAACCTGTGACTCTATTTGATGATTATTCAGGAAGAGGAACAGCTGCAAAAACAGCAGAAATGAATATCCTAACCCATATGCAATATATGCATGACAGCAAGGTAAGACCATCAACTATGGAAGAAATGGGCAAGGTAGAACCTGAAATTGTCTACATTAAAGGAGATGGATCTTTTATGCGACCAAATGCTGGAGGTTTTAACCGTCCTTTTGGAAGAGCCAATGAAGAGCAAAAGAAAAAATATGATGTTACTCTTGATAAGATAAACAAGGATTTTAAAGAAAATTGGCCTAATATGAATGATAGAGAAAAAATGAAATGGAAATTTCAAAGGTATATGCAAGACTATTTAGCCACTATTTCATCAATAGATGACAATGTTGGAAGAGTATTGAATTATTTAGAAGAAACAGGATTAGATAAAAATACAATTGTAGTATATACGTCTGATCAAGGCTTTTATTTGGGAGAACATGGATGGTTTGATAAGAGGTTTATTTATGATGAATCTTTTAAAACTCCACTTATGATAAAATGGCCAAATGTAATTAAGCCAGGAACAACCAATGAAGAAATGGTTCAAAATTTAGATTTTGCTCAAACATTTTTAGAAGCAGCTATGATTGATGCTCCTGATGATATGCAAGGAGAAAGTTTAATTCCATTGTTAAAAGGAGATACAGAGAGTTGGAATAGAGATGCAGTTTATTACCATTATTATGAATATCCATCTGTTCATATGGCTAAAAGGCATTATGGAATTGTAAATAAGGAATATAAATTAGCTCATTTTTATTATGATATAGATGAATGGGAATTGTATGATAGGTTAAATGATCCTAATGAAATGAATAATGTTTATAACGATCCAAAATATAAAGATGTTGTAGAAAAATTAACTCAAGAATTAAAAGATTTGAGAATAAAATACAAAGATTCTGAAGAATTGGATAAAAGTTTTATTTATTAAATAATTATGAAAAATTATAAATACTATTTTTTTAGTGTTGTTTTTACGCTATTAGTTTTAAATATAAATGCTCAGATAAAAGTAAATCCACTTTTTTCTGATGACATGATATTACAAAGAAATTCAGAAGTTGCTATATGGGGAAAAGCAGATGCTAATCAGAAAATTTCTATTCAATCTAGCTGGGATAAGAAAAAAACTAATACTCAATCAGATGCTGATGGGAATTGGTCAGTAAAAATAGAAACACCAGAAGCTGGTGGTCCGTACAATATTGATATCAAATCCTCTAACTCTGCTGTTAAACTATCTAATGTTTTGATTGGAGAGGTTTGGATCGCATCAGGTCAATCCAATATGCAAATGACTCTAAATGGTTACACTCATGAGCCTGTTTTAGGTTCATTAGATATGATTGCTAATGCCAATAATAGTAATATTCGTCTTTTTACTTTTAAACGTGTTACAAGCAAAGATCCCATAAGAGATGTAAAGGGTAAATGGCTAGTTTCTAATTCAGAAAATGCCGCTGTTTTTAGTGCAATAGGGTATTCTTTTGCTAAGTATCTTAATAAAGTGCTGGATGTCCCTATTGGAATTATTAATACTTCTTGGGGAGGAACTCCAGCTGAAGCTTGGACAGATAGTAAAACTTTAGTAGACAATTTTAAAAAATCTGAAATTAAAAATTATCGAGAAGGAAAACCTAAGAATCATGATCCCTCAGCTCTTTTTAATGGTATGATTAATCCCCTGATTCCATTTAAAATAAGAGGGGCTCTTTGGTATCAAGGGGAAAGTAATGTAAGAAGAGCAAATAATTACACGAAACTTATGAATGTGATGATTGAGGGTTGGAGAAGAGAATGGAATCAAGGGTCTTTTCCTTTTTATTTTGTTCAAATTGCACCATTTAGATATAGTGGAAGCGATAATAGTGAATCAGCTTATTTAAGAGAGGCACAACTAAAAACAATGCTACAAACAAAAAATTCAGGAATGGCAGTAACATTAGATATTGGAAATGAATTTAGCATTCATCCTGATAAAAAAATTATTATAGGTAAAAGACTTGCTTACTGGGCATTAGCAAAGGATTACAAAATTAAAGGAATCCCATTTTCAGGTCCAGTTTATAAATCAATTGAAATTAAAGAAGATAAAGCTATAGTTGATTTTGATTACGCTGAATCAGGATTCATTTTTTTAAATAGTAAAATAAATGGTTTTGAAATTGCTGGAGAGGATAAAGTCTTTTATCCTGCTTCTGTAAAAGTTATGTATGGGAAAAAAAATTCGACACTTACCATATCTAGTGATAAAGTTAAAGAGCCTGTTGCCGTTAGGTATGGGTGGAAAAATTATCTAAAAGGAGATCTTTATAATACACAAGGACTACCTGCTTCATCATTTAGATCTGATAATTGGTAATTTATTTAGAAATACTCTTTATAAAACTTTTTATAGAGTTTAGGTAGTTATTGAAAAGTTTATTATCATCGTATACTTTTCTTATTCCTCTAGTTCCTTCAAATGAACAAATTAAAAGAGTAGCAGCAGCAGCGGAATCTACATCACCTTTAATTTCATTTTTTTCTTTTCCTTCTTCAATTGTTTGCACTAAAACTTTATACCAATCATCCATTAGTTTTCTTAGAGGAAGTCTAAAGTCATCAATAGAGCATCCAGTTTCATTAATCAAATTATTTGCAGGACAACCTAATTCTTTTTCTTTTTCAGAGAAATTATCTATTCTTTCAGTGAAAATATGATAAAGTAAATCAGGAATGTTTACTATACTCTTTTCTTTTAAAGGAGCTATAAATCCATCATGAATTCTTTTACTTAAGATGTTTTCTATTACTTTTTTTCCTATTTCAAGTTTGTTTTTAAAATGGTGATAAAATGCTCCTTTAGTAAGATTAGTTTTTTTCATAATATCAGGGATACTAGTATGATTAAAACCATTCTCATAAAACATTTGAAATGATGTTTCTAAGATTAATTTTTGAGTCGTTAAAGATTTGATCTTTTGATCCATTTTATTGATTTTGAGGTAATTAACATAAACGCATACTCTAAAGTATGTAATATTAACTTTTTAATTATATTTATTAATAATTATTTATCAACACCTGTTAATATTATTACTCTAAACAACTAATCACATGAATAAAAAAAACATTATTAAAGTAAGAGTACATGATGGAATAGTAGGAATTTTAAATATCAGTTCTATCTTGCTTGCAAGTGAATTCGGAATAAATTGGATTTATGTTGCAGTAGGTGTAGCTGTTTTACAAATTGCTAGTCCAATTACAAAATTTTGTCCAGTTTACACTATTTTAAATAAAATCATGCCTGATACGGATCCTATACAAAATGGAAAGTAGTAAATGTGTCTTTTAAAATATACTTATAGCAGTTTAATATTCTTTATTTTTTTTGGTCCGTTATATTCTCAGAGTCCAATTTCAATTAAAGATTCACTGGATATTATGAAAGTGATGGATTTTCAAGAAAAAGCTTGGAATAATGGAGATATTGATTCTTTTATGAATGGATATTTAATGTCTGAAGAACTTGTTTTTTCAGGATCTAATGGTCCTATATATGGTTGGAATGCAACCAAAGAAAGATATAAAAGATCATATCCAGATCTAAAGACAATGGGAAAATTGTCTTTTACTGTAAAAAAGATTAAATCTTTATCTAAAAAAACGGCATATTTAATAGGAGAATATTATTTGAAAAGAACTATTGAAGATAGTTATGGGCATTTTACTTTAATTTGGAAAAAAGTAAATGGTGAATGGCTTATTGTAAGTGATCACACTTCCTCTTCAAATTAATAATTATCTTGTATTTTTACTAAATAATAATCTGATTATATAACAAAAAAATAAATTTATGAATTCTACAAATGCTAATTATTTAAATTCTATATGTTTAATTGTAATAGGAACATGGGGTTACTTTGAAGTTTCCTCACCAACTGCTCTAATTCCTGTAGGTTTTGGAGTTGCTCTACTTTTATGTTCATCTGGAATTAAAAATGAAAATAAAGTTATAGCTCATATTGCTGTTCTTTTGACTTTGGTTATTTTATTATCACTAGCTGGTATGAGACTTCCAAAATCAATTGATCAAGGGGGGATAGGTCTAATTAGAGTTCTTTTAATGATAGGGACATCCGCTTTATCAATGCTTTATTTTGTTAAAAGTTTTATTGCTAATAGAAATGCTAATAAATAATTTTCTTTTCTAATTTAAAATAAAAAAACCTTCAATAGCATTGAAGGTTTTTTTATTTAATATATTATTTGATTCTATTTTGGAATACCAGATCCTCCAAATGGAGCCCAGTTTGCATGAACCATTTTCCATCCAGAATTAGTCGAAATCCACACAGCGGATGCTCTTGTACTATAATCAACTTTTTCATTAGTTTCATTAAGAGTATAGTCACCACTTGCATAAAATGTCAATACAGCCATTGTCATATCAGGAGAAAAATTGACTTCAATGTCTCTTAAATCAAAATTATTCCATTTGAAATTTCTTTTTTCAAGAAAACGTTCTTCTGTTTGTTCATAGAACTCTGTTAGACTTGAGTCTCCAGATGTTAATTTAACACCTTCAGCAATATATTTATTCCATTCCTCTAAATTTTGATCTTCAATTGCTTGTTGAACATTTATTTGAGCTTCCTTTAGACCTTTAATTAAATTTTCTTTATTTAAATTTCTAAAATAAGTACGCAGTTTAGGTAGGTAAGGAGATGCAAAAGGAGCATAGTCATAAGCCTTTAACTGACTATCAACCGCTTTTTTATAATCACCTTCCATTGCAGCAATTTCGGCTTGTGAGTCTAATGCATTAGGTCCTTGATGGATTGTAAGGGATTTAAATAGAGATGAATAAGCAGCTTCATAGTTGCCTTCTCTTGCTTGGGAATAGGCTATTGCATTGTGAGCACTTGCAGCGTTTGCAGGGAACCGATTCGCAAATCTTTTCATAGCTTCCATGTCGTTGTAACTTGTATTAAGCCAATTTATCAGTGGGCTATCTGGGTGCATTGCTACTGCCTTTTTTGCAGCTGCTTGAAAATTTTCGTTTGGAGTGGAAAGAAGCATAAACCATGCTTTTTCAATTTCATTAAGTGAATTAGTATTAATTTTTTGAAGTTTAGCTGATCTAGAACCCCAATCTTTATTATTGCTTGCTGCAGCAGCTAGAACTAATTTGGCACATTCACAATCTTTATCGATAACTAAAGCAGCTCTAGCCATTCCTACCGCCATAAGGTGCTCAAGATTTGCAAGATGCTCAATTGATTCGTTAACTATCGCAGATGCGTCCTTATCACATGAACTTTTTTCAATCCATTGTTGTGCATTGGAATTAAAAATAAATACAATGGAGAATATTGATAATAGTAGAATTTTTTTCATAATTAT
>CAYSTA010000010.1:0-41524 GCA_964433845.1 uncultured Flavobacteriaceae bacterium
TTCCTCAACAGGAGATTCATTTTTTATAACAGGTTTTTCTGTTTTTGTATTTTTTATTTCTGACAATTTTGATTTAAAATCACTTTTTTTAAATGGTAACCCCAATTCACTTAATAAAGACTGTGCTTCTTTATCACTATTAGCACTTGTTACAAATGAAATATCCATACCAGAAATTTTATTTACTTTATCAATATCAATTTCAGGAAAAATAATTTGTTCAGTAACACCTAAATTATAATTACCTCTTCCATCGAAGCCAGAAGGTTTTATACCTTGAAAATCACGAACTCTTGGAAGAGCTGAGGTTATCAATCTATCTAAAAACTCATACATTCTTTCAGATCTTAAAGTAACTTTTGCACCAATTGGCATTCCTTTTCTTAATTTGAAAGAAGCAACATCTTTTTTTGAAATTGTTGCAATAGCCTTTTGTCCTGAAATCATGGTTAATTCATCAATAGCATGATCAATTAATTTTTTATCAGCAACGGCTCCTCCAACTCCCTTACTAATAACAATTTTTTTAAGTCTAGGTACCATCATTACATTCTTGTAAGAATATTCTTCTTTTAAAGAAGGGACTATCCTCTCATTAAATTCTTTTTTTAATCTAGGTTGATAACTCATAATTAAATTATTTCATCAGATTTTAATGCAACTCTATTTTTTTTACCATCAATATTTTTATATCCAACTCTAGTTGTTTCTCCTTTAGAAGTTAACAGTGAAAGGTTTGAAATATGAATTGGAGCTTCCTTTTCATCTATACCTCCTTTAGGGTTTTGTGAACTAGGTTTATTGTGTTTTTTTACCATATTAACACCTTCAACAATAGCTAGATTTTTAGATCTAAATATCTTAACAATTTTACCCTCAGAACCTTTATGGTCCCCAGCTAAAACTTTTACTTGATCTCCAGTCTTAATTTTAATTTTAATCATAATAATAAACTATAAAACTTCAGGTGCTAATGAAATTATCTTCATAAATTTTTTATCTCGTAATTCTCTGGCAACCGGACCAAATACTCTAGTTCCTCTCATTTCATCTGCAGCATCTAATAATACACACGCATTATCATCAAATCTTATATAGGAACCATCCTTTCTTCTAACTTCCTTTTTTGTTCTAACTACAACTGCAGTTGACACTTGTCCTTTTTTCATTGTTCCATTAGGAGTAGCATGCTTCACAGTAATAACTATTTTATCTCCAACAGATGCATATCTTCTTTTAGTTCCTCCTAATACCCTAATGGTTAGAACTTCTTTTGCTCCAGTGTTATCAGCAACCGATAATCTTGATTCTTGTTGTACCATTTATTTAGCTCTTTCTAAAATTTGAACAAGCCTCCAGCACTTTGATTTACTTAGTGGTCTTGTTTCCATTATTTTCACAGTATCTCCAATATTACACTCATTATCTTTATCATGAGCAACATACTTTTTTGTTCTTAAAACGAATTTTCCATACATCGGATGTTTTACTTTATTAACTTCAGAAACAATTATAGATTTCTCCATTTTGTTACTAGTTACTATTCCAATTCTTTCTTTTCTTATATTTCTTGTTTCCATTTTATTATTCTTGAATAGATCTATTAGTTAATTCAGTATTAATTCTAGCAATAGTTCTTCTTAAGTTTTTAATTTGCATAGGATTTTCAATTGGAGAAATAGCATGTGTCATTTTCATTTCTGAAAGTTCATTACTAAATGAAATTAATTTTTCATTTAATTCATCAATTGATAATTCTTTTACTTCTTTTTGTCTCATTTTATTAATTTAAGCTTCATAATCTCTAGCAATAATAAACTTCGTTTTAACAGGAAGTTTTTGAGCTGCAAGCCTCAAAGCTTCTTTAGCAACATCTATAGGAACACCAGCCACTTCAAACATGATCCTTCCGGGCTTAACAACAGCAACAAAATATTCAGGCGCACCTTTTCCTTTACCCATTCTAACCTCCAAAGGTTTCTTAGTAATAGGTTTATCTGGAAATATTTTAATCCATAATTGTCCCTGTCTTTTCATAAATCTAGTTGCTGCAATACGAGCAGCTTCAATTTGTCTAGATGTCAAAAAACTAGAATCTAGGGACTTTATGCCAAACATACCATTAGATAGAACATGCCCTCTTTGTGAAAGACCTTTCATTCGACCTTTCTGCATTTTTCTAAATTTTGTTCTTTTTGGTGATAACATGTCTAAAATATATTATTAATTATCTTCTTCTTTGTTTTCTTCCTTTTGAACCTCCTTTTGATTTTGCAGAACTTAAACTTAGCCCAACTAAAGGAGATAATTCTCTTTTACCATAAACTTCACCTTTCATAATCCAAACCTTCACACCTAATTTACCATAAGTAGTTTGTGCCTCAACTAAGGCATAATCTATATCGGCTCTAAATGTTGATAATGGAATTCTACCTTCTTTATAAGATTCTGATCTCGCCATTTCAGCTCCATTTAATCTTCCAGAAATTTGTACTTTAATTCCTTCTGCATTCATTCTCATTGATGCAGCAATTGCCATTTTAATAGCCCTTCTGTAGGAAATTCTACTTTCAATCTGTCTAGCAATGCTTGCTGCTACTAACTGAGCTTCCAATTCAGGTCTTTTAATTTCAATAATATTCAATTGAATATCTTTACCTGAAATCTTTTTTAATTCTTCCTTTAATTTATCAACTTCTTGACCAGCTTTTCCAATGATAATACCAGGTCTGGCTGTAGTAACTGTAAGAGTTACTAATTTAAGTGTTCTTTCTATAATTACTCTTGATACACTTGCCTTTGCTAAACGAGCAAAAATATATTTTCTTAATTTATGGTCCTCAGCTAGTTTATCTCCATAATCATTTCCGCCATACCAGTTGGATTCCCAACCTCTAATGATACCTAATCTATTTCCAATCGGATTTGTTTTTTGTCCCATATTAACTATCCATTAAATTTTGTGAACCTAATACTAGTGTAACGTGATTTGAACGTTTTCTAATTCTGTGCGCTCTTCCTTGAGGAGCCGGTCTTAATCTTTTTAACATACCTGCACTATCTACTTTAATTTCTTTTACAAATAAATTTGCTTCTTCAACATCACTTTCTTCATTTTTAGCTTGCCAATTAGAGATCGCCGAAAGAAGAAGTTTTTCTAACTTATTAGAAGCTTCTTTTTGACTAAACTTCAACATAGTTAAAGCCTTATCTACCTTCTTCCCCCTGATTGAGTCGGCAACAATTCTCATCTTTCTAGGAGATGTAGGGCAATTATTAAGCTTAGCAAAAGCAATTTCCTTTTTTGCTTCTTTAATTTTTTCAGCAGTTTGTCTTTTTCTTAATCCCATTGCAAATTATATTATTTATTGCCTTTATTTTTAGCACCAGCATGACCACGAAAAGAGCGTGTTGGAGAAAATTCTCCTAGTTTATGACCAACCATATTCTCTGTAATGTATATAGGAACAAACTGACGGCCATTATGAACGGCTATAGTCTGACCAACAAAATCAGGTATAATCATTGATGCTCTTGACCAAGTTTTAATAACAGGTTTTTTATTAGAGTCCAAATTCTTTTGAACTTTTTTAATTAAACTGTAATGAACGTAAGGTCCTTTTTTTAGTGAACGTGCCATTTAATTAATTCTTTTTTCTTTCAATTATATATTTATTACTCGCTTTTTTCCTATCTCTAGTTATATAACCCTTAGCGGGGATACCATTTTTAGATCTTGGATGTCCTCCAGATGCACGGCCTTCTCCACCTCCCATTGGGTGATCTACAGGGTTCATAGCTACTGGACGTGTTCTAGGCCTTCTTCCTAACCAACGTTTACTACCAGCCTTACCATGAACAGTTAATTGATGATCTGAGTTTGATACTGAACCAACCGTTGCAAAACAAACAGATAAAATCATCCTAGTTTCACCAGATGGCAATTTAACAGTAGCAAACTTACCTTCTTTTGCCATTAACTGAGCAAATGATCCAGCACTTCTTGCAATTGCAGCACCTTTCCCAGGGTTCATTTCAATACAAGAAATAATTGTACCCAAAGGAATATCTGATAAAGGCATACAATTTCCAATATCTGGAGATTTTTTTGATCCAGAAACTACTTTATCACCAACTTTTAAACCTTTTAAAGAAATGATATATCTTTTTTCATTATCCTTAAACTTTGTTAGAGCAATAAATGCTGATCTATTAGGATCATATTCAATAGAAACAACTTCTGCAACGTCATCATATCTATCCCTTTTAAAATCAATTATTCTATATCTTTTCTTATGACCTCCTCCAATAAATTTCATAGTCATCTTACCTTGACTATTTCTCCCACCAGTACGTTTCTTAGTTGACAATAAACTCTTTTCAGGCTTATTTGTTGTAATGGCATCAAAACCATTTACAACTCTTCCGCGTTGTCCAGGTGTGATAGGTTTTAATACTTTTACTGCCATTATATTATATTTTAAAGTTTATTATAAAAATCTATTGTATCTCCTTCAATTAATTGAACTATTGCCTTCTTTGTTCTAGCAGATTTACCTCTTTGTATACCAGTCTTAGTATATCTAATTCTTCTTTCTGCCCCATATCTCATTGTTCTAACCTTATCAACTGAAACACCATAAGCTTTTTCAACTGCTTTTTTTATTTGAACTTTATTAGCATCAGTATCCACTAAGAAAGTAAATCTGTTGTTTAATTCACTATCAGCAGTGGCCTTTTCAGTAATAACTGGTTTAAGTAAAATATTCATATTAACTTAAATTTGATTCTATTTTCTCCAATGAGCTTTCTAAAAACACGATATGTTGAGCATTCATAATATTATAAGTACTTATTTCTGAGTTAGTTACAACATTAGTACGCTCTAAATTACGCGCCGACAAATATACATTTTTATTAACCCCTCCCAAGATAAACAAAGACTTTTTGTCTTTAATTCCTAAAGCATTAATAACATCAGAAAATGATTTAGTTTTTGGAGTTTTAAAGTCAAAATCTTCAATGACAGATACTGCCTTAGATTTTAATTTTAATGAAAGAGCAGATCTTCTAGCTAATTTCTTAACATTTTTGTTAAGTTTTTGAGAATAAGATCTAACCCTAGGCCCAAAAGTATTTCCTCCACCTCTAAATAAAGGGTTTTTTATACTTCCAGCTCTTGCTGTTCCTGTTCCTTTTTGTTTTTTAATCTTTCTAGTACTACCCGTAATTTCAGCTCGTTCTTTAGTTTTATTAGTTCCTTGTCTTTGGCTAGCTAAATATCTTTTTACATCTAAATAAACGGCATGATCATTAGGCTCAATTTCAAAAATAGATTTAGACAGTTCTACAGACCTTCCTGTATCTTTACCTTTAATATTTAAAACAGATACTTTCATTATTTTCTAATTATTACAAATGAGTTCTTATGTCCTGGGACACATCCTTTTAATACAAGCAAATTCTTTTCAGCAACAACTTTTAATACTCTAAGATTTTGAATGGTAACTTTTTCATTTCCCATTCTTCCTGCCATCTTCATTCCCTTAAAAACTCTTGCAGGGTAGGAGGCAGCTCCTATTGAACCTGGCGCTCTTAGTCTATTATGTTGACCATGAGTAGATTGACCCACTCCAGCAAAACCATGTCTTTTAACAACCCCCTGAAATCCTTTTCCTTTTGATGTGCCTGAAACATCAACAAATTCACCTTCAATGAAATGTTCAACAGTTAATTTATCTCCAAGTTTTAGTTCTTCTTCAAAATTTTGAAATTCAATTAATTTTTGTTTTGGAGATGATTTAGATTTTTTAAAGTGTCCTGCTTCAGCATTATTAGTATGTTTTTCATTTTTATCAGTAAACCCTAACTGGACAGCATTATAACCATCTACTTCATTAGTTTTTACCTGAGTAACCACACAAGGACCAGCTTCAATGACTGTACAAGGCAAATTCTTACCATTTTCATCATATATACTTGTCATTCCTATTTTTTTTCCGATCAACCCAGACATTATTTCTTTTTTTAATATTAATTATACTTTAATTTCTACTTCAACTCCACTAGGAAGTTCAAGTTTCATTAAAGCGTCAATAGTTTTAGATGAAGAACTATAAATATCCAACAATCTTTTATAAGAAGATAATTGAAACTGTTCTCTTGATTTTTTATTAACATGAGGAGACCTTAACACTGTAAATATTTTTTTATGTGTAGGTAAAGGAATTGGTCCTGTTACAATCGCCCCAGTTGTTTTGACAGTCTTAACAATTTTTTCAGCAGACTTATCAACCAAATTGAAGTCGTATGATTTTAATTTTATTCTAATTTTTTGACTCATAATATTGGTTTTATTGTTTTCCTCCGTTTATTGATTCTATAACTTCAGCGGAAACATTTTGAGGTGTGGCAGCATAATGATCAAATTCCATCGTTGAAGTAGCTCTACCTGAACTTAAAGTTCTCAATGCAGTTACGTATCCAAACATTTCAGATAATGGAACTTCAGCTTTAACAACTTTTGATCCAGCTCTATCATCCATGTTATTAACTTGTCCACGCCTTCTGTTTAAATCTCCAACAATATCACCCATATTTTCTTCTGGAGTTAGAACTTCTAACTTCATAATAGGTTCCATTATAACAGATTTGGCCAATTTTGCAGCACTTTTAAATCCAAGTTTAGCAGCAAGTTCAAAAGAAAGTGAATCAGAATCAACTGCATGAAAAGAGCCATCTTTTAATGTTACTTTCATAGCATCCATCTCAAAACCTGCTAAAGGTCCATTTTTCATAGCTTCTTTAAACCCCTTTTCAACAGATGGAATAAATTCTCTTGGAATATTTCCCCCTTTAATCAAATTTATAAATTCTAAACCTGGTTTTCCTTCTTCAGCAGGTTCCATGGTAAATACAATGTCTGCAAATTTACCTCGTCCACCTGACTGTTTCTTATAAACTTCACGATGATCCGCAGATGCAGTAATTGCTTCCTTGTACTCAACCTGAGGCTTACCTTGATTGACTTCTACTTTAAATTCTCTTCTTAATCTATCAATAAGAATATCTAAATGAAGTTCACCCATTCCAGAAATAATAGTTTGACCTGAAGCTTCATCAGTTTTTACTTGGAAAGTAGGATCTTCCTCTGCTAGTTTAGCAAGTGCCATACCTAATTTGTCTACATCAGCTTTTGTTTTAGGTTCAACAGCAATACCAATTACTGGATCAGGGAATACCATACTCTCTAATACAATTGGATTTTTTTCTCCTGATAAAGTATCTCCAGTTTTAATATCTTTAAATCCTACTGCAGCACCTATGTCTCCAGCTTCAATAAGTGGAATAGAATTTTGTTTATCTGCATGCATTTGAAAAATTCTTGAAATTCTTTCTTTATTCTCAGATCTATTATTTAACACATAAGAACCTGCTTCAAGTTTACCTGAATATACTCTGAAAAAAGCTAACCTTCCAACATAAGGATCTGTAGCAATTTTAAAAGCTAAAGCTGAAAAAGGTTCGGAAACACTAGGTTTTCTTTCAATATCTAAATCTGTTTTAGGATCAGTACCAACTATAGCTTCTTTATCTAAAGGAGATGGTAAATATCTACAAACAGCATCCAATAAAAATTGTACACCTTTATTTTTAAAGGCAGAACCACAAATCATAGGAATTATACTCATATCCTGAGTAGCTTTTCTAAGTGCATTGTGTACCTCTTCCTCAGAAATAGAGTCAGGATCATCAAAAAACTTCTCTAATAAGGCATCATCGTATTCCGCAACTGCCTCAATTAAATTAGCTCTATACTCTTCAACCTCTTGTTTCATTTCCTCAGGAATATCTACAATATCATATGTAGAGCCCATTTTATCTTCATGCCAAACTATTGCTTGATTCTTAACTAAGTCTACAATTCCTTTAAAATTTTCTTCTTCTCCAATAGGAAGAACAATTGGAACAGCATTTGACTTTAACATCTCTTTAATCTGTGTACAAACATTTAAAAAGTTAGAACCTTGTCTATCCATTTTATTTACAAATCCCATTCTTGGAACTTTATAATTGTCTGCAAGCCTCCAGTTAGTTTCAGATTGAGGTTCTACACCATCCACTGCACTAAATAAAAACACAAGACCATCTAAAACCCTTAATGATCTATTAACTTCAACAGTAAAATCAACGTGGCCAGGAGTGTCAATAATATTAAAATGATAAGGTTTTGTATCTTCTTTAGTTTCTCCTTGATTTGTTGGAAAATTCCATGTACAAGTAGTAGCTGCTGATGTAATAGTTATTCCTCTTTCTTGTTCCTGCTCCATCCAATCCATTGTAGCAGCTCCATCGTGAACTTCACCAATTTTATGACTAACACCTGTATAAAATAAAATACGTTCGGTTGTAGTGGTTTTTCCTGCATCAATGTGAGCAGCAATACCAATATTTCGTGTAAATTTTAAATCTCTTGCCATCTTAAATTAAAATCTAAAGTGTGAAAATGCTTTGTTGGCCTCAGCCATTTTATGAACATCTGTTTTTTTCTTTACAGCCGCTCCCTCTTCTTTTTCAGCAGCTAATATTTCAGAAGCCAATTTTAATGCCATAGACTTTTCATTACGTTTTCTAGCATATGAAATTAACCACTTCATTGCCATTGAAATTTTTCTATCTGACCTAATTGGCATAGGAATTTGGAAAGTTGCTCCCCCTACTCTTCTACTTCTTACTTCAACGTGAGGCATCACATTTGATAATCCATCTTTCCATATTTGAAGGGCTGTTTTTTCAGAATCTTGCTTTTTCTCTTCAATGATATCAATTGCATCATAAAAGAGCTTAAAAGCTGTGGATTTTTTTCCGTTCCACATGAGGTTGTTGACAAATCTGGTTACTAATTGATCATTAAACCTGGAATCAGGAAGTAATGGTCTTTTCTTTGCCTTACTTTTTCTCATTTAAATAGTTTTAGAGAGGTTCAAATTAATTTGAACATCCATTAGTTTCATTTATTTTTTTGGACGCTTACCGCCATATTTTGATCTTCTTTGTAATCTGCCTTCAACACCAGCTGTATCTAATGCTCCACGAACAATATGATATCTTACTCCCGGAAGATCCTTTACTCTTCCTCCCCTAACAAGTACAATTGAGTGTTCTTGAAGGTTATGACCTTCTCCAGGAATATATGCATTAATCTCTGTCCCATTAGTTAATCTAACCCTTGCTACTTTTCGCATAGCAGAATTAGGTTTTTTAGGAGTAGTAGTGTACACTCTTGTACAAACACCCCTTTTTTGAGGACAAGAAACTAAAGCAGCAGACTTACTTTTTTTAGTTATCTTTTTTCTTCCTTTTCGAACCAACTGTGATATTGTAGGCATATTTTTTAATTTTTTCTCCTATTTCGGCGTGCAAATGTAATTTATTTTTATAATTAATCAAATGGAATAGTGAAAAATTATAGGAAAAAGTGGAGATATTGATATCCAAAAGAAAAACCCTATATATATTAAGGACAGTTAAACTATTGATTTTTAATTTTATAGACTGCTATAAATATTTTTCTTTTAACAATTCAAAAATTAAAAAAAGACATTAAAAATGATTAAAAAAACATTCTTTGAAGCAGGTAATCTTTACATCACAAATAACTTAAGAAGGTAACCAGAGAGGAAATATAAAGAATTAATAAAATAGTTACACAATAATTATTAAACAAATAAAAAGTACATTTAACAGATAAGAATTTCATAATTTATAGGAAAAAGTGAATAATTTGTTGTTTTATTAACTTATTATTAACATTTTTGCTGATTATTATAAATTTATAAATATGAAAACAAAACTATTTAAGTTTTTAACATTATCTCTAATGATGGTGTTTCAATGGAGTTTTGCACAGAAAAGTGTTAGCGGAACTGTTTCCGATAATGAAGGTGTGCCAATTCCAGGTGCTACTGTATTAGTCGTAGGTACTAATACCGGTGTAACAACAGATTTTGATGGTGTTTATACTATTATGGCATCAGAAGGAGACGTTCTTTCTGTAAGCTATGTAGGATATACAGCTCAAGAAGTAACAGTTGGTGCATCTGCTACGATAAACGTCACACTATCTTCTGATAGCGAATTAGAAGAAGTTGTAGTAACTGCACTAGGTATTACTCGTGAGGCTAAGTCTCTGGGTTATGCTCAACAAAGAGTTACTGGTGATGCATTGACAAAAACTAAAGAAAGAGACTTTAAAACTGCGCTTGCAGGTAAAGTTGCTGGTGTTCAGGTTATTTCTGGTACTAGTTCAACATTTGAGTCAAGTGCAATTCGTCTAAGAGGTGAAATGGATATTTTATATGTAGTGGATGGTATTAAAGTTAGCAGTACAGATATTAATACTGATAACATTGATAACATTACAATACTTAAAGGTGCTGCTGCAACTGCTCTTTATGGATCAGAGGCTAAAAGTGGTGTAATTATAATTACATCTAAAAAAGCTTCAGCAGGAGAATCTTATATTGAAGTAGATCACAACACTACTGTAAGTAATATTAGTAGACTTCACCCATACCAAAATGAGTATGGTGGTGGATATTCTCAAGCTTGGGATCAATTTACTTACAATCCAGCAACAGATCCAGCTTCATGGGCAGCATTTAACGGACAATATATTCCTTATTATGCAGCTGATGAATCTTGGGGTCCAAAAATGGATGGAACATTAGCTAGACATTGGGATTCATGGATTCCTGGTCACCCAGAATTTGGGAAAACTAGACCATGGTCTCCAAACCCAAACAACGTTAAAAATTTCTTTGAAACTGGTGTAGCAAATACTACAAGTTTATCTTTTGCTAAAGGTGGAGAAGATTTTAGTGTTAGAGCTACAGGTAGAGTAAGTCAAGCTACAATTCCTGTTCCTAATGCCTCTAGAGACACTTATGATGTAAACATTAACGCTTCTTTAAACGCAACAGATAAATTAACTATATATGCAAGTTTAAATGCAAGAGTTATGGATACACATAACTATGTTAGTAGTGGTTATGGAAGTTTACAATCTAACTTTAGCCAGTGGTGGCAAAGACAGCTAGACATGGACAGGTTAAGAAACAATTACCATTATAATGGTGCTTTTTATACTTGGAACAGAAAGTCAGCTAGAAATCACAAACCACAGTACTGGGATGCTCCTCACTATGAGCAATATCAGAATACTAACAAAAACAAAAACTCAACTTACTCTGGAAACTTCGGTATAAACTACGACATTATAGAAGGTCTTTCTGCTAATGTTGAAGTTAAAAGAAGACAATACAACAGAACAAATTGGGGAAGAACCTATGTTGGTGTTAATACATTAAACACTCAAGCTGGTTACAGTGAAGGTTCTTATGTAACTGAAAAAAATGAAGTTATTGCTAAACTTTCTTATGATAAGCGAATTACTGATGATTTTGATGTAAGTGCAATTTTAGGTTATGGTGCTGGTCAAAATAAAACTATTTCGACAAGTGCTTCTACTTCTGGTGGTTTAGCGATTCCTGATTTCTATACTATTGCAAATTCTAAGGATAAGCCATCTTACGGTTCAAGTAAATACAATAACAGTAGGATTTCTGCTTATGGTCTTTTATCACTTGGATATAAGAGTATGCTATACTTAGACGGTTCTTATCGATTAGACTGGGGTTCAACTGCAGCTGCCGATAACAACAGAATTGAAACTTATGGACTTTCTGGTAGTTTCATTTTTAACACTTTACTTGATCAAGACTGGTTAAGCTTTGGTAAGTTGAGAGTAAATTATGCAGAAGCTCCTATTTTCCCTGGAACTTATGCAACAAGTCCAACATATGGTTCAGGTACAGCTTATGGATCGTTAGCTGCACTTAATGTTCCTAATACTCTTGCTAATCCAAATTTAACTGGAGGTATGAGAACGGAATTAGAGTATGGTGTTGAGATGAAGTTTTTAAAGAATAGATTAGGAGTTGACTTTACATACTTTGATAGAGAAGATTCTAACCTGCCAGTATCAATTACTGCTGCAGGTGGTACAGGATATACTGGATTAAGTGTAAACTCAAAAATTACATCTACTGCAGGTGTTGAGGCAATGATCTCTGGTACTCCAATTGTAAATGATGATTTAAGATGGGATGTTTCTGTTAACTTCGGAAGATTCAAGAAAACAGTTGACTTTATATATGAAGGTATTGAAAGAAATATCCTAGACTCATGGTTATCTTGGTCTAGTATGGATCTTCAAGAAATCGTAGGTCAAGAATGGGGTATGTTATATGGAAGAAAAAGAATGAAAGATGATGCTGGAAATTGGGTTCTATATAATAGTGGAAACCACAGGTATACAAATAACACAATACTTGGTAACATAATGCCTGACTTCACTGGAGGTATAACTTCAAGTCTTGTATATAAAAATTGGGACTTTGCTGTTGGAATTGATTTCCAAGAAGGTGGTTTATACCACTCTGTTACAGACATGTTCTCTATGGCTGCTGGACTTCATGAATGGACAGCTGGTCTAAATGATAAAGGAAACCCTAAAAGAGATCCTGTTTCTGCCGGTGGAGGTATTCACGTGGTAGGTGTTAAACTTGATGGTTCTCCTCATGATCTATATAGAGCACCAGATTCATGGGCATGGGGTAACTGGACAAGAGATGACTTATGGTTAGTTGATGCTTCATATGTTAAATTAAGACAAGTAAGAATCGGTTACACATTTAATAACGACCAATTAAGTAAAACTCCATTTGATGCAATTAACGTTGCAATAATTGGAACAAACCTAGCTATCCTATCTGAAACAACAGATTGGGGAGACTATAGAGGAAAGAAAACTCCTGGACTAGATCCTTCTGAGCTTGGTGCAAACTGGTCTGGTAGTTATTATGCTTCTGAAGGTGGTCAATTACCATCTGCAAGAACATTTGGACTTAACGTAAGCTTTAAATTTTAATTTTATAAAAGATGAAAAAACAAATTCAAAAAATAATCGGATTATTAACGGTAAGTAGCTTATTGTTTATGTCCTGCGAAACTGTAGATTTCGGAGATGAAAATCTAAACCCTAATGCGGTTTCTAAAGCTAACACTGGTGCGCTTATAACCTCAGCAATGAGAAGTATGCCTGGAATTTTAACTAATGCTAGTGCTGGTATATTATATGCTCAACACATTTCAGAAATTACATATAATGATGATTCATGTTATGAAACAATTCAATGGAATTTTGATGGTTACTATACAGGGCCATTAATGAATCTTCAAACTGTAATTAATTTGAATACTGATGATCCTGACACTTATAGTTCTTCAGGTTCTGCAGGTATGCAAAAGGGTGTTGCTCACCTTTTACAAGTTTGGTTCTACCATCATATGACAGACAGGTGGGGAGCAATTCCTTACTCTGAAGCATTAAAGGGAGTTGATAACTTAAAACCTAAATTTGACAGCCAACAAGCAGTTTATACGGGTATGATGGCTCAAATAGACGCTGCATTGGGAATGTTAGATGGAGGAGGATTACAAGGAGACTTCATGTTTAATGGTAGTGCTGCTAAATGGAAAAAGTTTGGTAATACTATGAAAATGGTAATGGCATTGAGAATGTCTGATGTTGATCCTGGTACTGCTCAATCTAAATTTTTAGAAGCAGTTGCTGGAGGAGTTCTTGGTAGTAATGCTGATAATGTACATTATCCATTCACTGCTGCTGATGACAATGATAGTCCATGGCAAGATAGATTCCAAACTAGAGATGACTTTGCTTCTAGTGATACTATGGTTGAAGCATTAATTGCTAAAAGTGACCCAAGATTACACGCGTATGCTGCTCCTGTTGTTACAGCAGGTGGAGGTGCAGGTGGATCTGCTAAGGTTCCTGTTAAATACACAACTGTAGATGGAAAAATCTACGGAGGAATGCCTTATGGTGTGTTAACTCCAGGAATATTACAAGCATGGGTATCTTATTTACCACACCAAGTAATCTATAAAAGTGATGCTACACAAGGTGGTATGATATTTTCTTATGCTCAAGTATGTTTCTCAATGGCAGAAGCTGCTTCAAAAGGATGGGGAGTTACAGGTACTGCTGAGGCATGGTATGATGCTGGTATAACTGCTTCTATGTCACAATGGGGTATAGATGCTGCAAAAGCTGCAACATATGTTGCTGCTGCTCCTGCTGCTACAATGGATAATATTGCTTATGAAAAGTGGGTTGCATTATATTTACAAGGATATGAAGCTTGGGCAGAATGGAGAAGACTTGATGCTCCAGCATTAACACCAGCTAAGGATATTCTAAACGGTACTGCAATTCCTGTAAGACATGGATACGGTGCACGTACAGCTAGTGCGAACAAAGCTAATCACGATGCTGCAGTTGCAGCAATGGGAAAAAGCCCAGGTGATTTTCTTCAAGATGTTAGAGTATGGTGGGATACTAAGTAATTAGTATTACATCTCACTAATAATAAAAAAAGCACCCTTCTGGGTGCTTTTTTTATTTATATATTTGAGTTGAAGTCAAAAGCGGTATGATATTTGTCTATTCTTAATAAAAAATAATATGAAAAAAATAACTCTTTTATTGATCTTATGTATATGTAGTATTGGATTTTCACAAAACTATGACATAAGTCAAGATCAACTTATTAACTCAGGAAATGTCCTAATTCAAAGATTAATGAAATACGATGGTGATGCAAAAGGAAATCCTTATTTAGATAAAAACTTTGTAGAAGGAAAATTGGTTTTTAACAATGGAAAACAGTATAAGGCGCTTATTAGACTAAATGTGTCAGAGCAAAAGTTTGAAATAAAAAAAGATATCAACTCCAGTCCCAGTGCTATTAAAATTGATGAAACAGTAAAAGTAAATATAGGAGAAGCATCCTATAAACTACATTCCTTTAATTTAGGATCAAGCACAAATACTATTGGAATTTTAGAAGAATGTTTAATTCTAGATAAATATGCTTTGTTCTATTTTCCACAAAAAAAACTTGAAATGCCTCAAAAATCTGCAATTCCTTCTCCAACATCAGGTTATACTAAACCACCAAGGCCAGAATGGAGAGATAATAGTAGTTATTTGATTTTTTATAATAATAAATCCTATCAATTACCTACTTCTCATAAAAAAATGTTGGACCTTGGACTTTTTAATGAAAAAGTATATAAGAAATACAGAAAGGCAAATAAACTAAATCTTAAAAATAAAGAAAGCTTAAAAGGTCTGATTACCTACTTCAATTCACTAGATTCTTAAAATGAGTAAAGAACAAACTTTAATTTATGGAATAAGATCTGTAAAAGAAGCTATTGAATCAGAAAAATCATTAAATAGGGTTTATCTACAAAGGGGATTGAAAGGGGCTTCTGCATTTGATCTAATAAAAACTTTAAATAAAAAGGAAATTGAAATTTCCTACGTTCCAATAGAAAAACTTAATCGTTTTACTCCTAAAAATCACCAAGGAGTAGTTGCAACTATAGCGCCTATAAAGTTTTTGTCAATCGATCAACTGAGTAAAATTGTAGAAAAAAAGAAAGATTCCTGTCAAATATTAATTTTGGATCAAATTTCAGATGTAAGAAATTTTGGAGCAATAGTTAGAACAGCTGAATGTTCTGGGGTGGATTGTATTATAATCCAATCTAGTGGAAGTGCTCCAGTAAATGGAGATACCATAAAAACTTCCTCAGGAGCAGTCTTTAATGTGCCCATTTGTAAGATAAGCCATATAAAAGATGCTATTTTTCTTTTGAAACAATTAAATATAAAGATCTATGGTGCTACAGAAAAAGCAGAAAAAAACATATATCAGACTGATTTTAAGGGCTCTCAAGCCATAATTATGGGTTCTGAAGGGAAAGGCTTGTCTAGATCTATTGTCGACCTGTGTGATGAGCTAATTAAGATTCCTTTGCTTGGAAAAATAGAATCCTTAAATGTATCTGTAGCATGTGGAACTATTTTATATGAAATAGTTCGTCAAAAAGGATTTTAATTATAAAACTTCTTCTAAATTTTTCAAATCATTGATTATCATACAATGATCATGAATTGGTTCATTATTATTATTAAAATGAATTGCATTAAAACCAGCGTTTATAGCACCTAAAATATCTGCTTCTAAGTTATCTCCAATCATTAAAGAATTTTCAGGCTTTGCATTAGAAACCTTTAAAGCATATTTAAAAATTCTAATGTTAGGCTTCTTAACACCAACTGTTTCAGAATCTATAATACAAGTAAAATATTTTTTGAGATTAGAATTAATAATTTTTTTGTTTTGAACTTCAGTAAATCCATTTGTTATAACATGTAATTTATACTTGTTTTTTAAATAATTCAAAATGAAAATTCCATTGTTAATCAGAAAGTTATTGTTAGGTAGCGACAAAACATAATCGTCTGAAATTTCATCAATTATTTTAGGTTTAACATTTAAATTTAGTTTTTGAAAAGTAGATTTTAATCTATTATGTCTTAAAAATTGTTTAGTAATTTTTTCATCTCGGTACAATTTCCAATATGAAAAATTAATTGGTATATAAATTTTTAGAAAAGTCTTTAAATCAATATCTATTTTATATTTTTTTAATAGATAATCAAAAGTTAATGATGAATTTTTTTGAAAATCCCATAAAGTATGATCTAAATCAAAAAAAATATCAGTTATTCCTTGAATTTTTTCCATGAGATTTAAAAAATTTATTAAACATTTTCTTCCATTTATAATTGGTAGAATAATCACTGTTAATTGAGTTATTTAATACTAAAATCATTTCGCCATTAATTTCTTTTACATATCTAGTAATTTCCTCCAATGCTTGTCTAGCTAAAATAGGTTTTTTATAAATCTTCATAACTCTATCTGTTGCACATACTGGATGTATTAAAAGTTTAGTCTCCAATTCGTTTTCTAAATCAAAAAAATAAAAAGGATTAGTAGTACTTGCTCTAAATCCAGGCATATCATAATATTGAAGACTATAATCATGCTTAAAACCAAACCTAGCAAAGTTCCTGTAGGTTACTGGAAAATCAATCTTCAGTAAATTCTGTCTTATTTTTTTAATAGATCTATGAATAATTGACTCTAGTTTATTTGTTTCATGTTGCAATAATTTTTCATTTTTCAATGAGGAATAAGAAGAAAGCAAAGAGACTTCACAAAAATCAGAAACATCTTTAATTTTTTCAATAAATGACTTAGAATAAAAACTTAAGTTTCTGTCGTATCTTGAAAAATTTGCAATCAAAAAAAATACCATTGTTTCTAAGCCATTGTTTTTATTTAAATCAATCCAGTTGGAATAATTGTCTAATGGATCCTTATTAACATTAAACAGAACTGGTATTCTTCTATATATTCTATAAATATCTAATCTTAAGAAGTCTCTCAATAACCCCCCTATTGTTCTTACTACCCCTTTCCCTTTAAAATCAAAAGCACAAGGCACTTCTAAACAAGTCATTAGTTTATAAGAATGATTTTTAAAAATGAGGTCTGGATAAAATTCTAATAATTTAGATTTAAATCTTTGAATCCAAAAATCAATAATCGGTTTGTTTAAAAATCTATTTTTAAAAGCAATACTTGACGAGGGATCAAAACGACCAAAATCATCTTTTAGGTGTAACAAATATTCTTCATAACGACTAATTAGATAAAAGCTAGCAGCAAAAATATCAAATTGAAAAAACGGATTATTCTTATTGGAAAAAAAAACAGGATGCCCATCCCAATTTTCAACATTAATTTCTAAATCTTCAATTTTAGAAGAAAATAAAATATCAGAAGTATTAATATAAAACTCATTATCAATTTGATCATTATTGTAACTCATTTTATATGAATCATGATTTTTAAAATCATTAATATCAGATGTAAAATTTACATCAACACCTAATCTTAATTTAAAAATATGTTTGAAAATATATTTAATTCGCGGAGTAATTATATGAGAATAAATAAGAATCATTCACTTTCTTTTATTTGATTAATTAAGAAATTTAAATCAATAGATGCATAATTTCCTGAACTCATAAAAAGTAAATTAGAATTAGAATAGGATTGCTCTAACAAAAAATGTTTAAGTTTTTTGGAATCCGTAAAAACCTTAAGATTATCATCATTAAAAGCACTTTTTATTTTTTCTTTATTTATCTTATTTAAACCTTTATTCAATACTGCATTTGGGTCATAAAATAAAATTGCTAAATCTGCGCTTTTTAATGAATCTTTATACTGATTAATAAAATTTTCATTTAGACTACTAAAAGTATGTAGTTCTAAAAGTGCAATAAGCTTTCTTTTTTTAAATTGTTTTTTAAGAGCATTTGTTGTAGCTATAACCTTACTTGGAGAATGTGCAAAATCTTTAAACACATTTCTATCATTCATATTAAGAATTGTTTCCAGTCTCTTGTCTGCTCCTTTAAATGATACGATTGAATTATAAAAATCTTCCTCATGAACACCCATTAATTGACAAACTAATTTTGCACCTGACAGATTACTTAAATTATGGTCACCAAAAATATTTAATGGTATGTCTCCTTCATCAGTAATTAAAAAGGTCTTACCATTTTTGATAATGTATTTAGGCATGGAATAATCTAACTTTCTAATAGATTTTTGAGACTTTATAGAAATCTTTTCAACCTCAGAATCTAGCTTATTATAAACCAAAACTCCTCCTGGTATAATTGTGTCTATAAATTTTTCAAATTGTTTTATATAACTTTCTATTGTAGGAAAAACATTAATATGATCCCAAGAAATTCCACTTATAAGAGCAATATTAGGTTGATAAAGATGAAATTTTGGACGTCTATCAATAGGAGAAGATAAATACTCATCTCCTTCCAAAAGGATAAAATCATTCTCATCAGTCAAATGTACCATTGTTTCAAAGCCTTCTAGTTGAGCTCCAACCATAAAATCAACATTTTTATTACAGTCATTCAAAACATGTAAAATCATAGCTGTAATTGAAGTTTTACCATGACTTCCGCCAATAACTACTCTTGTTTTATCTTTTGACATTTCATAGATAAATTCTGGATAAGAGACAGTTTTAATATTCTGTTTTTTTGATTCTAAAAGTTCTGGATTATCTTCTTTTGCATGCATTCCTAGAATTACAAAATCTAAGTTTGATGAAACTTTTGAAGGGAACCAACCAAATTCTTTAGGAAGAAGTCCAAATTTTTCCAATCTGGATTTAGAAGGCTCAAAAATATTATCATCACTTCCAGTAATTAAATAACCTTTCAAGTGCAGGGCAATTGCTAAATTATGCATTGCACTCCCTCCTATAGCTATAAAGTGAATTTTCATTTAACTTATAATTTCAAAATCAATGGTTATTAATTATTTAACACTTTCCACAAATCATCCTTTAATTCTGTTAAACCAAAATTAGAAACAGATGAAATAAAGCAATAAGGAATATTATTAATGTTTTTTTCTATTTCTAAAGCAATCTCCGTAATTCTAGTTTTATTTATAAGATCAGATTTAGAAATTGCAATAATTCTATCCTTATCCATTAACTCTGGATTATATTGTCTTAATTCATTCAACAAAACATTATATCTATCAATAATTTCTTCAGATTCACTAGAAATTAAAAAAAGTAGAATAGAATTTCTTTCAATATGTCTTAAAAAATAATGCCCCAAACCTTTTCCTTTTGAGGCACCTTCTATAATACCAGGTATGTCCGCAACAATAAAAGACTTATAGTCTCTATATTCAACAATACCAAGATTAGGCTTCAAAGTAGTAAACTCATAGTTGCCTATTTTTGGTTTAGCAGAGGTTATAGTTTTAAGCAATGTTGATTTACCAGAATTTGGAAAACCAACTAAACCTACATCAGCTAAAACTTTTAACTCTAATGTTATTTGCATATCTCTCCCCTTAATTCCAGGTTGTGAATATCTTGGAGCCTGATTGGTTGAGCTTTTAAAATTCCAATTACCTAATCCACCCATTCCACCTTCTAAAATTATTTTTTCTTCGCCATCCTTTAGAGTCTCATGGATAATTTCATTTGTATCGCTATTTTTAATTATTGTTCCTAAAGGAACTTTAATATAAACATCTTTACCATCTGCACCCGAACTTCTGCTTTTGCTTCCGTCACCTCCATGATCTGATCTAAAATGCTTTTGGTGCTTAAAATGATATAATGTCCACAAAGATTTATCTGTAACAATAATAACATGACCTCCTCTTCCACCATTTCCACCATCCGGTCCTCCTTTAGTTATATATTTTTCTCTTCTAAAATGAGCAGACCCTTTACCCCCATTTCCAGAAGAAATATTTACTTTTACATAATCTACAAAATTTCCTTCTGTCATTATATTTTAGAATCTATAAGATTATATATCCTTTGAGTTATTTCATTAATTTCCCCTAGACCTTCAACACTATAAAATTTTCCTTGATTATTATAATATTCTATAAGTTTGGAAGTTTTTTTATTATACTCTTCAAATCTATTTTGAATCTTCGATTTATCTTGGTCATCTACCCTGCCGCTTTCTTTCCCTCGGTTTATAAGTCTTGCTATTAAAACATCTTCATCAACTTCTAAGGCTATTGTCATAGAAATTTCCAAATCTTTATCTTTTAAAAACTTATCTAACATTTCTGCTTGAGTAGTCGTTCTAGGAAATCCATCAAAAATAAATCCATTAACATTAGGAAACTTATTAACTTCAGCTTCTAACATTTTAATTGTAACATTATCTGGGACTAATTCGCCTTTATTCATATAAGACTTAGCAAGAAGACCAAGTTCTGTTTGCTTTGAAATATTATACCTAAAAACATTTCCAGTAGAAATATGAACTAAATCATATTTATTTTTTATGAATTCAGCTTGGGTTCCTTTTCCGGAACCTGGTTTTCCAAATAAAATCAAATTAACCATTGTCTTAATAAAATTTAAAGACAAATATACCCAAAATCAATAGTTAAATTATTTTTATAGATCATTACATTTTTAATGTATTTTTGCACAAATAATTTTTTATGAATTATTTTTCTTCAAATTTTACATTAGGAATTCTTGGTGGTGGTCAACTTGGAAAAATGTTATTACAAGTGACTTCTAAATTAAGTATAAAAACAAATATTTTAGACCCAAGTTCAAATTCACCATGTAAAAATCTCTGTAATGAATTTCAGACTGGGAACTTAATGGATTTTAATTCTGTATATAACTTTGGGAAAAAATGTGATTTAGTTACATATGAAATCGAACATGTAAATATAGAAGCTCTTGAAAAATTAGAGTCTGATGGAATTAAAGTGTTCCCAAGTTCTAAAACATTAAAAATTATTCAGGATAAAAACCTTCAAAAAAATTTTTTTACTGAAAATAAAATACCCACTGCCAAGTTCTGGCACTTTAAATCTATTCAAGATTATAATAGTTCAAATGTTAAAAACGAAATAAAATTTCCATGTGTCTGGAAAAAAACAAAGTTTGGATATGATGGTTTTGGAGTAGAAATAATCAATTGCTCAAGTGACCTTGAAAAACTTCCTGAAAGTGAATTTATTATTGAAGAGTTCATTCCTTTCAAAAAGGAAATTGCAACAACAATTGCTAGAAATAAATCTGGTCAAACTGAAATTTTTCCAATCGTTGAAATGATGTTTAATAAAAACTCTAATCAAGTAGAATATGTAGTTTGTCCTGCTCAAATTAATGATGATATTAAAGCTAAAGCAAAAGAAATTGCTTTAAATGTTTCTAAATCATTTAAGCAGATAGGATTATTAGCTGTTGAAATGTTTCTCACAAATGATAATAAAATATTAGTAAATGAAGTGGCTCCTAGGCCACACAATAGTGCACATTATTCTATTGAAGCATGCACCAATTCTCAATTTGAACAACACATAAAATCTATTTTAGATTTACCCTTAGGATGTTCAAAGTCAAATATATTCGCAATTATGGTTAATTTAGTTGGTGAAAAAGGATTTTCAGGTCCAGTTGTTTATAGTGGAATTAAAGAAGCCATGCAATTTGATAATGTTTCTGTTCATTTATATGGAAAGTCTGAAACCAAACCAAATAGAAAAATGGGTCATGCAACAATATTAGATACAAGTTTAAAAAATGGTTTATCAAGAGCAAAATCAATAAAAAAAATAATAAAAATTAAAACAAGTTAATTATGGCAAAAATTGGTATTATTATGGGAAGTAAATCCGATCTTCCAATTATGCAAGAAGCCATTGATATTTTAAATGATTTTGGCATTTCTAATGAAGTTGATATTGTTTCAGCACATAGAACACCTGACAAAATGATGGAATATGGAAAAAATGCCCATGAAAGGGGAATTTCTGTAATTATAGCAGGTGCTGGAGGAGCAGCTCACCTTCCTGGAATGATTGCTTCCGTAAGCCCTCTTCCTGTAATTGGAGTACCAATAAAATCAAGGAATTCTATTGATGGATGGGATTCGGTACTATCAATTCTTCAAATGCCAGGTGGAGTCCCTGTGGCAACTGTAGCTTTAAATGGAGCAAAAAATGCCGGAATTTTAGCAGCTAAAATTATAGGCACAAAAGATAAAAGTGTTCAGAATAAAATAATAGAATATAAATCAGAGTTAAAAAATAAGGTAATCAAAGATTCTATTAAATAAACAGTTAAGTGACTAACTTTTCATCAAAACATATTGGAATTAGTAAGGATCAAAAAAAGGAAATGCTTAATTCATTAGGCATTAATAGTATTGATGAATTAATTTCAGAGACAATTCCAAAAAATATTAGACTTAATAAAGAGCTTGATTTAGATGAAGCTTTAACTGAAAACGAGTTTTTAAATCATATTAAAAAATTAGGAGGGAAAAATAAAAATTATAAATCTTTTATAGGCCTAGGATATAATGAATCTATTATTCCATCTGTAATAAAAAGGAATATTCTAGAGAATCCTAGTTGGTATACTGCATACACACCCTATCAAGCTGAGATTGCACAAGGTAGAATGGAAGCCCTTTTAAATTATCAAACAATAATATGTGATTTAACTGGAATGGAATTATCCAATGCATCATTGTTAGATGAAAGTACTTCAGCAGCAGAAGCTATGACTATGCTTTTTAGTATCAGAACAAAAGACCAAAAAAAAGAAAACAGAAATAAATTCTTTGTTTCAGATGACACTTTTTTGCAAACAATTTCACTATTACAAACAAGAGCTGAACCTCTAGGAATTGAGGTTGTAATAGGGAAGATTAATGAATTTAATTGCTCTGATGAATTTTATGGATGTTTTATGCAATATCCTGGGATTCATGGTAATATAATTGATTTAGAAAAATATGCACTTAAGGCCAAATCAAATAATATAAAAATAGTTGTTGCAGCTGATCTTTTAGCCTTATGTATTCTTAAAAAACCTTCTGAATTTGGTGCGGATGTAGTGGTGGGGACTTCACAAAGGTTTGGAATTCCTCTTGGATATGGAGGACCGCATGCTGCCTACTTTGCAACCAAAGATGAATATAAAAGATCTGTTCCTGGAAGAATTATTGGATTATCTAAAGATGCTGATGGAGACCCTGCATTAAGAATGGCTTTACAAACTAGAGAACAACATATTAAAAGAGATCGCGCTACATCCAATATTTGTACATCTCAAGTTTTATTAGCCGTTATGGCAAGCATGTATGGTGTTTTCCATGGACCAAAAGGACTTAATAAAATAGCTTCAAAAATTCATGAATTAACAGTTCTATTAGAGAATTCATTAATAAAAATTGGAATCAAGCAACTAAATAAAAACTATTTTGATACATTATTTTGCAAAGGTCCAAGTAAAAAAATTAGAATTATTGCAGAAAAAAATAAAATGAATTTTAATTACATTAATGAAAATCATTTTTCAATATCTATAAATGAAGCCACTTCTTTAAATCATATTCAATTAATTATAAATATCATTTCTGAAGCAATTAATACGGATACTGTTCAAATAAATGATTCTACAAACGAATTAAAAATTCCAAAAAATTATATACGGCAATCAAAATATTTACAAACAAAAATTTTTAATACTCATCATTCTGAAACTAGTTTAATGAGATATATAAAAAGTTTGGAAAAAAAAGATTTGTCACTTACACATTCAATGATTTCTTTAGGTTCATGTACTATGAAATTAAATGCAGCTTCAGAAATGATTCCGATTAGCTGGTCTAAATGGAATAACATTCACCCATTTGTTCCAATAAATCAAGCTAAAGGATATCGGAAGCTAATTAAAAAGTTAGAACAACAATTAAATGAAATCACTGGATTTTCAGGCACATCATTACAACCAAATTCAGGAGCCCAAGGAGAATATGCTGGATTAATGGTTATTCGTGCATATTTAAAGAGTAAATCTCAAGATCATAGAAATATTTGTTTAATACCATCCTCAGCTCATGGTACTAATCCTGCATCTGCTGTAATGGCTGGAATGAAAGTAATTGTTATTGGAACAGATAAACATGGAAATATTAATGTTGATGAATTCAAGGAAAAAGCTAAAATTCATAAAGATAACTTGGCTGCACTTATGGTTACCTACCCTTCTACCCATGGTGTTTTCGAATCATCAATTCAAGAATTAACCAAAATAATACATAATTATGGAGGACAGGTGTATATGGATGGAGCTAATATGAATGCACAAGTTGGGCTAACAAATCCTCATATAATTGGAGCTGATGTTTGTCACCTGAATCTACACAAAACTTTTGCAATTCCCCATGGTGGAGGTGGTCCTGGTGTTGGTCCAATATGTGTAGCTAAACACTTAGTTCCTTTTTTGCCAAATAATCCTGTTATTAATATTAGTTCAAAAGAAAGTGTAAAATCAATTTCAGGTGCTCCATGGGGCTCTGCGTTAGCATGTATTATTTCTTATGGATATATATGCATGTTAGGAGCTAAAGGGCTTAAATTTTCTACTGAATATGCAATTTTAAATGCAAATTATATTAAGTATAGAATTGAAAAACATTACACTATTCTATATAAAGGTGAAAGTGGAAGAGCGGCACACGAATTAATCATAGATTGTCGTCCTTTTAAAATAAATGGTATAGGAGTTATGGATATTGCTAAAAGATTAATTGATTATGGTTTTCATGCACCTACTGTATCCTTTCCTGTTCCAGGAACAATGATGATAGAACCTACGGAAAGTGAAAATTTGGATGAAATTGATCGTTTTTGTGATGCAATGATAGCTATCAGAGCTGAAATCAATCAATGTTCTGCTGATAATCAAAACAATTTACTTTGTAATGCTCCGCACACTATGAAAATGATAAGTAATGATAAATGGGATTACCCATACAGCAGAAAAGAAGCTGTTTTCCCTTCCCCTTTTGTAATTGAAAATAAATTTTGGCCATCAGTTCGAAGAGTAGATGATGCTTTTGGTGATAGAAACTTAGTTTGTACTTGTCACCCAATTGATTCATATATAGAAAGCTAGGTTATTAATACTAAGTTTTTTATTTTGCGTCCATAAACTTAAATTTTATGTCAATATGCATAACTGGGTCTGGATCTTATATCCCAGAAATTGTTAAAAAAAATAAAGATTTTCTTTCTAATACTTTTTTAAATTCTGATGGAAGTATTTTTAATGTTTCCAATGAGGTTACTATAAAAAAATTTCATTCAATTACTGGAATTGAAGAAAGAAGATATGCTAAAAATGATCAAAATGCTTCAGATTTAGCTTGTATAGCAGCTAAAAATGCTATAAACGATTCAAAAATTGATCAAGAAACTTTAGACTATATAATTGTTGCCCACAATTTTGGAGATGTAAAGTTTGGAACTAAACAATCAGACTCATTACCTAGTTTAGCAAATAGAGTCAAGTATAAACTTGGAATTAAAAACCCTGACTGCGTTTGTTATGATTTAATCTGCGGTTGTCCAGGTTGGTTAGAGGGAGTTATCCAAGCTCAAGCATTTATAAAGGCTAGTATGGCTAAAAAATGTTTAGTTATTGGGGCAGATACATTATCTAGGACATATGATATTAATGATAGAGATTCCATGATATATTCCGACGGAGCTGGCGCTACTATTATTGAGGAAAAATCTAAAATTTCAAACACTGGTATATTATCCCATAAATCTTGTTCATTCTCATCTGAAGAAACTTTTTATTTATTTTGTGGAGAATCATTTAATTCTAAAGACAAATCAAAAGATCTATATATTAAAATGAATGGACGCAAAATTTATGAATTTGCTATAAGCTATGTTCCTGAAGCATTAAAATCTTGTTTAGAAAAAAGCGGCAAATCAATTAAAGATGTAAAAAAAGTATTTCTTCATCAAGCTAATGAAAAAATGGATGAAGCCATTGTATCTAGATTTTATAAACTATTTGATTTGGCTCCACCTAAATATGTCATGCCTATGTCAATTGGAAAATTAGGAAATAGCTCTGTTGCTACTATTCCGACACTATATGACTTAGTTAAAAAAAATAAACTTAAGAATCATAATTTTAAAAAGGGGGATGTCATTCTTTTTGGAAGTGTTGGTGCTGGTATGAATGTAAATGCAATTACATATCAAGTTTAAATTTCTTTAAATAAAAATTGGTTTATTAATACTTTAAATCAATATTCATAACTTTGGATAACAAACATAATTATGTTCTATCTAAGTGACATCGGAAGATATTTTATAATGATTAAAATGTCATTTTTTAAACCAAACAAATGGAAGGTATTAAGAAAATTGATTTTTAAAGAGATAAATGACCTTATTATTGAATCTCTTCCGATTGTAGTTGTTCTTTCTTTTTTTATAGGTGCTGTTGTGTCAATTCAAACTGCTCTAAATTTAAGCAGCCCATTTCTCTCAAAATCATTAATTGGTTTTGCCACTAGACAATCTGTAATTCTTGAATTTGCTCCAACTTTTATGTCTATAATAATGGCTGGAAAAGTTGGTTCCTATATTACATCAAGTATTGGAACAATGAGAGTAACTGAGCAAATCGATGCTCTTGAAGTTATGGGAATCAATCCTTTAAATTATTTAGTGTTTCCAAAAATTATAGCTTTACTTTTCTATCCTTTTGTTATCACTATTGCAATGTTTGTAGCCATTTTTGGAGGCTATTCTGCTATGTCTTTTGCTGGAGTTCCAAGTGAAGCTTTTATAACAGGTATTCAAATGGATTTTGATTCATTCCATATATTTTATGCTTACATAAAAACATTATTATTTGCATTTATTTTAGCTACTGTTCCATCGTATCATGGGTTTTATATGAAAGGTGGAGCTTTAGAAGTTGGTAAAGCAAGTACATCATCATTTGTATGGACATCTATAATAATTATTATAGTCAACTTTATTGTAACACAATTATTATTAAGCTAATGATTGAAATAAAAAACATAGATAAATCATTTAATGGAAATATAATTTTAAATAATATTTCTACAAAATTCATTCAGGGCAAAACCAATTTAATAATTGGTCAAAGTGGATCTGGAAAAACTGTATTATTAAAATGTTTATTAGGTCTTCACGTGCCAGATAATGGAGAAATATTATATGATGGGGTTTCAAATAAGATAATGACGGAAAATCAAAAAACACTTCTAAGGAGAGAAATGGGAATGGTTTTTCAAGGAAGTGCTTTATTCGATTCAATGACAGTTTTAGAGAATGTTATGTTTCCGTTAAAAATGCTTACAAAAAAAGATGAAGATGAAATAATTGAAAAAGCAGAAAATGCTATAAAAAGAGTTGAATTGGAAAATGCTAAACAAAAACTCCCTTCAGAACTATCAGGTGGAATGCAAAAAAGAGTTGCTATAGCTAGAGCTATAGTAATGAACCCTAAATATTTATTTTGTGATGAGCCAAATTCGGGATTAGATCCAAAAACTGCTATTATAATAGATAATCTAATTCAAGAGATTACAAAAGAATATAATATAACTACAATTATAAATTCACATGACATGAATTCAGTTATGGAAATTGGTGAAAAAATAATTTTTCTTGTAAATGGTGAAAAAAACTGGGAAGGAACTAACAAAGACATTTTTTCAACAGAAAATCAATCTATATCAGATTTTGTTTATTCTTCAGAACTACTTAAAAAAGTAAAAAAATATCTATAAATTTTATTTTCTTATTAATTCAAATGGAATATCAGATAGTTTGTAGGACACCCATTTTTTTAACTTTTTTTCTTGACTTATAATTATATCTTCATCAATATTATTTGACCATTTAACTAAGAATATGGGAATACTATCAGAGTCTGATTCATTATAATATATTTCTTCTATTTCTTCAAAATGAATATTTATTTCATTTAAAATGTCTTCAAACAACAGATTAATTTTATCTTTTTTTTCAAAATCAGATAATTTTTTATTTAAGATTTCTATTTCAATATTTTTTTTAATTAAATCTAAAGAATCTCTTTTTCTAAGTTCAACTAAAAAACGTTTTTGTTCTTTAAAATCATTTCCTATATCCTGTTGATTAAAAACAATCTTGGTTTGAGATAAATTTGGATATTTTATAATTTTAGCAGATAGAAGATCCATAGCTTCTTTTGATATGGGCTCTAAGCCAAATGTATTTAAAACTATTTCTGATTCTTTATCACTCCAAGGCCATGAATATTTTTCTTGATTTTCTTTAGAATTGTATTTTATAATTGCTGAACGTTGTAGATAATCTTTATTTTTCAATCCATCTAATTCAGTTTTTAAAAATTCCTTAGCAGAAGAATTAAATTTACTTTCATTTAAAACACCCATAAAAGTATAAAACGCTGGAATTATCATTAAAATTGAAAAAAATGTTACTATTCTAGCTATTAAAGTTCTTCTCTTAGAATTAGCATAATTAATCATTGGGAAGGCAAGTAATTTAATAACTAAGTATGTTGCTAAGACTATATATAATGAATTTATCATAAATAAATACATTGCCCCTAATGAAAAAGAAATATTCCCTATAGCTAATCCATAACCAACAGTACATAAAGGTGGCATTAAGGCAGTTGCAATAGCAACTCCAAAAATTACAGAAGATATAGTTCCTTTCTTCGTTTTAGCAATTATTAATGCCAATCCACCAAAAAAGGCTATTAATACATCTCTAATATCTGGTCTTGTTCTGGATAAAAGTTCTGAAGATTCCTCTCTAAGTGGGAAAAAAGCAAAAAACAAATAAGCAGTTATTACACTTAAAAGAACCATTACAACAAAATTTATTAAAGACCTTTTTAATGTCTCTAAATCATTAATTGCTATAGACATTCCAAAACCTAAAATTGGTCCCATTAATGGAGAGATTAACATTGCTCCTATAACTACAGGTATTGAGTTTGCATTTAAACCAACAGATGCTACAAAAATTGAACATATTAAAATCCATGCAGTTGCTCCTTTAATAGAAATATCTTCCTTGATTGAATTTATAGTTGATTCTTTATCCGTATTTTCTCTAAAGTCTAAAGTTTCCTTAAAAAAAATATAGAGAGATTGAAAAAAGCCTTTTGCATTTTTAGAAACAGATTTTTGAGAAGAGCTTCCAATATTGTCTTCTTCAGAAAAATTAAATTTAGATTCCATTTCTATTTTTGTTTAAGTCCTGTTAAATCAGATGAACTTCTAATTTTATCTCCTAAACCATCAATCATTTCAATATTGTATTTTTTACAAATAGATGATTCAGGGATTTCACCAGTACTTCTATCTCCACCATTTGCAAAAATATCTGGCTTAATCTCTTCTAAAGATGCACAAACAGTTTTATCTTTATCAATAGACAAAAAAACTTCATCAACCATTTCTAAAGATTTAATAATTTCAACTCTATCTAATTCATCCATAAACGGTTTTCCTTTTTTCAATACACACTGATAATTATTATTAACAATAACAACTAACTTATCCCCAAGCTCTTTAGCTAATTTTAAATATTCCAGGTGTCCAATATGAATTGGATCAAAATATCCACTAACCGCTACTCTTTTCATAATTTATTTTTTTGACTCTACTAACTGGTGAAAACAAATATTTTTTGCCAGTTTTAATTTCCTCACAAATATATCTTTTTCTTAATTTATTTATTTTTTTATAAATTTTTGCTCCTCTATATTCAAAAAAACTATCATTTAAAACATCAAATAAAAAACAATTTTCACCATTATCTAAATCATATTTATTTAAAGAAATAACAAGATCAATATCTGAATCAGAAGAAGCACTAGGATTTTTTAAATGTTTAGCCAATTTTGACAAGAGTTCATCGGGAAAAACTTTATTATTTAAAAGTGGTAACATCATTTTTTTAAATGTTTTTTTCCATTCAATACCGTGAGGACGAACTGTTTTATTCGTATTATTACTAACCCTAAAATGTGCTAGCTCATGAATTAATGTAATAAGAAATCTAAATTGATTTTTATTATAATTTAGGGTAATTTGATTAGATCCATTCTTTAATTTTCTAAAATCTCCATGCTTTGTTTTTCTTTCTTTAACTACCTTCATTACAAGATTATCCTCCGAAATAATTTTTTTAACATAATCAAAGGAATTTAATGGAATATAATCTAAGACTTCATTGTTTTTCATGGATTTGTAATAGAAACAGGAATTATCTTACCGTTAAACAAACGATTACCTTCTAATGAAAATTTATATATAAAATCAGCCATTTCAATTGGGCTAATTTTTGCTTTATAACCAGGGAATGCTTCTTCTAACATTTCAGTTTGTACTGCACCTAAAGCTAAAGTATTAACCCTTATTCCAGTATCTTTAAATTCTTCAGCTAACATCTCAGTCAAAATATTTAAGGCCCCTTTACTACTAGAATATGCAGATAAACCAGAAAATTTACTTGATCCTGAAATTCCACCAATACTACTAATATTAATTATATGAGTCTTTTCATTAAAATAGGGAAATAGTTGCCTAATTAATTCAGAAACTCCAAAAACATTTACTTTATAAATTTTTTCAAAATCTTCAAAAGATGTGTCTATAAATGGTTTATTAATTAATAGTCCTGCATTATTAATTAATATATCTACTTTTTTAAATTTTTTAGAAACTAAAGCTACAGCTTCAAGTATTGATTTGGTTGATGAAATATCTAAATAAAATGATTTTACATTTTTAAGCTTTAAATCATTAATAACAGAGAAATTTCTTGATAAAGTAATTACATTAAAATTATTTTTATTAAAAAGTTTAGCTAATTCAAAACCTATTCCCCTACTAGAACCAGTAATTACTACATTTTTCATAATGTTAAAAGTTTATAAATTAAACTAGCATAGTAACAGGGTTCTCAATATACCCCTTTAGAGTTTCTAAAAATAAAGATCCTGTAACTCCATCAACAGTTCTGTGATCACAAGCCAATGTTAACTTCATAGTGTTTCCTATCTGAACCTTATCCTCTTTAATCACTGGCTTTTCAACTATACTTCCAACAGAAAGAATTGCAGAATTTGGTTGATTAATAATTGAAGTAAATTCCTGAATTCCAAACATTCCTAGATTAGAAACGGTAAAAGTACTGCCTTCCATTTCATCAGGTGTCAATTTTTTTTCTTTTGATTTTTTAGCATAATTTTTAACCTCAAATCCAATTTCAGTTAATGATTTCTCATTTGCAAACTTAACAACTGGAACAACCAGTCCATCTGGAACTCCAACAGCAACACCAATATGAACATGATGATTAAGTCTCATTTTATCTTCAAACCATTGTGAATTAACTCTAGGATGTTCTTTTAATGCAATTGCACATGCCTTTACAATAATATCATTAAATGAAATTTTAGCGTCTGGAAGAGTATTATACTGTTTTCTAAAAGCAATGGCATTATCCATATCAAATTCAACATTTAAATAATAGTGGGGAGCAGTAAATTTGGACTCTTTTAATCTTCTAGCTATAGCTTTCCTCATTTGGGAATTTTCAATATCCTCAAAACTTTCATTTCCAGAAACAACATTTACAACTTTATTTTCAGCTGAACTACTTACCATTGGTTCATTAACATTAGGAATATGATTTTCTATATCATTCTTTGTAATTCTTCCATTATCACCTGAGCCTTTAACGGATTTTAAATCTATATTTTTTTCCTTAGCCATTTTTTTTGCTAAAGGAGATGCCAGGATTCTTTCATTTGAAATCTCTGACTTTAAATCTTTATCAGATTGTTTATCAATGGTTACTTTTTCAATAGATTTATTTTCATCTGAATTAACTGCTTGAGTTTCTTTGTTTTCTAAGTTTTCAATTTCAGATTGAAAATCAGCACCCTTTTCTCCAATTATAGCAAGTAAAGTATCTACTGCAGCAGTTTCTCCTTCATTAATTCCAATGTGCAATAGAGTGCCCTCATAAAAAGATTCAAACTCCATTGTAGCTTTATCAGTTTCAATTTCTGCAATAATATCACCCTCCTTAACATCATCTCCAACACTAACAAGCCACTTTGCCACTACGCCCTCCTCCATAGTATCACTTAATCTCGGCATGTTAATTACTTGAGCCATTATGTTAATTTATGAGAAATAAAATTATAGTTTTCTTCTTCATATACTGCATCATACATCACTTTGTTTTCTGGATAAGGAGATTCTTCAGCAAATTTTTCACATTCAAGAACTTTAGATTTAACTATTCTATCAATATTAGATATTTCCTGATCTGTAGCAAAATCATTTTCTAAAATCACCTTTTTAACTTGAGATATAGGATCTATTTTCCTGTATTCGTTTACTTCTTCTTTAGTTCTGTATTGTTGAGCATCCGACATTGAATGACCTCTATATCTGTATGTTTTCATCTCTAACAATGTTGGTCCCTCTTCATTTCTTGCTCTTTTTATTGCTTCATCTAAAGCTTCGGCAACTTTAATTGGATTCATTCCATCCACTGGTCCACATGGCATTTCATATCCCAAGCCTAACTTCCATATATCGGTATGATTTGAAGTCCTCTCAACTGATGTTCCCATAGCATATCCATTGTTTTCAACAATAAAGACTACAGGTAATTTCCAAAGCATAGCTAAATTTAAAGTTTCGTGAAAAGAGCCTTGTCTTACAGCACCATCACCCATAAAACATAAGGTAACAGCTTTTCTATTAAAATATTTATCTCCAAAGGCCATTCCAGCACCTAATGGAATTTGCCCTCCAACTATTCCATGACCTCCATGAAATCTATGTTCTTTTGAAAAAATATGCATAGACCCCCCTAAACCCATAGAAGTCCCTGTTGATTTACCATATAATTCAGCCATAACTCTCTTTGGATCAACTCCCATTCCTATTGGCATTACATGATTTCTATATGCTGTGATCATTCGATCCTTGCTTAAATCCATTACATGCAAAGCTCCCGCTAATACAGCTTCTTGACCATTATAAAGATGTAAAAATCCTCTAACTTTTTGTTGAATATATACAGAAGCCAACTTATCTTCAAACTTCCTCCAAAAGAGCATGTCTTCGTACCATTTTAAATAAGTTTCTTTTGTAATCTCTTTCATTAATTATTCTTCAATTTTAAATTCATTAAAAAAACTTGATTAAAGATTTATACAAAGTTAATATAACTAAACAATTGTTTAAAATAAAAACAAATTATATTAATAATTAAAATTGTATGTAAATGAAAATCTTAAAGTATTTTCCAAAGGGCTAATTATACTGGAAGTTGATAAAAGATAAGATAAGTCTAGATTTATTTCGTTAAGCTTAAAACCTGTTCCAAAAGTTAAATATTTTCTAGCACCCTTATTTTCATGTTCATTAAAATATCCTGCACGAATAGCAAAAGAATCGTTATATAAATATTCCATTCCAAGCGCAACAGTAAATTCATTTAACTCTTCACTAAATCCATCTGGAGCATCACTAAATGATTTAAAAATACCTGAAAGAAAATTGACGTCTGCTTGATTATAACCTATTATTTGGTTACTTGAATTATATATAGGGATACTTGGAGATGGAACCAATAGTTTATTAAGCTCTAAATTAAGTGAAACTTTATTTGAAGAGTCGAAAATAAAATCAAATGCAGTTCCAACCTTCATATTTGTTGGAATAAAGTTCTTTTTTCCTAATTCTTCATATTTCATCCTTGGTCCAATATTAGAAATATTGAATCCTCCTCTCCAAATTCCATTAAAATTGCCATATGCTTTTTCATCAGACTGAAAATATCCTGAAATATCAACTGCAAATGAACTAGCGGAATCTGAATCTGAATCAACTGATTGTAATTTAACATCAGACATTAAAAATCTACCTGTCACAGCCAATGCAAAGTATTCACTTAATTTAAGAGAATATGAAGCATCTAAGGTAAATTCATTGGGGTTTTCTAAAATTGGAATATCTTGAGGATTTTGAATAATATCAATATCCCCTAGACTAAAGTATTTAAAACTAGCTGACCAGGAACTTCTATCATCTATAACATTAAAATAGTTAACATTAGCTAAAAACACATCACTCACCAACTTACTTAAATATGGTGTATAACTTATGCCTACACCTGAAAGATTTTCAGAAAAAACATATTTAGATGGATTCCAATGTTGTGAAAATGCATCAGGAGTTGTAGCTACTCCCTGTTCTCCAAGTCCTGATGCTCTGGCATCTGCAGAAATCATTAAAAATGGAACAGCCGTAGTAATAACTCTTCTATCCTGTGAAAAACCTGTCTTTATAAGAAAAAATAAAAGTATAAAAAGAAGATTATTTTTATTCATATTTATGAAACGTTAAATATATACAAATATTATTTTTGGTTCTTTTGTTTTAAAAAATTTTTTTTTTTAAACTATTTGCTATCTTGCATGTCGAAATAGACATAAATAGCTATTTAAAGTATGAAAAAGTATAATTTATTAAATCTTCTTTTATTCTTTGTTTCTATCCTATTAATTACGGGATGTAACAGAAATGCTATGAAAAGTGGGAAAAACAGTTCTCAGGCTACAGGCTGGAAAATAAACTCTAAAGATGGTGGTTTTAAAAGTGCAAAAGCTTATAAAGGCCAACCTGCAGGCCCTGGATTAGTTTTTGTTGAAGGAGGAACATTTACTAAAGGTAATGTTCAAGATAACGTAATGCATGATTGGAACAATACTCCAACCCAACAATATGTAAGATCCTTTTTCATTGATGAAACTGAGGTGACAAATGAAATGTATGGAGAATATTTATATTGGATGAAGACAGTTTTTGCTGAAAATTTTTCTGAAATATATAAAGCTGCTCTTCCAGATACTTTAGTTTGGAGGAATCCTCTTGGGTTTAATGAAGATATGGTGAATAATTATTTGCGACACCCTGCCTTTCAACAACATCCAGTAGTAGGGGTAACTTGGAAGCAAGCAGTAAATTTTGCAAAATGGAGAACAGACAGAGTCAATGAGCAAATTTTGGTTTCTGAAGGATTTGTTAGAGAAGGTGCAATTATTCCTGATAGTATATCAGATGGATATACATTTAATACAAAAGCTTATTTATTAGACCCCTCAAGTGCATATGGTGGAAAAATGAATGAACTTGCTGGTGATAAATCAAGGGAAACTAATGAAGATGGTGAAGACGAAATTAGCTATGCTACAAGAGAAACAGGAGTTTTATTGCCTGAATACAGACTTCCTACTGAAACCGAATGGGAATACGCAGCATTAGCCTTAAGTGAGATTAGAAAAGATAATGTCTATCGTGGAAAGAAAAAGTTTCCATGGGATGGAGAATATACAAGATCTGGAAAAAAGAAAAATGTTGGAGATCAATTAGCTAATTTTAAATTGGCAGATGGAGATTACGGTGGAATAGCTGGGTGGTCAGAAGTTGGATCTGGAATAACTACTTCAGTAAGAGCTTACCCTCCTAATAATTTTGGCTTATATGGTATGGCTGGAAATGTAGCAGAATGGGTCGCAGATGTTTATAGGCCTATCATAGATGAAGAAGCTAATGATTTTAATTATTATAGAGGTAATATTTTCTCAGAAACAGTAATAGGAGAAGATGGTAAAATGGTTACAACAGATGTAGAAAATGCAAATTATGATTTCCTTCCTGGATCAGTTGTAGAAGAGGTTGTTAAAACTGAAGATATTGATAGAGTTAATTATTCTACTGGAGATAATAGAGACTATAATGATGGAGATAGAGGCTCAGTTAGAGACTATACTCTAGAAGGAGATTTTGCTAGGATGTATAATGCTCCTTCAGATGAGACTGGTGATATAGAAACAACTACCCTTATTGATAATGAAGCTAGAGTTTATAAAGGAGGATCATGGCTGGACAGAGCTTACTTTCTAGACCCAGGTCAAAGAAGACATTTACCAGGTTCTATGACTACTAATTTTATTGGCTTCCGATGTGCAATGTCTTATTTAGGTGAGTCTAGAATAACCCGAAAGCCTAGAAGAAGATAATTAGGCTCCTAATTACTTATTTTATTCCATCTCTTATTTCATTACTTTTAAAAAATGAATACTGATCAATTATATGATATATTCTTAAAATCTAATGGTGTTTCAACTGACACTAGATCAATAAAGAAAGGATCTCTTTTTTTTTCTTTAAAAGGTAAAAACTTTGATGGAAATGATTATGCTTTAGAAGCAATTAATAAAGGGGCGAAATATGCAGTAATTGATAATAATAAACTTAAAAATCCAAATTTTATACGGGTAAACGATGTTCTAACTTCTTTACAATTACTTTCTGCATTTCATAGGACAAAACTAAAAAACACAACCATAATCGCTCTAACTGGAAGTAATGGAAAAACAACAACAAAAGAATTAATACATTCAGTATTAAGTGAAAAATATAAAACAGTTTCTACTTTAGGAAATTTAAACAATCATATAGGTGTTCCTCTATCACTATTAAAAATTAATAAAGATTCAAATTTTGCTGTTATTGAAATGGGGGCCAATCATATTGGAGAAATTGCCTTTTTAACAGATTTAGTAAAACCAGATTATGGCTATATAACAAATTTTGGAAAAGCTCATCTAGAAGGATTTGGAGGCATTAAGGGAGTAATTAAAGGGAAAACAGAATTATATAATTGGTTAATTGAGAATAATAAACCCATTCTAATTAATTCAGATGATGAAACACAAAGTAAATTCACTAATTCTCAATCTATATTATTTGGCAAAAAAATTAATTCTCAGTTTGTTTTTAAAGAGTTTAGTAAAGATTTTATATCTGTTGGATACAATGAGTATAAAATTAAAAGTAAATTAATAGGCAGTTATAATTTTTATAATATTATTGCAGCAATTTCATTTGGACTATATTTTAAAATTGATATAAAATCAATTATAAATGCTATAGAAAATTATACTCCAAAAAATAATAGATCAGAAATTTTACACATAAAAGACAAAAAAATAATTTTAGATGCTTATAATGCAAATCCAACTAGTATGAAGCTCGCTATTGATAGCTTTTTTAAACTTTCTGGATCAAAAGCATTAATATTAGCTGATATGTTAGAATTAGGGGTTTATTCAAAGGATGAACACCAAGAAATAATTAATCATTTAGAAAAAGAAAATACTGGAAAAACATATCTTGTGGGCGAAGAGTTTTATAAATTAAAAAGTGAGAGTAATTCTATTTCCTTTTACAAAACAAAGAATGAACTGATCTTAGAAATCTCTAATAGTAAAATATTAGAAAAAAACATTTTAATAAAGGGATCTAGAGCTATGAAAATGGAGGAATTAATAAATCTTATTTAATTTTTAAATATCTTAGACAGGGATCAAAAAAAGAAATTTTATGAAAAAAATCACATTTTTCCTTTTAACACTTCTAATTATCGCTTGCCAAAATACACCAAAAGAGTCCAACTCAAAAGACCTCAATGAATTTAAATACATTGAGACCACAATAAAAGATTTACAAAAGGGTTATGGTAATGGTAGCTGGACTATTGTAGAGGTGGTCACGGCATACTCCCAAAGGATAGCAAAAATAGATAAATCTGGCCCAAATCTTTCTTCTGTGATTGTAATAAATCCAGACGCACTTGTGATTGCAGATTCATTGGATCAGATAGCTCCAGAAAACTGGGGTTCTCTTCATGGGGTGCCAGTTTTATTAAAAGACAATATTGATACTAAAGATAAAATGGCTACGACTGCGGGCTCCAGAGCTTTAGCGGGATCCATGCCATTAGAAGACAGTTTCTTGGTAAAACAATTACGCAAATCTGGGGCAGTGATTTTAGGAAAAGCCAACCTGAGTGAATGGGCCAATTTTAGAGGCCAAATGTCAAGTAGCGGCTGGTCTGGAATCAATGGCCAAACCAGAAACCCTTATGTGCTTACCCGAACACCTTGTGGGTCTAGCGCTGGAAGTGGCGTTGCTGTTTCTGCCAACCTAACAGTTTTAGCGATAGGAACAGAAACCAACGGATCTATAGTTTGTCCATCTACAGTAAACGGAATTGTAGGTATTAAACCCACGGTGGGGCTTATTAGTCGCACAGGTATCATTCCTATTTCTTATACTCAGGACACTGCTGGACCAATGGCCAGAACAGTGGCCGATGCCGCTTTAGCCCTTGGAGCACTAACAGGTCTAGACTCCAAAGATGCCAAAACCAATGCTAGTATTGGCAAAGCCTTACAAGATTATACGCCGTTTTTAAAATTAGACGGTCTTAAAGGCAAACGCATTGGTTGGTTTAAAAGTGCTTTTGGAAACCATGCCACCACAGACAGCCTTACAGTAAAAGCCATAGCTACCTTAAAAGCACAAGGTGCCGTTATTGTTGAAATAGATCAGATTAACGAGCGAGCCACTGGAGGTCATTCTTTCCAAGTTATGCTTCATGAATACAAAGCTGGACTCAATGATTATTTTGCCAGTCTTGGACCTGATGCTAAAATTAAAAACCTTGAGGAACTCATCGCTTTTAACAAGCAGGATTCTATTGAACTAAAATACTACAACCAAGCATATTTAGAAATGGCCCTGGAGAAAGAAGATCTCAAGAGCAAAGTATATTTAGATCACTTAAAAGACCTTAAAAAAATGAGCCAAGAAGAAGGTATAAATCGAGTTATGGCGGAGCACAAATTAGACGGGTTTGTAGCAGCGACCGGATCTCCAGCCTGGAGTATTGATTGGCTAAATGGAGACAATTATCACACTTCTAGTTCATCACCCGCCGCCTGGGCCGGTTACCCAAACATAAGCGTTCCAATGGGAGACGTTCACGGGCTACCTGTAGGATTATCCTTTTTTGGAACAGCTTGGAGTGAACCCACCCTAATAGAAATGGCTTATAGCTTTGAACAAGCCACTATGGCTAGAATCATTCCTAAATTCAAGGCCTGGGATTCAGAATAATTATTAATTTTTATTCAAGTAATCCAATGCCAAAGTTGTCATTGATCTTAAACCAGTGATCATTGCAGAATCATCAACGTAAAAATCTGGTGTATGATGAGGAGCTGCTTTAGCTGGGTCAGTCCCCTTTTTTGCTCCACCTATAAAAAAATACATTCCAGGCACTTTCTCTTGAAAGAAAGAAAAATCCTCTGCACCGGTAATTGCATTCATTGAATTAACATTACTAGAACCATTTATTCTTTTTAATGAAGGCAACATTTTTTCATATAATTCTGGATCATTAAAAGTTATAGGGTAGCTAACCATATATGTAAGTTTTGCCTTAGCATTATTTGCTTCAGCAACATTCTGAACAATTTCTTCCAATCTTTTTAAAACAATTTTTTTCATTCCCTCATCTAAAGTTCTAATTGTTCCTAACATATATAGACTTTCAGGAATAATATTGCTTCTAACGCCTCCATGAATACTTCCAATTGTAACTACAGCAGCAGCTTCAGTTAATGGCATACTTCTACTTACTATAGTCTGAATTGAGTTTATCATTTGAGAAGCAGTAACAATAGGATCTATTCCTGTCCAGGGCGTTGAACCATGGGTTTGAACTCCTTTAATATCAATTCTAAATTCATTAACAGCCGCCATTATCCCTTTTGGACGTACAAAAACTTGTCCAGCTCCAATTTGAGACCAAATATGAAGTCCAAAAATAGCATCAACATCAGGGTTTGTTAAAACTCCTTCTTTAACCATAAGTTCTGCACCACCTTCTTCACCAGATGGAGCGCCTTCTTCTGCAGGTTGAAAAATAAATTTTACTGTGCCAGGAATCTTGTCTTTTAATTCGTATAAAATTTTAGCAGTACCTAATAAAATAGCAGTGTGAGTATCATGACCACAAGCATGCATTACGGGAACATCTTCTCCATTATATTCACCTATCATTTCAGATTTCCATGGTAAGTCAGCCCTTTCCTTTACTGGTAAACCATCAATATCAGCTCTAAGAGCAACTACTGGACCAGGTTTTCCGCCTTTCAATACAGCTACAACTCCTGTTTTAGCTATTCCAGTTTGAGGTTCTAATCCAATCTTTCTTAATTCATTTGCTATTCTTTCTGCTGTTTTAAATTCTCTATTACTTAACTCTGCATTTTGATGAAACCAATGTCTAAGTTCAATTATATCAGACTCATAATTGGAACTTAATTCATTGACTTTTTTATCAAACTTTTGTGCATTTAAATCAAATGAAAATAATAGAATAAATAAGGATAAAAATAAAAGAGATAATTTTTTCATAATTCTGTTTTTTTCAAAAATAAAGAAAATTATTCTCCTATTACTGTTACAAATAATCTTCTTGCCCCACCATTGTTTCGGTGTTCACATAAATAAATTCCTTGCCAAATGCCAAATTGAGGAATTCCTTTTGTTACTGGAAAAGAAATCGAAGATCCCAATAAACTATTTTTTATATGAGAAGTCATGTCATCTTTACCTTCATAAATATGAGTAAAATGGGATTCATTTTCAGAAACCATTTTATTAAAATGTGTTTCAAAATCTACTCTTACCGATGGATCTGCATTTTCATTAATTGTTAAGCTAGCAGAAGTATGTTTAATAAAAACATGAGCAACTCCAGAAATATTTGGAATAATGTTTATGATATGATCTGTAATTAGATGAAATCCCCTGGGATAAGGCTTTAAATTAATTTCTTTTTGAAAAACCATCTCATTTTATTTAATTGTGGGTCATACTGGATTCGAACCAGTGACTTCTACCCTGTCAAGGTAACACTCTGAACCAACTGAGTTAATGACCCATTAATATATCAAATCTATGATTTTTCTATATTATTTTTCTTAAAATAATTCCAAATAATAAAAGTTCCAATAATTAATATTATAATGGAAAGCAACGAGCTTTCAAATCCAAATTCACCTCCATTTAACATATTATTTTCAG
>CAYSTA010000011.1:0-39619 GCA_964433845.1 uncultured Flavobacteriaceae bacterium
TAGTGGAGAAGATGGGACTCGAACCCACGACCTCTTGACTGCCAGTCAAACGCTCTAGCCAGCTGAGCTACATCCCCTTTTTTATGAATTTAAATTCAGTTAATATCTAAAGTTAAACCTTTTAGACTAATCATTAGTCTAAACATTTTAAAGTAAATTTATAGTTATGAAAAAAATTATCCTATTTATAAGCTTAATATTTATCAGTTTTAATTCTTATAGCCAAAAAGATCCAAAACAGATGGATAGGGAAATTGCTAAACATTTATTTGATAAAGGATTTGAAAGAGATCAAATTAGATCAACTATAGTACTGGTCAGAGAAATGTCAAAAGAAATGTTGGAAAAAAAGAAACTTTCTAAAAAAACAAAGAAAAAGATTAAAGAGAATTCATTTTCAGATGAACAAGTTCAAGTATTAGAATCTTTATCTCAAAAAATGTCAAAAATTATTGCCTCAAACCAAAAAAAGAAGAAGACTAGAGATGATGTTTCAGATAATTTGAATCAGAGACAAAATTTAAATTCAAGAAGCAGTGGTAGGAATTTCTCAGGAGCACAAAGGCAAGGTCCGCCAAGAGGAGGTCAAAGATTTGGCCCCCCAAATAATAGACGTGGACCTTCAGGAGCGCAAGCACAAAATCCTGTTTTTGTAAAACTTATGCAATATGTTAGAGAACAAGGAGTAAGTAGAGAAAATATTAGAGATGTCATGGGCTCTGTTCAAACAATAGGCAAAGAATATAGATCGGCTGATGATAAATCTAATTTTAAACCTTCTGATAAGGCTGTTGAAAGTTTGTCAAATGCTGGATTATCAAATGAATCAATTTCAATCATAGTTGAAATAATTAAAGCCTTATAGGCAATTATGAAGATTAAGGATATTTATGGTAATGATTATTCAATTAAGAATTTAAAATTATTTAAAAATCATATCATAAAATTTCACACAAAAAATGGAATTCCTGATGATAGCATTCATGAAGAAGAGGGATATTATTTTAAGGTAGACCATGATTTCTACAATCAATTATTTTAATAAATCGTTATAGGGCACGGGAATTATTTTTAATAGAATAGAGATTTATTAAAAATAATTTCAAATCTGTATATTTAGCAAAATCTTTAAACATAAACTATGCTGAAATTTATTAAAATAACTCTACTTACAATTTTCTTTATTTCGTGTTCTAATGATGTTGAGAAAAAAAGTAGTATAGCTTTTTCAGATAAGGACTATTCAGAAGCTTTTCAATTAATTGAATATTGGCTTGATGCGCAAAAAGATTATGAAAATTTACCTGGATTAACAGCCATGATTGGCAATGAGAATGGAGCTGTTTGGACAGGTGCTTTTGGGATGGCAAACGAAAATGATAGAATGAATATTGAAAATACTTTCAGCATTTGTTCGATTTCCAAGTTATTTACTTCTGTTGCAATAATGAAGCTTGTTGAAGAGGGGAAAATAAAACTAGAAGATCCAATTAATACGCTATTACCTTGGTTTGATCTGAATCAACAGTTTAAAGACTCTCCTCCATTGACTATCAAATCTATACTTAGTCATTCTTCAGGATTGCCTAGGGAATCAAATCACCCATATTGGTCATGGCCTGATTTTCCTTTTCCGTCTAAAGAAGATGTTGTAAAAGAACTTAAAAATCAAGAGATGCTTTACCCCAGCTCACAATATTACCAGTATAGTAATTTAGGACTTTCTCTTTTAGGCTATGTTGTTGAAGAGGTTTCTGGCGAATCTTTTGATGATTATGTAACAAATAATATTTTGAATCCTTTAATGATGAACAGCACAAAAACAAGTATGCCAAAAGAAGAATATGGGAATATTCTTTCAGTGGGACATTCATCAATAAAAAGAGATAGAGATAGAGAAAAAGTCAATTTTTTTAATGCTGATGGTATTGCAGCAGCAGCAGGATTCACATCCAATGTAAATGATCTTGCAAAATTTGCTGCTTGGCAAATACAACTTTTAAAATCATTGGAAAAGAATATTCTTTCTCCAAGCACTTTAAAAAACATGCATAAAGTACATTGGGATGATGAATTGACTTCTGTAACTCGAGGACTTGGTTTTGGAGTATATAAGATAAACGGTGAAGAGTGGGTTGGTCATGGAGGTTCATGTCCAGGCTATAGGTCACAATTATATTTAAGCCCTGATAAAGGAATTTCTTATTCAGTTATGATTAATTCTAGTGGGACAAGCCCAGGGAAATATATTACAGGAATGCATGAAATATTAGAAAAGGTTAAGAAAAAGAAGGGGACACCTCCAAATAAATTTAAGGAAATGGAAGGGCGTTATATTTCACAGCCTTGGACTAGTGAAACATATATTCAATCATGGGGAGACTATTTAGGGATGTTGGACATGCCAACAAGTTCACCAAAATTGAGCTTATATAAAATGATTGAAAAGGATACTTTCAAAAGAATTTTGAAAAATGATGAATTGGGGGAAAAGCTAGAAATTTTAAGAGATGATCAAAATAATATAACTGGATTTAAAACACATCAGAATATTTATTCTAAATCAAAATAATCCTACAATAGGGAATCATAAACCAGCTCTCTAAACTTAGCGGCTAATTTTAGTTTATAAGTTTCAAAGGATTGAGTCATATAAATATAAATCATGTCTTCGACTGGGTCAATTCTAAAGTAGGTTCCAAACATGCCTCCCCATCCATATGTTCCTTTTGATCCAAATTTTGTATTATCTTGTTTAACAATATCAAAGCCTAATCCAAATCCTCTTTTCTTGCCAAAAAGTAATTTCTTGTATTTTAAACCCTCAGCATGATCTTCAAGCATAAGCTTTATTGTTGAAGCATTTATTATTCTTTCACCATTAAATTCGCCTCCATTTAAGAGCATCTGACAAAAAGTGAGATAATCATAAGTGGTAGACAATAGACCTCCTGCTCCACTAAATAGAATTACATTTTTGGCAAAGGGAGATTCGCTAGGGCTATCATAGACATTTAGACTTCCTTTTTTATCCTTATTATATAAGGTTGTGAATCTATCCATTTTTTCTTTGGGCAATTCAAAAAATGTATCTTTCATTTTTAGAGGATCAAAAATCTGTGTTTTTAGATAAACATCTAAAGACATGCCAGAAATAACTTCAATAAGGTAACCACAGATATCTGTAGAATAACTGTATCTCCATTGAGCTCCAGGCTCATATAATAGAGGGGCCTTAATAGATTCTTTAACAAATTGCTCTAAGCTCATTTCAACGGACTTTTTGTATCCATCAGGGCCCTTAAAACCAAAACCTGCAGAGTGCCTTAAAAGATCTATAATTTTTATATCATTTTTTACTGGCCTTTCTTTTTTTCGTTTTTTAACAGTCAAATTTTTAAACTCAGGAATAAACTTATAAACGGGATCATTTAATTTAAAGCGACCTTCTTCATAAAGCTTCATTAAGGCAACTGAAACAATGGGTTTGGTCATAGATGCAATTCTAAAAACGTCATCCTCTTTTAAACTTTTTTTAGTTTCGATCTCAGAATAACCATAGCTGTTGTAATGTATAATTTCTCCATTTTTAACAATTGCAGTTTGAATTGCAGAAAAGTCATTATTGTCAACATAAGTATGCATAACAGAATCTAGGACCTGCAATTTAGCAGAAGAGAATCCTACAGATTCTAGCTCACTTTTACTAAAATTTAATTGTGCTGAAACATAAAAAGAAATCAGCGAGAAAAATACAAGGAAAAAAGATTGAAATAAGTTAAGGCGTTTCAATTAAGAATATTTAAATTTTTTGAAAAAACATCTAAAATTATTAAATATAAATAAGGCTACAAAGATTGTACCCATTTTAATGGGAACTTTACAAACACATTTTTTGTGTAATTATCCTTTTCAAAAAAAACCCCTATGTCACCATTTTTTAATATTGTCATTGAAGAATAAGCTGCTTCTCCTTTATATATAGATTTTGGAGCGGACCAACTTACACCTTGATCTAAGCTCATTCTAATGACAAGATTAACTCTATTTTTATTATCAGAGGCATTTGAAAACAATAAAATATCATCATCATAATTTATTAAGCTTGCATTACAGCCTGGATCAATCAAATCATTTCTTGGTTCAGAAATCCAGGTTTTACCTTTGTCATTTGATATATGGCTATACCTATATCCTTTTCCATTGACTCTTGAATTAACCATCCAATTTTTGTTTTTTAGCTCAATTATTTTTGATTCATCTCCAGGAATTACTGGAGTTTCAGTCAAAAACCAACTCTTTCCATGGTCCCTGCTTCCAAACACATAAGTGCCGTTATTTAAATTAACTAAACAATGCAAGAGCGTACCATTAGATGTTTGATACCCTCTGCCTGAAGTAATAAACATAAAATCTTTAGACCATTCAGGTTTTGTAATTTCTTTAGTAATATCTTTTGGACTTGACCACGTTAGCCCATTGTCTTTGCTTTTAATATATTTTAATAAATAAACATCTTTGTTAGTATCAAGATTCATGTAATTAAAAAAAAGAAAAATTTCATTAGTTATTTTATCAATAATTATTGAAGGATCGGAAGCAGATTCACCTAAAGGATAATCTACAATTCTTTTAATATCAGACCATGTTTCCCCATTGTCAGAACTTGTCTTCATTACAATATTAATATCTCTATTGTATTTTAAATCTCCACATGATTCTACTCTTTCGTCAATTACGGCTAATAAATCTCCACTAGGAGCAGTGGCTAATGACGGGATTCTATAACAAGATATATTAGAGTTTTGATCACTACTAAAAAGGGGTTGAAAAATTAAATCTTCCTGAGCATTTAAAAAAAAACTAAGAAGTAAGAAAGCTATATAACATTTATTCATTTTCAATAATTTTTGAATTTTCAAAAACAATATCTAAAAGTTTGCCTCTGATATTGTTATCGTATAATTTTTTATTTTCTCTAGTTGGGTATACTCTATTTGTTAGAAAAACTATTGAGAGCTTAGCTTTTGGGTCAACCCAAAAAAAAGTGCCAGTGAATCCTGTATGACCAAAACTTTCTTCTGATAATTTTTTATGGGGATAGGGATCCTTTAATTCTCTGCTGGGTTTATCAAAGCCTAAGCCTCTTCTGATTTTACTTTTTGGAATGGCATAGGATGTAAATTTATCTATTGTAGATTTTCTCAAAACATTTTTGGAGTTTTTAAAATTCCACGCCTCAAAAATTTCTATTAGCTGTCCAATACTTTCTGCACTTGCAAATAATCCTGCATTTCCTGATTTTCCCTCAAAAAGACTAGACGCTTCATCATGTACAGTTCCATGAACCAAGGCATTTCTAAAAGAATTGTCATGTTCTGTAGGAACAATCATTGATTTATTCTTTGGATTAAAAGAAAAGGAGCTATTCTTAATTTTGCTATAGAAGTTGTCAGACAAATAATTTTCATAGCTTTTTGCAGTAATTTTTTCAATAAGTTTAGGAACATAAAAAAAGAAAAGACCAGAATAAAGATATTCTCCTGTATTTTGTATTTCAGAATTCTTAATTTTTTTATAAATTTTTTTATGATAGGATTCTCTTATAAAAAGATTCTCGCTTACCTTTAAATTAAAACGTTTATTTTGTTTGTTTCTAACAATAGACCTTTTCATTTTTCCATTTTTTCGCTTTAATGAATAGTGATGATTGATATAAGGAATCCAGCCTGCAGTATGACTCATAGCCTCAAAAAATGAAGTATTTTTTTTATTTGATTTTCTTAGCTCAGGCAAATAATTTGAAATTGGGCTATTCAAATCAATATCAAAATCTTCATAAATTTTCATTATTGCCAACGTTGATGCAAGAACTTTTGTTAATGAGGCTAAATCATAAGCGTGACTATTTTTAACTTTTATTAAAGAATCGTAAGTATGGTAACCATAAGAACGATTAATCAAGACTTCATCTTCAATTTTCATATAAATTTGAGCTCCTGGAAAAGCTTGATCTTTAATACTAGATTTGATTAAACTATCAATTTTAAAATTTAAACTGTTAAGGGTATATTGTTGACAGAAATTTAGATTTACAAAAAGAAAAATAAAAAAGATTGAATAAAGTTTAAATATTTTATTAAAAAGATAAAACATAAAAGAGATTGACTAATAAATATTTAAATTAGAAAAAAATTATTTGATGAAAATAATCGATTTAAAAATTATTCATGAAAAATGTTTATTGTTTTTCATTCTTCTTTCTGTTTTTCATTCAAATAATATTATAGGTCAAAATATGGAGAATAAATTATCAGAAGAAGCCAGTTTATATCTTAAACAGCACGCTACTAACCCTGTGAATTGGTTCCCTTGGGGCAATGAGGCTTTAAAGGAAGCAAAAAAAAATGATAAACTTTTATTAATAAGCGTAGGCTATTCATCTTGTCATTGGTGTCATGTTATGGAAGAAGAAAGTTTTGAAAATGATGATGTTGCAAAAGTGATGAATTCAAAATTTATAAATATTAAAGTTGATAGAGAGGAAAGGCCAGATATTGACGAAATATACATGAAGGCCTTGGTATTAATGACAGGAAGTGGAGGGTGGCCAATGAACATTATAGCATTACCTGACGGAACGCCTATTTGGGGAGGAACGTATGTCCCAAAAGATCAGTGGATACAAGTTTTGAATCAAGTTAATGAGTTTTATAAAACTAGAAAGGAGGATGTTTTAGAATATGCAAACAATGTAAGAGATGGAGTTAAAAAAGAATCTTTAATAAAGCCAATTACTAAAGAAACCAATTACACATCAGATTTTCAAAATAAACTTGCAACCAAAGCATTTAATTTTACTGATAAAATAAATGGAGGAATTGGCGGAGGCCAGAAGTTCCCTCTGCCATCGTTTATTAATTTCTTTTTAAGATATTCCAAATTAACTGGGAATAAGGAAATGAAATCTTTTGTTAAAAACACATTAATCAAAATTTCTCAGGGAGGAATCAATGATAGAGTTGAGGGAGGGTTCCACAGATATACGGTTGATAATAAATGGCATATTCCTCATTTTGAGAAAATGTTATATGATAATGCTCAATTATTAAGCATTTTTTCGAAAGCTTTCATGGCTTATAACGAACCTAGATTTAGAGAAGAAATTTATAATATCTATGATTTTTTACAATTAAAAATGACAAGCAAGAATAATTTAATTTTTTCCAGCATTTCCGCAGACACTAATTATGAAGATGGCACGAAAAAGGAGGGAGATTTTTATATATGGACAAAAGACGAATTAAAAAAGATTTTGAACAAAGACTATAATTGGGTGAGTAAATATTATAATATAAATGAAAAGGGTCATTGGGAAAAAGAAAAGTATGTCTTTTATCAGACCATTTCAGACAACCAATTTTCTTCTGATTTGGGATTAGAAATAGGTCAATTTAAAAAGAAATTAAAATCAATTAATAAAAAGCTTTTTAATTATAGAGAAAAAAGAATACAGCCTATAATTGACACAAAAATTGTTTTTTCATGGAATGCATTGACAGTTAGAGGGCTAATTGACGCCTATAAAGCAACAGGAGATAATAAGTTTTTAAACAAAGCAATAGCAATTAATAAAGGCTTAGAAGAGAAAATGATAAAAGGGAATAAGATTGCGCATACTAATGGTCAAAGTTTCGACAATCAAGTTTTGTTTTTTGAGGATTACAGCTACTATATAGATGCATTAATTGGTCTATATGAAGCTACATATGAAATTGATTGGATTAAAAAAGCAGTTGCTTTTACAAAATTCAGTAATTTGGAATTTAAACTAGAAAATTCATTTTATAAATTTTCTTCGAATCAGGAGCTGCTGTATTCAGACACTTTAATTCATCTTCAAGATGGAGTAACTCCATCAGCTAATTCTGTAATGAATTTTAATTTATTCAGACTTTCACATTATTTGGGAGATAAAGATTTTTCAATCCAAGCAGAAAAAATGATTAATAATGTTATTGCCAATTTAGAAAATAGGGTTACAGATCATATGTTTTGGTTTTGGGCATCGCTAAATTATTCTGATAGTTTTTTTGAGCTTGCCATTAGTGGGCCAAAGGCACAACAAAAAGGGAAGGAATTATCATTGGAATATCTTCCTAATGCAGTGATAGCTGCATATAACAAGCCTTCAGACATGTATTTGCTTAAAGATAGGTTTGTTAAAGATGAAACCTATATATATGTTTGTGTCAATAATACATGTAAATTTCCTGTTACTAATATTAAGGAAGCACTTAAATTAATGGATCAATAATTATACAATCAACCATGAGATTATTTAATAATATAATTTTTAGAACAGCAATAATTTTAATTTTCTTGAATTCATGTGATCAAAAGTATTCTATAGAAACGCCAAATATCATTTTTGTTTTAACAGATGATTTAGGATTTCAGGATCTAAGTTCTTATGGATCTCCCATGATTAAGACACCAAATTTAGATCTGCTTGCAAAACAAGGCGCTTTACTTAATTCATACTATTCTACTCAAGCGGTATGTTCCGCCTCTAGAGCATCTATACTAACTGGAGCTTACCCAAATAGGATTGGGTTTAGCGGAGCATTAGGGCCAAACTCTAAAAAGGGAATTAATCCCAATGAATTGTTAATGTCAGAAATGTTAAAAGAGCAAGGCTACAAAACAGCTATTTATGGAAAATGGCATTTAGGAGATAATGAAAAGTTTCTCCCTACTAGACATGGATTTGATGATTTTTATGGAATACTATATTCTAATGATATGTGGCCATATCATCCAGAGCGACCTAATGGTTATCCAGATTTAATGCTATATGAAAATGAAACGCCAATTCAAGTGTTGACTGATCAATCAGATTTAACCAAAGAATTAACTCAAAAGAGTATAGATTTTATTAATAACAACAAAGACAATCCTTTTTTTCTTTATTTAGCACATCCTCAACCTCATGTTCCACTCTTTGCATCTTCAGATTTCAACGGAAGGTCTAAAAATGGACTATACACAGATGTTATAGAAGAAATAGACAATTCTATTGGTTTGATAATAGAAGCATTAAAAGAAAATGGTTTAGAAAAAAATACAATAGTAGTTTTTACTTCCGATAATGGCCCATGGCTTTCTTATGGAGGACATGCTGGGTCTACAGGAATTTATAGAGAAGGTAAGGGAACTACTTGGGAGGGTGGACAAAGAGTCCCCTGTATTGTCTGGTATCCAAATGAGATTAAGCCAAATTCTGTGATTTCTACTCCTCTTATGGGTATAGATTGGCTCCCAACCTTTGCAAGTGTTACAAATTCAAGCCTTTCAAAAAATAAAATAGATGGCAAAAATATTTGGAAAACGTTAACAATGGAAACGGATAAAAATCCGCATGAAGCCCTGTTTTTCTACTATCACGTTAATAGTCTTCATGGGGTTAGATATGGAGATTGGAAAATGTATTTTCCTCATAGATACAGAACGCTAAATGGAAGAATTGGGAGAAATGATGGAATACCTATTAAATATGAATATATTAATTTACAAGAAAAAGAACTCTATAATTTGATAGATGATCCGTCTGAAACAAAAAATGTTTATGATCAATATCCAGAGATTGTAAAAAAAATCGAGATTTTAGCTGAAATTAAAAGAAATGAAATAGGTGATATTTTAACAAATTCAATAGGATCAGAAAATAGACCGATTGGAATGATTGATTGATTTATATATGAATAAAAGGAGAAATTTTATTAAAACATCTATTTTAGGAACCGTAGGAGCATCTTCTTTAATAAAATGTGATATGCCAACAAATTCAAATGCTCAAGCTACTTATCCAAGAATAATCTCTACTTGGAATCATGGTCTTCCAGCAAACAATGAAGCATGGAAAAACTTGATGAATGGAAAAAATGGAATTTCTTCAATTGAGGCAGGAGTAAAAATATCAGAGGCGGACCCTAAAATTAGATCTGTTGGATATGGCGGCTTTCCAGATAGAGAAGGCATAGTGACTTTAGACGCTTGTATTATGGATAAAAACAGCAATTGTGGTTCTGTTAGTTTTTTGCAAAATATTAAGCATCCTATTTCTGTAGCAAGATTGGTTATGGAAGAAACACCGCATGTTATGCTTTCTGGGAAAGGAGCTCTTGATTTTGCAATTTCTAAAGGGTTTAAGCAAGAAGATTTATTAACTGAAGAATCAAAAAAGGATTGGATAAAATGGAAAAAAGAATCAAAATATAAACCTGTAATCAATATTGAAAATCATGATACTATAAGCATGTTATTGATTGATAATAATGGAGATTTATTTGGAGCTTGCACCACAAGTGGAGCCGCTTGGAAAATACATGGCAGAGTTGGAGATTCTCCAATTATTGGAGCTGGATTATTTTTGGACAATGAAGTTGGAGCAGCAGCAGCAACAGGGCTAGGTGAAGCTGTTATTAGAACTTCTGGAAGTGCGATGGTAGTAGAATTAATGAGACAAGGACATTCACCATTAGACGCCTGCAAAATAGTTGTTGAGAGAATCTCTAAAATCCATAAGTCAGGACCAGATTGGGATTATTTACAGGTAGGATTTATAGCCATTAATAAAAAAGGGGAATACGCTGGTTATAGCTTAAGAAAAGGTTTTGATTATGCTGTTTGTGATAATCAAAACCAAAGCAGACTATTAAAAGCTAAATATTCTATTTAAAAGATGTTAGAGTTTTTACAATATTTAGGAAAATTTCACCCGGTAATTATTCATTTACCAATAGGAGCTCTATATTTTACATTTTTCTTGTCTGTTTCGGAAAAGATTTTTAAAGAAAACTTCTTAAATCCTATACGCATTGGACTTGGATTTTCTTTTGTTTTTGCTGTCATTTCTTGTTTCCTAGGATATTTTCTTTCATTAAGCGGCGATTATGGAGAAGATATTTTAAATATTCATATGTGGCTTGGGATATCCACGGCAGTTTTTAATGGTGGGCTTTTATGGATACATAAAAAGGAGATATATAAAAAACAATTCATTGCTTTTTTTGGATTTACTATAGTTTTATTAACTATTACCGGTCATTATGGAGGAAGCATGACACACGGCGAAGGGTTTTTAAAAATGCCTGAAGCTAAAGATGAAATTATTTTTTATGAAAAAGATAGTTTAAATCTATATGCAGAGGTTGTTAGACCTATTTTAGATAACAAATGCGTAAAGTGTCATAATCAATCAAAAACAAAAGGAGAACTGCTATTAGTTTCAGGACAAGATATTTTAAAAGGAGGAAAATCGGGAGACATATTAGTTGCCAATAACTCACTTAAAAGTCATTTATATAATAATCTGATTTTGCCATTAGAAGAGGATCTCCATATGCCTCCTAAAGGAAACTCACAACTAAAAAACCATGAAATTGAATTAATCAAATACTGGATAGACTCTGGAGCTAGTTTTGAGAAATTTGAGCAAACTATGGAAATGGATTTAAATTTGGTAAAAAATTTAGCTTCATTTTTCCCAAAACCTAAACCAATAGCTCCCCCTCCAAACAAGAGTGATTTAGATAAATTACAAAACCTAAATTTTAGATTAGAGAGAAACAGTAATGAAAACAATTTTATTGAAGCTAAATTTTTAGGGGAAAAGCTTCAGTCAAAACATTTAAAAGCTTTATTGAAAATAAAAAATCAATTGATCAAATTAGACTTAAGCAATACAAATCTGGAGGATAATTTAATTTCGAAGCTAAAAAGCTTAAAAAATCTAAAATACTTAAAGTTAAACGATACAAAGATTTCCGATAAAGGTCTTGTTTCAATTAATAAATCAGTAGAAAGTCTAAACCTTAATAACACTTCTGTTACGTATGAAGGGATAGCATCTTTTTTAGAAAATTCAAGTTTAAAGAAAGCGTATTTATGGAATACAAATATTAGTCTTGATCAGCAAAAAAAATTGAATGAAAATTATACAACTGAGCTAAATTTTGGAGCTAAGAATTTTGCTAAGGACATGCCATTATCATTGCCTGTAATAATTTCTGAACAAACTCTTTTTGAAGACTCGTTATTAATTGAGATTTATAAATCTTTAGGAAACCCTAATTTTAGATACACTACAAATGGTCAGGAACCTGACTCGCTATCTACATTATATAGTGAACCAATAAAAATCAATAAAACATTAACCTTTAAAGCCAAAGCTTTTAAAAAAGGCTGGAAAAATAGTAAAACAGTCACAGTTGATTATGTAAAAACTGGAGGATTAATAACAGAACATAAATTAAAAACAAATCCTGATGTCAGGTATAAAAATGTAGATAGATTATTTGATGGGATATTAGGAAACCTAGATTTTAGAAGCGGACATTGGAATGGGTTTATAAAAAATACTGAAAAAGATAATGTGGGTACTGTGGATAAGACGTCTAGTTCAGGAGATTTGATAGTTGAAATCAATATGCCAAAGCAAAGTCAGGCTAATTATATTGGAATTCATGCTTTAACATCGATAGGCGCCTATATTACTTTCCCTAAAAAAATAGAATTATTTGATATTAGTTTAGGGAAAGAGGTATTACTTTCCTCTGAAATAATGCCGAAGCCTGTTGCGAATGAAATTCCAGAAATTAAGATGTATAAAATGCCATTAAATAAAAACTTAGATAAAATTAAACTAGTGATCACTAGCAATAAAAAACTTCCTGAGGGACATCCTGCAGAAGGTGAGCCTGCCTGGCTTTTTGTAAGTGAAATAATTTTTCTTTTGTAATTAATTAAAATTTTAAAAAAAATTTAAAAAAAACTATTTTTTATACTCTTCTTATATAATTAATTCATAAACAACATCTTATACACCATATTTTAGATCATTTATAGATAAAAATCACTATAAAAAACTGTTTTATTAACAAAAAATAGCTCTAAAATTATGTTTCTGTTAAAAAAGTGTTAATATATTTAGTAAATTAGCTCCAGATTAAACAAAAAATAATATTCTATGAAAACAAAATTCTTAAGAATTCTGACCTCTTTTTTATTGGTTTTTGCATTCGGTTTTAGTGTGCAAGCCCAAACAATTAGTGGTACAGTAACAGACGAAAATGGGGTGCCTCTTCCAGGCGCTACTGTTTTGGTTGAGGGAACTTCAACTGGAGTTTCAACTGATTTTGATGGAAATTATTCGATCGATGCTTCTAGCGGGGATACCCTTGTTTTTAGCTTTGTAGGATATGCATCTCAATCAATAGTTGTAGGATCTTCTGCAACTGTGAATGCAGTACTAACACCTGACACTGCCTTAGAGGAAGTAGTAGTTACTTCTTTAGGTATAAAAAGAAATGTTAAGGCGTTAGGGTACTCACTTACAGTAGTAGATGGTTCAGAACTTAGCGACAACAAAACTACTAATGCTATTAATGCCCTTCAAGGAAAGGTTGCCGGAGTTATGGTAACTGGATCAGCTGCGGGTGCTAAGGGTTCTAGTAGAGTTGTAATTCGTGGTACAAGTTCCCTAACAGGGAATAACCAACCTTTATATGTTGTAGACGGAATTACTATTAATAACAGTAATTTAGGTTCTGCAGGTGTATGGGGAGGTGCAGACTACGGAGATGGGATTTCTAGTATTAACCCTGATGAAATAGCATCAGTAAGTGTACTTAAAGGTGGAGCTGCTGCTGCACTTTATGGGTCTAGAGCTTCTAATGGTGTAATTCTTATTACAACTAAAAATGGAGCAGGTCAAGAAGGCATAGGTATAGAATTTAATAGTTCTACTCAGTTTGATATGCTAAATACAGGCCTTAGAGATACTCAGACAATATATGGACAAGGTAGAGACAATTCAAAAGTTTCTGACCCTATTGATACTTATCAAGCATGGGGTCCAAAAATGGACGGATCTATGGTTGCTCAGTGGGATGGCGTTGCAAGAAAGTATTCAAATAAAGGTAGTAACTTAGAAAAGTTCTATCAAACAGGAGAAACATATACCAATACAATTGCTATATCTACTTCTAATGAAAATTCGAATACTAGATTTTCTATGACAAACATGGATAATTTAGACATTATTCCAAATTCAACATTAAAAAGAAATTCTTTTGGATTGAACTCTTCTCAAAAATTAGGAGATAAAATTACTGTTGATGTAAACATGAAATATATTCTTGAAGATCAAGAAGGTAATCCAAGACTATCTGATTCACCAGGTAACGGAAACTTTGCGGTTAACTTATTTGCTCCAACAGTAGATGTTAATGACATGTTAGGAGAAGGAGGATTAGGGAGAAATGCAGATTTAACTGAATTTAGAATTAGTGATAATACTTATTCTCAAAACCCTTGGTTTGCTGCTTATAACTATGTTAACAGTTCAGAAAAAGAAAGGTTCATCGGAGCAATAAATGCTAGATGGGATATTAAGGATTATTTATATGTTAGAGGACGTGTTGGAGGGGATCGTTACGATCTTCACAAAACTGGAGTTACCCCTTGGGGAACAGCATATCAGATGAATGGATCCATGAATGAAAACAAAAGTACTTTTCAACAGTATGATGCAGATTTCTTTATAGGAACGGATAATCTTGAATTAGATACGGATGTCTCTCTTACTGCTTTTGTAGGAATTGGATCTAACGTTCAAGAATATAATTCTGCTGGAGTAAGTGGATCACACTTTATTGTTCCAGGATTACAAAATGTTAAAAACACTAAAAATCAAGGAAGTGGTTGGAGTTACTGGAAAAAGCAAATAAACTCTGCTTATGGTTCTGCTGAAATAGGGTTTATGGATTATGCTTACCTTACTTTAACTGCTAGAAATGACTGGTATTCAACTTTATCGCTAAAGGATAAAAAAGCTCCTAATAATGATTTATATACTTCTGCGAGTTTATCTTTTATTCTTTCAGATGCTTTAGATTTAGGAAGCTCAGTTTCTTTCTTAAAATTAAGAGGAGGATATTCTCAGGTAGCTGGTGGAGCGGATAGCCCATACGCTTTGAGTTTATCTTACGGTATTTATGGTCAAGGCCACTTAGGAGCTTCATTAGGAAGCATCAGTGGTGGAACTATTCCTAACTCTGAAATTACTCCATTTGAGAAGAATGAAACGGAGTTTGGTATTGATTTAAGAATGTTTGATAATAAACTTTCTATTGATGCTACATACTACGACAATGAAACTCTTGGAGACATTGTAGGAGTAAGTGCTTCTGCAACTTCAGGTTATGGTAGCGCGCTTGCAAACCTTGGTAATATTTCTAACAAAGGTATTGAGTTGCTTATAAAAGGAACACTTATGCAATCTGATGATTTTGCATGGAATGCTTCTATTAACTATACTAATAACACTAGTAAAGTGGTAGCAACTAATGATACAGGCGGAAATATTTCAATGCAGGAACCAAGATCTAGAAACTTAAGAGTAACACATATAGTTGGCGAAAAATATGGCGCATTATATGGTTCTTCTTATGTAAGAGACGCTAGTGGTGCAATTGTTCACCAAATGGTTAATGGCATTCCTATTCCAAAAATTGGACCAAGAAAAATCTTAGGATTTGGTGTGGCTCCAACACAACTTGGTATAGGGACTTCTATGAGATATAAAGATTTCAATGCTTCTATTTTGTTTGAAGGGAAAACTGGAGGACAAATATACTCAGGATCTAATGCGTTTTTAATTAGAAATGGACATCATAAGAAAACTGTCCCTGCAGGAGGACGTGATGCTGGTTGGGTTCCAACTGGAGTTATGGAAGATGGAAGTAAAGTTACTACTTCAATCCCTGCTAACCAACAAGAAGACTACTACAGACGAACTTATAGTATTGCTGAGGAAGCTATTTTTGACTCAGACTATATGAGACTTCGTCAGTTAAGTATTGGATATAATATTCCTTCTGATAAATTAGACGGAACTTTTATTGACAAGGCTACTATTTCACTTATTGGAAGAAACTTATTCTTCTTAAGCAATAGTGTTGACAATATAGACCCAGAGTCTGCATATAATAATTCAAACTCTGCTGGTTTAGAATGGTTTGGTCTTCCTGTTCCAAGGACTATTGGACTTAACGTAAACCTTAAATTTTAAACTTATATAATTATGAAAAAAATAGTATTAACAATTTTTGCTTTAAGTTTAGTTTTTTCCTCATGTGAGTTTGACAAAGGATTTGAGGAAATGAACGTAAACCCTGCAAAAGCCGCACAAATCGATGTGGCAAACAAGTTTGCATCAGTAGTTTTGCGAACTTCAGGTGGTAGATACGAGAACTGGAGAGCCAGTTTAATCTACCAATCAGTAATGATTCAACATTTCTCTGCTACGGCTGGATATTGGTCAGGAGATAGATATTTTAGAAATGATGGATATGCTACTTCACTTTGGGATCGTTATTACCCATCTGCAGTTAAAGAAATTGAAGACATTAAAGCTCAATTAACTGCTTCTGGTAATAGTGGATCTGAAATGGGGATGACACGTATTTTAAGAGTATTTATTTATTCAAGAATTACAGATCTCCACGGGGATTGCCCTTATAGTGAGGCAGGTCAAGGATACATAAATGGTATCTTAAAGCCTAAATATGATGCTCAAAAGGATATCTATGCAGATTTCCTTAAAGAGTTAGAAGAAGCCGTTGCTCAAATTGGTTCTTCTACGACTATGGGTAAATCAGATTTGATTTTCCAAGGAGATACTGCAAAGTGGAAAGCTTGGGGGAACTCTATGATGCTTAGACTTGCAATGAGAATGAGCAAAGTAGATGCAGCTAATTCGAAAGCTTGGGCAGTAAAAGCTATTGGAAATGGAACGATGACTTCTAATGCTCATATTGCTATGATTGCTCATACAGATGGACCTGAAGGAATTAACAAAAACGGACATGGTGAAGTTTTTGATGCTGATGGAAACCCAAGAATGAGTAAGACTTTTGTAGACTGGTTAAAAGATGATCCAAGATTACCAATTTTGGCGGCTAGGAGATCAGATAAAAGTACTGCTATTGCAGACCTAATTGGAATGCCAAATGGCAGCACTTCTGCAACTGTTCCTGACACTTCAATTTATGCAGAGCCAAATAGAGCTGTAATTACACACAAAGATGTACCTATGGTTCTTCAAACTTATGCTGAAGTAGAATTTATGAAAGCTGAGGCTGCTCAAAGAGGATGGATTTCAGGATCTGCAGCTACTCACTATAATAATGGAGTAAAGGCAGCTATGCAAATGTTAAGCCAAATTTATCCTAATGCAGCTGCTATTACAGATGCTCAGGTTACGGCTTATTTAGCTCTTAAACCTTATGACGCTACTAAAGGTCTTCAAATGATAGGTGAGCAATATTGGGCTGCTACTTTATTGAATGAGTATGAAGCTTTCTCTAATTGGAGAAGAACAGGTTTCCCAGTATTAGTTCCTACAAATGATCCAGGTAATGTTACAGGCGGAACTATTCCAAGAAGATTAATTTGGCCTATGGGTGAAGAGTCTACAAATGCTGATAATTATAAAGCAGCAGTTGCAGCTCAAGGTCCTAACGACTTTACAACTAGAGTTTGGTGGGATAAACTATAAGAATAGAATTTAGTTTTTATTATATTTAAGGGGGAATTTAATTCCCCCTTTTTTATGTCTATTTATGAAAGAAATATTCTCTATTCTTCTTTTACTCATTATTCAATTAAGTGAAGCTCAAGACAAAGTATTTCAATTGATTGATTCGGATTATTCAGGTATTCATTTCAATAATTATATTGAGGATAAAAAGGAACATAATATTCTACTCTATGCTAATTATTATGGTGGTGCAGGTGTTGGAATAGCCGATTTTAATAATGATGGATTACAGGATGTTTATTTAGCTGGGAATCTTGTTGGAGATAAAATATATCAAAATCAAGGAGAGCTTAAATTCTTAGATGTTACTGAAAAATCAGGAATATTTGATGATGGTTCCTGGTCCTCTGGAGTGTCTATAGCAGATATAAACCAGGATGGCCTCTTAGATATTTATATTAGTAAAGAACTATATGATGATGATACTGAATTACGAAAAAATAAACTTTATATTAATAAGGGGGATTTTAGGTTTCAGGAAGCTGCAAAAGAATGGGGAGTAGATGTTTCTGCTAGGACTCGTCATGCAGTTTTTTTTGATTATAATAATGATGGATTATTAGATTTATACCTTTTAAATCAACCTCCTAACCCAGGAAGTTATTCTAAATTTTTTGGGGCGGATTTAACATTGCCAGAATATTCTCTGCAGCTTTTCGAAAATACTGGGAACAACCATTTTATTGATGTTACCAAAAAAGCAGGACTTCATAGATCTGGCTTCCCTAATGCAGTTGTAGCTTCTGATTTAAATAAAGATGGCCTGACTGATTTATATGTTGCTAATGATTTTGATGCTCCTGATTTTCTTTATTATAATAATGGAGATGGGACTTTTACATATAACACGGAAAAATCTTTAAAGCACATTTCCTTTTATAGTATGGGAGTGGATGCTTCAGATATAAATAATGATGGACTATTAGACTTAATGGTAGTTGATATGACAGCTGAGGACAATTATAGACTAAAATCTAATATGAGTGGAATGAACCCTTCTGCTTTTTGGAAGGTTGTTCAACAAGGAGGCTATTTTCAGTATATGTTTAATACATTACAAATAAATAATGGAGATGAAACTTTTAGTGATGTTGCTCAATATACTAACACTTCTTCTACTGATTGGAGTTGGGCAAATTTAATTGCAGATTTTGACAATGATGGCTTAAAGGACATTTATGTTACTAATGGCCTTTTAAGAGATATTAGAAATACAGATGCTGATAAAAAATTAGGGGAATTTGTAATTAAAATAGCAGATGATTATGTTAAAAAAAATCCAAATCAAGGAGATATAGACCTTTGGGATATTTTGCCATTACAGGAAGCCCTAGAAATTGTTCCCAGTGTAAAACTTAAAAATTATTTTTATAAAAATTATGGTGATTTAAAGCTTGTCAATGAAGCCAAAAAATGGGGACTTGATCAACCTTCCTTTTCAAATGGAGCAGCCTATGCCGATTTAGATAATGATGGGGATTTGGAAATACTGGTAAACAACGTTAATGAAAAGGCATTTTTATATAAAAACAATACTGTTGAATCATTGAAAAATTCCTTTTTAAGAATTTCTTTAAAAGATCAAAAAAATCAAAGTCTTTTTGGAACTAAAGCAGATATTTACATCAACGAGAATCATCAGTTTTTTGAAACAACCAATGTAAGAGGTATTTATTCAACAAGTGAAGATATTATACATTTTGGATTAGGAGATAATAAGAAAATAGACAGCCTAATTGTTACTTGGCCAAATGGCTTAAAATCTAAATTTTTTGAATTAGAAACAAATCAAAGTTTAGCCTTATCGTCTTCTTCAGGGAAGAACTATTCTAATTTAAAAGATGTAAATCAAGAAATGTTTTTTAGTGAGGATGCTACAAAAATAAATTATATTCATGTTGAAAATGTTTTTGATGATTATAATAAACAAATCCTATTGCCTCACAAGCTTTCTCAATTTGGACCTGCTATTGCAGTTTCTGATGTGAATGGTGACAATTTAGATGATGTCTATATTGGAAGTGCTTCAGGAAAATCATCACAGTTATTTTTACAAACAGGGGAAGGAGAATTCACCTTATCTAAAAATCAACCATGGGGTTTACATAGAGCTTTAGAGGATGTAGATGCTATTTTTTTTGATTCTGATAATGACGGAGATGATGATTTGTATGTAGTAAGTGGGGGAAATGAATTTGCTCCTAACTCTAGCACCTACTTAGATAGATTATATATCAATGATGGAAACGGAAAATTTGAATTTAAAAGAGAATTATTGCCCAGCATGTATAAATCAGGTTCAGTTGTAAAACCTAATGATTTTGATAATGACGGCGATCTAGATCTTTTTATAGGATCTAGAATGATTCCATGGAACTACCCAGAAGCGGCATCAAGCTACGTATTGCTAAATCACAATGGTAAATTTTCTTTATATAATGATGTTAACAATAGCTTTAGAGATTTAGGACTTGTAACTGATGGTGTTTGGTCAGATTACGATAAAGATGGAGATAAAGATCTTTTTGTTGTTGGCGAATGGATGCCCTTAACATTAATAAAAAATGAAAAAGGGGTATTAAAAAAACAAAAATTAAATAGTGAGTGTGATGAGGTTTATGGATGGTGGTATTCTATTGAATCTGGGGACTTTAATAACGATGGATTAGAAGATTTAGTAATGGGAAATTTAGGAGAGAATTATAAATATAAAGCTAGTAAAGAAGAACCTTTTGAGGTTTTTTATGATGATTTTGATGATAATGGAGTTAAAGATATTGTACTTGCTTATTATAATTATGGAATACAATTTCCTCTTAGAGGATTTTCTTGTTCTTCACAGCAAGTCCCAGAATTGAAAAACAAATTTCAAAAATATGATTTATTTGCTTCTTTAGACGTTAAAAGTGCTTATGGAGAAAAAAACTTAGAAAATTCGTTAAGGTTACAAGCAAATTCTTTTAAAAGCAGGGTCCTATTAAATTCTAATGGAAATTTTACTAATATTGATTTGCCTTATGAAGCTCAATTTTCTTCTATTAATGATTTTGTTATTGATGATTATAATGGAGATGGAGTAAAAGATATTTTAGCTATTGGAAATTTATTTACTTCTGAAGTTGAAACTCCAAGGAATGACGCTAGTAATGGAATATTATTAATTGGCAAAGGGGATGGAAGTTTTTACTCTAAATTAAGAAAGGAGTCGGGCTTTTATGCTCCGAGTGATGCAAAAAAAATTGTTCCACTAAAAATTAAAAATGAAAATGGAATTTTAGTAGGAAATAATAATGACCTGCTACAGTATTTTAAAGCAATTAAGCCTTAATTCATAATTATTTTTTACAGGATGAATTTAAAATTTATATTTTTTTTAATAATAATTTTTATTTCTAGTTGTACAAAATCTAATTACGATATAGTAGTGGTAGGAGGAGGAACTAGCGGAATAGCATCAGCTATTCAATCTTCAAGACATGGATCCAAAACCCTTTTAATTGAAAAATCTGATTGGTTAGGAGGAATGATGACTTCAGCTGGTGTTAGTGCCTTAGATGGAAATTACAAAATGCCAAGCGGGTTTTTAAAAGAATTTCGAGATAGTTTGGTTTCCTATTATGGAAGCCTTGATAGCTTGAAAACCGGCTGGGTTAGCAATGTTATGTTTGAACCATCAGTTGGAAATGAAATCTTAAATAAAATAGCTAGCTCAGAAAAAAACTTAAAAATTGTTTTCAATTCAAAAATTGATGAAATAAAAAAACAAAAAGATAAGTGGCATCTTACTGTAAAATCTGAAAAAAAATTAGATGAAATAGAGACAGTAGTTTTAATTGATGCTAGTGAATTGGGGGACCTAATACCAATTTTAAATATTCCTTATTATGTTGGAATGGATTCAAGTAGTATGTACAATGAAAAAATAGCCCCTAAAAATTCGAATGACATAATTCAAGACTTAACTTATGTAATGATTTTAAAAGATTATGGAAAGGATGTTACTATTCCTATTCCAATTAATTATAATCGAGATGAATTTATTTGTTCTTATGAGTCTAAAGAATGTTATGATACAAATTTAAAACTATGGCCAAAAGAATCTTTTATTTCTTACGGGAAACTTCCAAATGATAAGTATATGATTAATTGGCCAATTAATGGAAATGATTATTATCTTAATTCAATTCAGATGAGTGAGGAAGAAAGAATCTCTCATTATGAAAAAGCTAAGCAGAAATCTATTAGATTTTTATATTTTATCCAGACTGAAATGGGATACAATAATTTATCTATAGATAAAGAAGAATTTTCAACAAAGGATGGCTTTCCAAAAATTCCATATCATAGAGAATCTCGAAGAATTAAAGGTAAGGTAACATTAGATTTGAATTATATAAAATTCCCATATTTTCAAGAAAATGCATTATATAGAACAGGAATTGCAGTTGGCGATTATCCAGTTGATCATCATCATAATGCACATCCAAATTATAGAGAATTACCCAAGCTAGATTTCTATCCTATTCCTTCATATTCAGTTCCATTAGGAAGCTTGATATCAGACAACATTAACAATTTTATTGTAATTGAAAAATCAATTTCAGTTTCAAATCTTGTAAATGGGACTACAAGACTTCAGCCTGTTGTAATGCAGATTGGTCAGGCAGCTGGGATATTAGCTTCTTTAGCAGTCTCCCAAAATAAACTAGTTGATAAAGTTTCTATTAGAGATGTTCAGCTAGAAATTTTAAATAACAAAGGCTATATTCAACCATTTGTTGATGTGAGCTCTGAGAATCCAAACTTTATAAGTTATCAAAAAATAGGGGCATGTGGGATCCTTAAAGGCCAAGGGATGAATATTGGTTGGGAAAATAAAACATTATTTTATCCTGAAAAAAATCTAATTAAAAATGATTTGATAGAAGGATTAAAAGATTATTACAATCTTAATAAATACCCAATCCCAAATCTACTAACTATTGAGAATATTATTAATTGGATTATTAAAGTTAGTGGAGATGAAAAGTTAAGGCTTAAGGATTTTGAAAACAAATGGAATAATTTTGGATTAAAAGAATATAATCTAAATAGAATTATTAAAAGAGGGGAGTTCGCTATATTAATAGACAAATATTTAAATCCATTTTCTATGTTTGAAGTTAATTTTAAAGGACAAATTATTAAAAATGATTAGAAAGGCAAAGGCAAAAGATTTAGAAAGAATAGTTGCAATTACAAGGGCTTGTGCCAAGCATATGATTTCACAAAATATTTTTCAATGGAATGAATATTACCCTAATAAAGAAATCTTTGAAGAGGATGTAAAAAATGAAACTCTTTATGTAATTGAGGCTGATTCAAAGGTTGTGGGCTGTATTTGTATTTCAGATGTAATAGATGATGTGTATAAAAAAGTTAAATGGCTTACTTCAACTAATAAAAATGTCTATTTACATAGACTAGCTGTACATCCAGATTTTCAAGGCCAAGGTTTGGCATTGAAATTAATGAATTTTGCAGAACAGTTAACATTTAAAAAAGGATATAAATCTATTAGGCTGGACACTTTCAGTGGAAATGCTAAAAACAATAAATTTTACAAACTACAAGGTTATAAAAAATTGGAAAAGATCTTTTATCGTAAACAAAGTGATATGCCATTTCATTGTTATGAAAAGATTTTATGATTTAATCATGTATTTTTGTATAAAATAATATTATTTAAAAAGTCAGGAAAGATTATCTTTCTTAATAATTTTGAATGAAAAAAGTCAATACTTTAATAAATATTGAATTAAAAGAAGGGAAAAAAATATATTTTGCTTCTGACAATCATCTTGGGGCTCCAAATCATAAAGAGAGTTTAAAGAGAGAACAAAGATTTATAAGATGGCTAGATTCTATTAAGGGAAATGCTTCTGCTATTTTTTTATTGGGGGATTTATTTGATTTTTGGTTTGAATATAAAAAAGTAGTTCCTAAAGGATTTGTAAGGGTGTTGGGGAAATTAGCAGAGATTAGGGACTCTGGGATTCCTATATATTTTTTTGTTGGTAATCACGACATGTGGATGAATGGATACTTCGAAGAAGAATTAAATATTACGGTATATGATCATCCTGAAAAATTTGCAATTAATAATAAAAGTTTTTTTATTGGACATGGAGATGGGTTAGGCCCTGGAGATAAGGGCTTTAAAAGAATGAAAAAAGTTTTTAGAAGCAGGATTGCAAAATTTTTATTTAGAATAACACACCCTGATATTGGTGTAAGGATAGCGCAATATCTATCAACTAAAAATAAATTATTATCTGGAGTTGAAGATATTCAATACAAGGGTGAAGATAATGAATGGCTAGTTCAATACTGTAAGAAGATTCTATTAAAAGAAAATTTTGATTATTTTATTTTTGGACACAGACACCTTCCCCTAAATATTAAAATTTCGGAAACTTCAAGATATATTAACTTAGGAGATTGGATTTCATATTTTTCTTATGCTATTTATGATGGTCAAAACATAGAGTTAAAGTATTTTAAGAAGAATGGATAGACCTATATGTTAGAAAAATCAGCTTCAGATTTAGAAAGGACAGTTCTAGTTGGTATAATAACCTCAAATCAATCAAAAAAAATTTTAGATGAATATTTAGATGAATTGAGTTTTTTAACATTTACAGCAGGAGGAGATGTTGTAAAAAGATTTACTCAAAAGATGAATGCACCTGACCCCAAGTTTTTTTTAGGCAGAGGGAAAATAGAAGAATTAGCTTCATATATTAAAAGGCAAGATATAAATTCTGTGATTTTTGATGATGAATTATCTCCAACTCAGCAATTAAACATTGAAAAATTTTTAAAAAGTAAAATAATAGACAGAACAGGTCTTATATTAGATATTTTTTCTCAAAGAGCAAAAACAAGCTATGCTAAAAATCAAGTTGAGCTTGCGCAATATCAATATATTCTTCCTAGACTTAAGGGGCTTTGGACTCATTTAGAAAGACAGAAGGGAGGTATAGGAATGCGTGGTCCTGGTGAAACTGAAATTGAGACAGACAGAAGGATTGTAAGGAATAAAATAAGCTTATTAAAAAAGAAATTAGTAACTATTGACAAACAAATGGCGACTCAAAGAGGAAACAGAGGATCTTTAGTTAGAGTTTCTTTGGTAGGGTATACAAATGTTGGGAAATCAACTCTTATGAATTCAGTTTCTAAAGCAAATGTTTTTGCAGAAGATAAATTATTTGCCACTTTAGACACTACAGTAAGAAAAGTAGTAATTGAAAATTTACCTTTTTTGCTTACTGATACAGTTGGATTTATTAGAAAATTGCCAACACAATTAGTGGATTCTTTTAAAAGTACTTTGACAGAAATTACGGAAGCAGACTTATTAGTTCATGTTATTGATATTTCCCATCCAAACTATGATGAACATATAAATTCAGTAAATTTTATTTTAAGTGAAATAGATGCTCATGAGAAGCCCGTTTTATTTGTATTTAATAAAACAGATAAATATTTAGATAACAAGGAGAAAATAGATGATGTATTTGATATTGAATATGAAAATAACAGTTTAAAAAAATTGAAATCTAATTTAATAAAGAAATATAAAAATAGAGTTTATTTTATATCTGCATTAAGCAAAACAGACATTAACAATTGGAAAAAGCAACTATATAATAAAGTTCGAGAAATACATATCACAAGGTTTCCCTATAATGCTTTTTTATATCCAGATTTGGATATAAATTGAAGATCAATATTTAATCCTATCCCTAATACTTCTCTGGTTTGTATTCTTTGAATTTCATTATCATCATAAACGAATTGAAAGATAAGGTTAGCAGATATAAATTTATTTACTTGCATTGACACATTTAGAGTATAATCAAAATCAATGTTCTTAGGCTTATCCAAGTAATCTGAGTAGAGACTTAATCTATTCTCTAATATTATATTTTCATAAATTTCTGTTTTATAAAAAGATCTAATAGAAGCTCCAAGCTCAAATCTACTATTGCCATTCATTTTAACTCCAAAAAAGGATTGATTGGGCTTTAAATCTTTTGTAAAAAATCTATTAACTAATATTAATTTTCCTGTAATTGGAGCAACGTTTACCCATAAATTATCATCTCTTTTCCAATATAATCCAACACCAAGCTGTATTGTAGCGGGCGAAAAAAATCGAGATTTTTCTGTACGTATATTATTCCCATTTGAGTCTTTTCCAAAACGATATCCTTTGGCAAATTGAGTTTTAAAATTTACAAAACTAGAATAGCTCCATTTTCCAATTAGATTATTGTTAAATTTTTTACCTACTACAGAATTAATTTCAATTCTGTCATCTGTTTTTTTTAAAAAATCACTTCCGCTTATTTTATTCAAACCAAAAGCACCAATAATTTTCGTGTCCCAGGCCCAACCATATTCATAGTAATTTAAAGTATAATCAAATTTAATAGTTCCGGATATACTGCTTTGCCCTCCAGAAGACCAATTACTAAAGCTAGATTGGTTAACAAGAAATATTGCTTTCCCATTTTTCTTCCAAGGGTATTCAAAATTCAAACTATCTGCCGTTTCTTGGGAGATTAAAAAAGAAGAAAAGCTTAATAATAATAAGCTATAAAAATGTTTTAATTTGAAAATCAATTCATAGAGGTTTTAAAAATTGGAACAGAAGAACACGCTTCGCCAAACATTATTTTTTTAGCAATTGGCTGAAGCCTTTCAATTAAAAAAGAGTAAGATGATTTAGGAATAGACTTTTTAGAACAACCTTTAATTATCACTATTTTTTTTTCATATTCTTTTAGGTTTAAACTGTAAATTATATTACGAATAATTATATGCTCCATTAATTCCAAAGGCCCAATAAAATTTTCAACTTGGTTATCTTTCAATGAGCTTGAAATTAACATAAATGCCCAATCTGGAATAATAGCATTATTTGAACATTGAATTGAAACAAATTTACCCTTATACTGTTGCCAATCGTGATTTTTTACAGAATCTCTAAAGTCTTTTTCAATTAGGATTAACCCATCCTTTAACCAGGGTTTTAAATCAAAAACAATTCTTTCATTGCCGGGAATTAGGCTATCAAGATCAATACTTTTTAAATTGCTATTAGCTACTTTATTTGTGATTTCTTTACTCATTTATAAAAATCCAAGTTCTAATTTTGCTTCTTCACTCATTAGATCTTTGTTCCAAGGGGGGTCAAATGTTAGCTCAACCTTAGCATCTGTTACCTCAGGCAATGACTTTACTCTATCTTCAACTTCAAGAGGAAGAGAATCTGCTACTGGACAATTAGGTGTAGTTAATGTCATAATTACTTTAACATTATTATCTTCATTTACAAAGACATCATATATTAACCCGAGTTCATATATGTCAACTGGAATTTCTGGATCATAGATAGTTTTAAGTACTTTGACAATTTTTTCTCCTAATTCTTCAGGGGTCATTTCGTTAGTTTTTATTAATTAGTGTTTAATGCTAATGCGTAATATTTGATTTGTTTAATCATAGAAACTAGCCCATTAGCTCTAGTTGGAGAAAGGTGTTCTTTTAGTCCAATCTCATCAATATATTTAATATCCGAATTTAAAATATCCTTAGCTGTTTGATTAGAAAAAACTCTTAATAATATAGCGGCAATTCCTTTTGTAATTATAGCTTCACTATCAGCGCTATAAATCACTTTGTCATTTTGTAATTCTGCATAAAGCCATAATTTACTTTGACATCCTTTTATTAAATTAGAATCTATTTTATTTTTTTTGTCAATTAATTCAATTGAATTACCAAGCTCAATTAGATACTCATACTTTTCTTTCCAATCTTCAAAATGAGAAAATTCTTTAACAATTTCATCTTGAATTTCTTTTATCTTCATAAATCAGAGTATAAGTCAAAGATACAAATTAGCTCAACATAGAAATTGTTTGTTTCAATGAGTTGCAAAGAATATCAATTTCTTTTTTTGTGTTATAAAATGATAGCGAAACTCTAACTGTACCTGAAATTCCAAAGTGATCCATAATTGGTTGAGCACAATGTTGACCAGTTCTTACTGCTATTCCAAATTTGTCTAATAAAGCCCCTATATCATATGCATGTATTCCCTCTACATTAAAGGAAATCACACTTGTTTTGTTTTTAGACTCACCATATATTTTAAGATTGGGGATTAATTTTAGTTTTTCTGTAGCATATTTTAGAAGAGAAGATTCATATTCACAAATATTTTCAAAGCCTATCCCATTTAAATAATCTAATGCTACGCCAAAAGCAATTGCACCTGAAACATTAGGAGTCCCTGCTTCAAATTTATGAGGAAGTTCTGCATAGGTAGTTTTTTCAAAAGTTACATCTGAAATCATTTCTCCACCACCTTGATATGGAGGCAATTTCTTTAGCCATTTTTCTTTTCCAAAAAGCATCCCAATACCAGTTGGACCACATAATTTATGTGCAGAAGTTGTGTAAAAATCTGAATCAAGTTCTTGTAAATCAGTTTTAAAATGAGCGCAGGCCTGAGCACCATCAATTAATACAGCAGCATTTACTTTATGAGCTTTTTCAATGATTGTTTTAATTGGGTTTATTGTTCCCAGCGCATTTGAAACATGATTGACAAAAACAAGTTTTGTCCTACTATTTAGAATATTATCATAAACTTTCAAATCTAACTCTCCATTCTTATTAATTGGAATTATCTTAATTTTTGCACCATTTTTTTCTGACATCATTTGCCATGGAACTATATTAGAATGATGTTCTAACCCTGAGATAATAATTTCATCTTTATCATTAAGTAAATCTCGAAATCCATTAGCAACTAAATTAATTGAGTGCGTAGCCCCAGAAGTAAAAATAATTTCATGAGAATTCAAGATATTAAAATGTTTTTGAACTTTAACTCTAGCATTTTCATACGCATCTGTTGCTTCTTGACTTATAGTATGAACACCTCTATGAATATTGGAGTTATAATTTTTGTAGTAATTAGAGATAGAGTCTATTACTATATTTGGTTTTTGAGAAGTGGCGGCATTATCAAAATAAATAAAATTAGAACCATTGATTTTTCTTTTTAAAATTGGGAAATCAGACCTTATTTTATTTATATCCAAGCTCATTTTATAAATCAAAGCCTAAACTTACACCTAGCTTTTTAGCAATTATTTTTTTTATTTTAATTTTTAGTTCAGGAATTTTAACACTTTCTAAAATATTATTTGCAAAACCATAAGTAAGCAATGCTTTTGCTTCTTTTTTAGGGATACCTCTTGCCCTTAAATAAAATAAAGCATCTCGATCCAACTGCCCAATTGTACAGCCATGTGAACATTTTACATCATCAGCAAAAATTTCTAACTGAGGCTTAGAATTAATTGTAGCCTTATCATCTAATAGTATGTTATTATTTTGTTGAAATGCATTAGTTTTTTGGGCTATTTTATCTACTATTATCTTACCATTAAACACTCCAGTAGATTTTCCTGAGAAAATTCCTTTATAGTCTTGATGACTTTCACAATTTGGATTAGAATGGTGGACTAAAGTATGGTGATCTACTAATTGATCATAATCAATTATTGTAAGCCCTTTCATTGTAGAGTTTATAAATGGAGTTTTTTGATAAAAATTCAAGTTATTTCTAGTTAATCTTCCGCCAAAAGAAAAAGTATGAACTTTAACATCGCTATCTCTTTTTTGAGTGATATACGTATTGTCAATTAAACTAGAGCTTATAACATCGTTTTGAATTTTATAATAATCTACTTTAGAATTTTTTTGAGCAAATATCTCAGTAACTGAATTGCTAAAAACGGAATTAACAGTTAGACTTTGATGAGTTTCAATTATTTCAACCTCTGAACTTTCTTCTACAATAATTAGGTTTCTAGGCTGTAACATTAATGCAGCTTCATTTCCAGTTGAAAAATGAATTATTTCAATTGGTTTTTCAAGGATAGTCTTTTTAGGAAGATGAATATATGCTCCTTCTTTAGAAAATGCAGTATTTAGTGAAGTTAAAGAATCTCCTGAGGAAGCAGATTTATTAAAATATTTATTAATAAGCTTGGAATACTTAGGCTTATTTAATGCGGCAGACATTATACAGATATCTAATCCATCATGACTAGTTTGAGATAAAAAGGGGTCATAAAATCCATCAACAAAAACGATTTTGTATGATTCGATATTATCTATAAAATAGTCTTTAACTCTTTTAAAATCAATTACATTTTTCTTCTTTGAAAACACAGTATAGTCTTCTTTAATGATTTGATTCAAAGAAGTGTATTTCCAGTTTTCCAATTTTTTATTAGGGAATCCTAGCTTTTCAAAGTTTTTAATTGCATTTGTTCTTATATTGTGTACAGAAGAATTAATGTCAATATCCAATTCAAAAGCCAAAAATGATGATAATAATTTCTCAGTTAATTGCATTATAAAAATTTATTTTATCCAGTCATAACCCCTTTCTTCAAGCTGATGGGCAAGTTCTTTGTTTCCAGACTTTGCTATTTTCCCTTTATTTAATACATGAACATAATCAGGGATAATATAATCAAGAAGTCTTTGATAATGAGTTATAACAATCACTGCATTATCTTTATTCTTTAATTTATTTACGCCATTTGCAACAACTTTTAGAGCATCAATATCTAATCCAGAATCTGTCTCATCTAAGATAGAGATGCTTGGTTCTAGCATTGCCATTTGAAATATTTCATTCCTTTTTTTCTCTCCGCCCGAAAATCCTTCATTAAGGGATCTAGAGAGAAATTTAGAGTCGATTTCAAGAAGCTCAGCTTTTTCTCTAATTTTTTTAAGCATTTTATTGGCAGGCATTTCATTTTCACCCCTGGCTTTTAAATTAGAGTTAATAGATGTTTTTATAAAATTAGTAACAGTAACTCCTGGTATTTCAACAGGGTATTGAAATGACATAAAAATCCCTCTATGTGCTCTTTCTTCAGGAGATAGTTCAATGATGTTTTCACCTTTAAATAAAATATCTCCTTTAACTATTTCGTAGGACTCGTTTCCAGCTACAGCTGCAGCTAGAGTACTTTTCCCTGATCCATTAGGCCCCATAATAGCATGAACTTCACCTGCCTTAACATCCAAGCTTATTCCATTTAAAATTGTTTTGCCTTCAACACTAACATGTAAATTGTCTATTGTTAACATATAATATTTTTTAATTATCCTACTGATCCTTCTAATGAAATTTCAAGTAATTTTTGAGCTTCTACTGCAAATTCCATTGGAAGTTTATTTAATACCTCTTTGCTAAAACCATTAACAATTAATGCAATAGCCTTTTCAGTATCGATACCTCTTTGATTGCAATAGAAAATTTGATCTTCCCCAATTTTACTCGTAGATGCTTCATGTTCAATTATTGCTGTTTTATTTTTCCCCTCAATATATGGGAAAGTGTGAGCCCCACATTTATTCCCCATTAGCAATGAATCGCATTGAGAAAAATTTCTAGCATTTTCCGCATTGCGATTTATTTGAACAAGTCCCCTGTAGCTATTTTGAGATTTCCCTGCAGAAATACCTTTTGAGATTATTGTACTCTTACTGTTTTTTCCAATGTGAATCATTTTGGTTCCAGTATCTGCTTGTTGGTAATTATTTGTTACAGCAATGGAATAGAATTCTCCAACACTATTATTGCCCTTTAAAATACATGATGGATATTTCCATGTAACAGCAGAGCCTGTTTCAACTTGAGTCCAAGATATTTTAGAATTTTTATGACAAATTCCTCTTTTTGTAACGAAATTATAAACTCCACCTTTCCCCGCTTTGTTTCCTGGATACCAGTTTTGAACAGTAGAATATTTTATTTCTGCATTATCTAATGCTATTAGTTCAACTACAGCAGCATGTAATTGGTTTTCATCTCTAGATGGCGCAGTACATCCCTCCAAATAACTCACGTAACTTCCTTCATCTGCAATCAAAAGCGTTCTTTCAAATTGACCCGTCCCAGCCTGGTTAATTCTAAAATAAGTGGATAATTCCATTGGGCATTTAACTCCTTTTGGAATGTAACAAAAAGATCCATCTGAAAAAACAGCGGAATTTAAAGCACTATAAAAATTATCTCTTTGAGGCACTACAGTTCCAATATATTTTTTAACAAGTTCAGGATGTTTTTTAATTGCTTCTGAAATAGAACAAAAAATTATTCCTTTCTTTGAAAGAGTGTCTCGAAAAGTTGTTGCGACTGAAACAGAGTCAACAACTACATCAACTGCTACGCCAGCTAATTTTTTTTGCTCACTAATTGAAATGCCAAGTTTATCAAAAGTTTTCAATAGCTCTGGGTCTACTTCATCTAAACTTTCATATTTATCTTTTGATTTAGGAGCAGAATAATAAGATATTTTTTGAAAATCAGGTTTTTTATATTTTACATTTGACCAATTAGGCTCTTCCATTTTCTGCCAAGAATTAAATGCTTTGAGCCTCCATTCAGTCATCCAATTAGGCTCTTCTTTTCTTTTTGAAATAGCACGTATAACATTTTCATTTAATCCCTCTGAAAAGGTATCTGCATCGATCTTAGTTACAAATCCATACTCATATTCTTGTGTCTCTAGCTCCTTTTTTAATTCTTCTTCAGTATAAGCCATTTTTTATTTATTAAAGCGAAAAACTTTCACCACATCCACATGTTCTATTCGCGTTAGGATTGTTAAAAACAAATCCTTTACCATTTAAACCTCCTGAATATTCAAGTGTAGTTCCAATGAGATATAAAAAACTTTTGTTATCAACAATGATTTTTACTCCATTGTCTTGGAAAACCTTGTCATTAGGACTTGCTATTTTATCAAATTTCAAATCATATGAAAGTCCAGAGCAACCCCCGCTTTTAACACCAACTCTTACATAATCAGAGAGACTATTATAGCCATCAGCTTCCATCAATTTTTGAACTTTAGCTTTTGCTTGTTCTGTAACTTTTATCATAGTGAAAAAATAATAAAATAATTAACAAATATAACTCATTTGTCAATTTTTACCATATTGAAGAATTAAATACTCATATTTTAAAACCATCCTTGATTTTTAGAGTTATTAATAAGATCAATTGATATATATTTGAAAAAAACAATAATTGAAAAAGAAAAACAATAAATTAAAGCTTACAAAGCTATCAGAGCTTGGAGAATTTGAAGTTATAAATAGAATTACTAAGAACTTTTCTAATAAAAATAATTCTACAATTACTGGAATTGGAGATGATGCAGCTATTTTAAAATATTCTGATAAACATGTTGTTGTTTCAAGTGATATATTGGTAGAGGGCGTTCATTTCAATTTGACTTATATGCCATTAAAACATTTAGGGTACAAGTCTGTTGTTGCCAATATATCAGATATATATTCAATGAATTCAATTTGTTCTCAAATTACAGTGAATATTGCTGTTTCTAATAGATTTACATTAGAATCGATAGAAGAATTATATTTTGGGATTAATGCAGCTTGTAAAAAATATGGAGTTGATTTGGTAGGCGGGGACACAACGAGCTCTAACAAGGGCTTGATAATTAGCATTACCGCAATAGGATCCCAAGACTCGAAATCTATTGTAAAAAGATCAGGAGCAAAATTAAATGATTTAATTGTAGTTTCGGGTGATATAGGGAGTGCTTATATGGGGCTTCAAGTTTTGGAAAGAGAGAAAGAAGTTTTTAAGGTAAATCCACAAAATCAACCTGATTTATCACAATATGCCTATATAATTCAAAGACAATTAAAGCCAGAAGCTAGAAAAGATGTTATTAATTATTTTGAAAATATAAACTTAATCCCTACGTCTATGATTGATATTAGTGATGGCCTATCCTCTGAAATAATACACATATGTAGCGATTCAAAAGTGGGATGTGATATATATGAAGATAAAATTCCTGTTAGCGAAGAGTTGATGGCATCCTGTGAAGAGTTTAAATTAAATTCAACTACAATTGCATTAAGCGGCGGCGAAGATTATGAATTGTTGTTTACTATTGATCAAAAAGATTATGATAAGGTTAAAAACAGTTTAGATTTAACTGTAATTGGCCATATTACTGATTTAAAAAAAGGCATGAATCTAATCACTAAAGCAAATCAAAAAATTCCAATAACATCTCAAGGCTGGAAATCATTTTGAGTTCATTAGGGATTCTATTTCTTCAATCTCTATAGGAATATTCTCCATTAAATTTATTGGATTTCCTTGTTCTTGAACCACAACATCATCTTCAAGTCTAATGCCAAAACCTTCTTCCTTAATGTATATGCCCGGCTCAACTGTAAAAACATTATTAGCTTCAATAGGCTTATTAATATCTCCATAATCATGTGTGTCTAACCCTAAATGATGCGAAGTTCCATGTGTAAAATATTTTTTAAAAGCAGGATTTTCTTTTGTTTCATTTTGTATATCAGCTTTATCAAGAAGTCCTAATTTTATAAGCTCAGAAGTCATAATTTTTCCAACTTCTGAATGATGATCTTTCCATAAAATTCCTGGAGTTAATAACTTTGCTGCTTCATTCTTTACGTATAAAACAGAGCTATATACATCTTTTTGTCGTTTGCTAAATTTTCCCGAAACAGGAATTGTTCTAGTCATATCACTAGAATAATTTGCATATTCTGCGCCAACATCCAATAATATTACTTCTCCATCCTTACATTGTTTATTGTTTTCAATATAATGCAGTATGTTTGAATTTTTTCCTGAAGCTATTATTGGATTATAGGCAAATTTTCTAGATCTATTTTTTAAAAATTCGTGAGAAAATTCTGCTTCAATTTCATATTCCCACACTCCTGGTTTAACAAAATTTAAAATTCTTCTAAAACCCTTTTCAGTGATATTACACGCCTTTTTAATTAATTCTATTTCAATAGACTCTTTTACAGCTCTCAACCGTTGTAATATTGGATTACTTCTTTTATTAGTTTTTGTAGGATATTTTTTTTTAATCCATTTATTAAAACGAGCTTCTCTAGTCTCAGTTTCAACTTTAGCCCTGTAATGTTCATTGGTATTTATATAAAGAGTGTCTACTGAACTCATCAATTCTTCAACAATTTTTTCTAAATCTTCTATCCAGAATACATTTTTAATTCCAGAGGTTTCAAATGCTCTATTTTTACTTAATTTTTCTCCTTCCCAATGAGTAAGTGTTTCATTTGGTTTTGTTAGAAAAAGAATTTCTTGTTTAGATTTTTCAATTTTACTATTAATTATAGCTAAAACACTTTCTTCTTGGTTAATTCCTGATAAATAGAAAATATCTCTATGTTGCTCAAAGGGAAGAGTTGTATCAGCACTAACAGGATATTGATCATTAGAGTTAAAAAAAGCAATGCTATTTGGACTCATTTTATTTCTAAACTTCTTCCTGTTTTTTATAAATAATGAGTTGTCAATTGGAAAATATTTCATTTTTATAATTAAAATTCAAAAATAGTATATTTAATATACCTAAAACTTTTATACTTCATTATCAATGCTAAATATTAAACTTATGAAAAATTTTTATAGCTTTTTTTTATTGACATTTTCTTTTTTGATTTCTGCTCAGGTTAGCACCAATGCAGATCAAGTTATGCAAGGAATAGATTCCCAAAATCAAGCCATCGAAGAATCTATTGTAAGGAACTTAAAATTTGAGAATATTGGTCCAAGTATTATGAGTGGAAGGGTTTCAGATTTAGAAGTAAATCCTAAAAACCCTAAGGAATTTTATGTTGCTTATGCTTCAGGAGGATTGTGGCATACTAAAAATAATGGAAACACATTTGATCCTATTTTTGATAATGCAAACACTCAAAATATAGGGGATTTTGCAGTGGATTGGGAAAATAATATAATTATAGTAGGAACAGGAGAAAATAATTCTTCTAGATCATCTTATGCAGGTATAGGAATATTAAAATCATCTGACAATGGTAAAAACTGGAAAAATATTGGATTAAGAGATTCTCATCATATAGGTAAAATAAAAATTAACCCAAGAAATTCTAACGAAATAGTAGTAGGAGTTTTGGGGCATTTATATTCTAAAAATTCTGAAAGAGGAATTTTTAAAACAATAAATGGGGGTAAAACATGGGAGAAGACACTTTATATTGATGATAATACAGGAATAATTGATCTTGATGTTGACCCAAAGAATTTTAACATTCAATTTGCTAGCTCATGGGAAAGGGATAGAACACCATGGAATTTTAACGGTAATGGAAAAAAATCTGCCATTTATAAATCTATTGATGCAGGAGAAACATGGGCATTAATTTCAAATTCAAAAAGTGGATTCCCAAATGGCGAAGGAACTGGACGAATAGGCATTTCAGTTTATGATATTAATACTATATATGCAATAGTAGACAATCAATCGAGAAGACCACTAGAAAAAGAAAAGGTGGAAAATAAATTAAACAAAAATTCATTCGAAAAAATGTCAACAGGTGAATTTTTGAAATTAAATGATAAAGAATTAAATAATTTTTTAAAAACCAATGGCTTCCCTAAAAAATATAATGCTGTTAATGTTAAGGAATTGGTTGAATCAAAGGAAATTTTGCCAATTGACCTCAAGCTTTTCTTAGAAGACGCAAATTCTGTTATGTTTGAAACTCCTATAGTAGGGGCTGAAGTTTATAAAAGCGATGATGGAGGAGCTACGTGGAAAAAACAAAACTCATATTATTTAGATAATTTGTATAATACATATGGCTATTATTTTGGGAGGATTCATGTCTCTCCAACTAATAAAAACCAGATATATATTTATGGCGTTCCATTCTTAAAGTCTAATGATGGAGGTGTTAATTATAAGTCAATAGACTTTGAAAATGTACATGTAGATCATCATGATTTATGGATAAACCCAGAAGATTCTGATCACTTAATAAATGGAAATGATGGAGGAGTAAATATGAGTTATGATGGTGGAAAAAATTGGACCAAACTCAATCAGCCTAGTGTTGGACAGTTTTATTCTATTAATGTTGATTATAGTGAGCCCTATAATGTATATGGTGGACTTCAAGACAATGGTGTTTGGATGGCAGAGAATACTTCAAAAGAAAGTTTAAGGTGGCACCAAACAGGACATAATAATTGGAAATCTATTATGGGTGGAGATGGAATGCAAATTCAAATTGACCGAAGAGATTCCAACATTATATATACAGGATCTCAATTTGGATTTTATTATAGAATTAATAATAATTTGGGGACAAGACAATTTATTAAGCCTAAGCATGATCTTGGAGAACAAAAATTAAGATTTAATTGGCAAACTCCCATATTGCTGTCCCCTCACAATCAAGACATACTTTATTTGGGAAGTAATAAACTACACATCTCATTAAACAAAGGAGACGAATGGTCTTTTAAATCAAAAGACTTAACGAAGGGCATAAAAATAGGAAATGTTCCCTACGGAACACTAACCACTATAGATGAATCCATTTTTAAATTTGGAAAAATTATTGTTGGATCAGATGATGGTTTGGTGAGCCTTACAACAGATGGAGGAAACACTTGGAAATTAATTTCAAATAAATTGCCTAAAAATCTTTGGGTAAGTAGAGTTGGCTTTTCAAAACATAATGAAAATAAGATTTATGTTTCTCTAAATGGTTATAGGTATGATGATTTTAGGGGATATGTGTATGTTAGTGATGATAATGGAGAAAACTGGAAATCACTTACAGAAAACCTTCCTCTTTCTCCAGTTAACGTGGTTAAAGAAGATCCAAATTTTGAAAACATTTTATATGTAGGGACTGATAATGGCTCCTATATTAGTTTAGATAATGGAGATAATTGGGCTCCATTTGTTAATGGCTTAAATAAGGTTGCAGTACATGATATAGTAATTCAAACAAAAGAAAATCATCTTCTTCTAGGAACACATGGTAGATCAATATATAAAACAGACTTATCAGTTATTTACAATTATCTTGAAAATATTAATAAAAGTAAAAGAGGAATTGTCTTTGAAATTAAAGATCAAAAACATTGTGGCTCTTGTGGCTCTAAAAGATACAATTGGGGAGATTATTTAAATACTAAAATAAAATTCACTTTATTTTCTAAAAGCCAACAAAGCGTTAAGCTTAAATTGTATGAGAATGAGATTGTAATCTTAGACAAGGAAGTTGATTTAATAAAAGGTTTTCAAAATTTTGAGTTAGATTCGTATTATTCAGACAAAACCATTAAGTCTGTATATAAAGACAATAAAAAAAAGGAACTTGAAAAGTCAGATAATGGAAAATATTATTTTAAAAAGGGAAAATTTCTTTTAAAGATTGGAGATTATTCGAAATCATTTCAAATTAAATAATTTTTTAACTCAATATTTCGCTATAAGGATTACTTGTTTCTTTAATAAAATGATTATAATCATCTTTTTGCCATTTAGTTTGGAATAATTTTTTGTTTAAGAATTTTGGGACGTATATTTGTTGAACTCTTAGTGGCAAATGTTAAAAAAGGATTTAATAACAAATGAATTGATAGATGATAAATGGTGGATATCTCCTTTATTAGTGCTTTTTGGATTACTTATTTTTATAGTTTATTCTACATGGGCTGCATGGCAAGGAGAATACTTTTGGTGGAGCGGTGGTAATGATGGTTTTGGAGGGTATCTTTCTCCATTCTACTCTCCTAGCGTCTATATCGATGCTTCAAAGCCTGGAGTCCCACCAATGGATCATTCCTTACTAGGTTCTTGGCCTGAATGGCTGAGTTGGCTTCCTGGACAATCCCCAGCGTGGCTGATTCTTATATTTCCTTTATCTTTCAGATTTACATGCTATTACTATAGAAAGGCATACTATAGAGCATTTTCTTTAAATCCACCAGCTTGTGCTGTTCAACCTATTAAAGGAGTCCCTTCAAAAATTTCTACAGTTACTAATGGAAATATTAATGCTTTTAGTTCTGGAAAGAGTTATGATGGAGAAACAGGATTACTACTTGTTCAGAATATTCATAGGTATTCTATGTACTTTGCAGTAATATTTATCTTTATACTAAGTTATGATGCATTCCTTTCATTCTTTAATGATGGAGAATTTGGCATAGGTGTTGGAACTATAGTATTAACTATAAACCCTATTCTTCTAGGATGTTATGTTTTTGGGTGCCATTCCCTAAGACATCTCGTGGGAGGAAATCTAGATTGTTACTCTTGTAGTCTATATAAAGATAAAGTGAATCATAATAGCTGGAAGATAGTTACAATTTTAAATAGAAGACATCAATTATTTGCTTGGTTAAGTCTAGTATGGGTAGGTTTTGCTGACGTATATGTTAGACTTGTATCAATGGGAGTAATTGATGATATAAATACTTGGGGAATATAATTATGCTTGATATATCAGGAATTAGAAGATTACAATTTGATGTGCTAATAATAGGTGCTGGAGGGGCAGGTTTATCTGCTGCAATATCAGCATCTCAAGATAAAAAAATAAGAGTAGGACTTGTTTGTAAATCACTTTTAGGAAAAGCACATACTGTTATGGCTGAAGGAGGAATGGCTGCAGCATTAGGAAATGTAGATAATCGAGATGATTGGAAAATACATTTCAGAGATACTATGAGGGGAGGAAAAATGCTCAATAATTGGAAGATGGCTGAAATACATGCAAAAGATTCACCTAAGAGAGTAAGAGAATTAGAACATTGGGGAGCAGTCTTTGATAGAACCAGAGATGGTCTTATTAATCAAAGAAATTTTGGAGGGCATAGATACCCTAGATTAGCTCACGTAGGAGATAGAACTGGACTGGAGATGATTAGAACTCTTCAAGATCATGGAATTCATCAAGGTATAGACATTCATATGGAATGTACTGCAT
>CAYSTA010000012.1:0-38996 GCA_964433845.1 uncultured Flavobacteriaceae bacterium
CCTGAAGGAGACGAAATGATAGCTTATACCAAACTAATTGGGGGAGGTGAGAGTGTCACAATAAGTTTTGAAGCTCCAGAGAAAGGCATTTATAATTTTATATGTACTTTTCCTGCTCACTACCAATTAATGAGAGGACAATTAATTGTAAAATAATAATTAATCGTTGCAAAGATTAGTTGTAGTGAATCCCAAATTTGAGTATTCTTTGTGTATTGCTTGAAGAAGTGAATATTCAGTAAATGAATCTTGTCCTAATTCCCAAATCATAATACCATTTACTTCTTTACTCGCTAATTTTACTTTAGATCGAATTGTTGGTCGTCCATTATAGAATTTTGAGCCAACATTATCTATGTCAGCATAAGATGTATTTAATGAAACCATATCAGAAAATCTAAATGCACTTACATTTGATGAATTTGTAAAATCCCAACCATAAAAAGGAACTCCAAGAGTTAGTTTTTTTCCTGAAACGCCAATAGAATTTTTCCAAAAATTTATAGATTGTTCCGCATGAGAATATGAACTGTGTTGCCCAGAATCAGTAGGTTTCCATGGTCCTTTAAAATCATAGGCCATAATATGGATAAAATCAAAAACCTGTAGAGCGTTGTTTGTTATATTAGTATATTTTGTTGTTCCGGGGAGAGCAGCTGTTATAATTTTTGAATACTTATCTAGTTCAGTATTAAGATTTATAACAAAATTACTATATCCTGAAGTTACATATTGCCATTCTAGATCTACATCTACTCCGTCTAAGTTGTTAGCAAGAACATATTCTACAATTTTAGTTACTATAGTAGGTGTATTTTGAGGGTTATCAATTAAATTGGACCAATTATTAGCTTGTTCAGTTGTTAAGGCACCTCCTCCAATAGAAATACAAATTTTAATATTTGGATTTTCAGACTTGGCTCTATTTACTACGCTAGTGATATCAGGCATAATAAGATTTCCATTTGAATCAGGGTTTGCAAAAGCAAGGTTTAAATGAGTTATTTTACAATAATTAATTTGATTATTTAAGTCGAACCTATACGAAGGAAAATATCCTACAACTATAGCATTTGTAGAATTAGGATTATTGTTTTCTTCTTCAATAATTTCATCTTTGCTACAAGAAAAAATTATAATTGAAAGTAAAAATATAGTTAAATACTTTTTCAATTATCAGGTTATTTGTTGATGTAATCAATCTAATTGATTACGGTTTTTATTCTAGTAATCCTTTACTAATGATTTTTTTTCTAATTTCAGTAGTACCGGCTCCAATATCTAATAGCTTACTTGATCTATATAAACGATTGATTTCACTTTCCCACATATAACCCATGCCTCCATGAATTTGAACTGCTTCATCCAAAATTTTATTTGTAGTAGATGAAGCAAACATAACCGATGCAGAAGTATTCATGTGAATTTTTCCTTTACCTGCTTGTTTTTTTTCAGAAGAATCACATTCCGCCAATACAGAATATATCAATGCTTTCATAGATTGGATTGATGTATACATATCTGCTAGTTTAGATTGAACCATCTGAAAGTTAGAAATAGGTTTTCCAAATTGTTCTCTAATTTTAGCATATTCAATAGAGAGCTCCAAAGCTCTTTCGCTAATTCCTAATGCAATTGGCGCTATCATTGCTCTTTCAAAATCAAGACCATTCATTACAGTAATATGTCCTTGTCCTTCTTGGCCAATCATGTTTTTTGCTGGAACCTTAAAATTTTCAAAAAATAATTCAGAAGTTTGACTTCCTCTATAGCCCATCTTTTTTAATTTCGAAACAATTTTAAATCCAGGATTCTTAGTTTCTATGACAAAAGAAGAAATTCCTTTTTTTCTATTATTTATATCAGTTTTTGCGTGAACTAGAATTATATCAGCAATGGACCCATTTGTGATATATGTTTTACTGCCATTTAGAATATAGTAATCTCCTTCTTTTTTAGCTGTAGTTCGCATAGATCCCAATGCATCTGAACCTGCTCCTGGTTCTGTTAAACCTAAAGCACCAACTGAATCTCCTGAACAAAGACCTGGAACAAATTTTTCTCGAATATAATCAGAACCATTCCTGTATATATTATCTAAACATAAATTATCATGTGCTACCCAACTTAGTGCAACAGCATGATTCCATCTTCCAAATGCTTGACATACTAAACCAGCTTGAATATAGCTCATGCCTGCACCTCCATACTTAGGATCAACTGTCAATCCAATTAAACCAGCATCTCCCATTTTTTTAAAAAGATCCTCAGGCCACCATTCTTCATTATCCATTTTTTCAGCATGCGGATATAATTCTTTTTTAGCAAATTGGTCGGCAGCTTCTAAAATAGCTTTTTGATCTTCATTTAAGCTAAATTGATTTTTTTTTGAATGCATATTTTGATTTGAGATGTAATAAAATTAATTTTTAAAAACATCTACAAATTTAATAAGTTTATTGTAATTCTTTTTCATCTTCTAATACTGCTGTATTGTAAATTTCAAATTCTGAGATTTGTGGATTTGCTTTTGATTCTAAAATAGTTAATCTGATATTATTTGTTTCAATGTGAGGGAATGTTAAAATCCTTTTATTTCCAATTGTAGTACCTCCCTTTATTTTTTTCCATTTCCCGTTATCGTTAATTTCAATTTTAAATGAAACAACTTTTTGTCCTAGAGAAATGTTCTCTCTTATCAATACAGTATTGAAACTAATTTTAGTATCTAAAGTAAAATCTACACTCCAATTTGACTGGTTTTTATTTGGAGACCAATAAGTTTTATTGTCACCATCATTAATATTATTTGAATTGTTCTTTATTATAAAAAATTGATTTGATTTTGACTTTTTGTTTAATATTAAATTGGTTTGAAAATCTTTATCAATTTGATTTTTTAGTTTAATTAACTGTTTTGCATCATTTTCATGTATTATACCTCTTTTATCTACTGGAATATTTAGTAGTAATGAACTGTTTTTCCCGATGGAACTGTAATATATTTCTCTAAGCTTTTTTAAGGATTTAACTTGGTTATCTTGCTCAGGGTGATAATACCAGCCTGGTCTAATTGAAACATCTGTTTCAGTTGGAATCCAATGTGTTCCGTTTTTTTGTCCATTAGAAAATCTATTATAATCTGGCATTCCGCCATATACACTATCTCTATATATAGTTGACCAACTAGTATCATGGGCATATCCTTTTTCATTTCCAACCCAACGAATATCAGGCCCTCCATCACTAAAAATTACAGCGTTTGGCTGTAGTTCTCTGACTAATTTTACAGTATTGGCCCAATCGTAGTATTTTCTTTTGTCAACTCTTCTTTCTTCATTGCTTCCTCCATAATATCCTGACCCACCATTTGCTCCATCAAACCAAACTTCAAATATTTCACCATAATTTGTTAATAGTTCTGTAAGTTGGTTTCGGAAATAGGTTATATAACTTTCTTTACCATATTCAGAATGATTTCTGTCCCATGGAGATAGATATACTCCAAATTTTAATCCATATTTCTTACAAGCATCTGAAATTTCACGAATAGCATCACCTTTGCCATTCTTCCAAATAGAATTTTTTACTGAGTGTTCAGTAAATTTTGAAGGCCATAGACAAAATCCATCATGGTGTTTTGCAGTAATAATGATTCCTTTCATTCCAGCTTCCTTACATATTCTAGCCCATTGATTGGGATCAAATTCTGTTGGATTGAATTGTGAAGGTTTTTCATCCCCAAAACCCCACTCCTTATTTGTAAATGTATTCATGTTAAAATGAACAAAAGCGTAGTATTCCATCTTTTGCCATTCTAATTGTCTTTGTGTTGGTTTAGGGCCTTGGTATGTTTCGCAAGACAAGAATACAATGGATATAAAAAAAAATAAAAGTTTCTTCATTTTGTTACATTGAATAATTCAATATTAAATTTAGCAAAAATCAAAAAGGTATTTTATTATTTTTACTTCAATCTTATAAAATTTGTCATATCTTTTATTATATGAAAGGAATAATTAAAGAAAATTTTAATCTTGAAATTATTGAAATAAAAAAACTTAATGGTTATGAGAATGAAAACTATTTAATAAGCACAAAAAATAAAAAATACATATTTAAAAAATATCCTTACTCTCCAGAGTTAGCAACAGTAATTAAAGGAGAGAATGAAGTGCTTTTATTTTTATCAAAAAACAACGAAAAATTTCCTAATCCAATCAAAACTATTGATGGTAAATATTTCCAAATTCATGAAATAAATGGACAAAAATTTATATGTAGAATCCTTTCTTTTTTAGAAGGGGAAATGCTAGGAAGTATAAAAAACACTAAAGAAATGTTTGAGTCTTTAGGGTTATTTCTTGCTAAAATGGATCAAAAATTACAACCATATAATAACAATATTATAAAGTCAAGAGTATGGCATTGGGATTTGCAATATTTTCATCTCAACAAAAAATTCATTGATTATATACCTAATGCAAAAGATAGAAGTTTGGTTAAATACTTTTTTTATCAATTTGAAGAAAATGTAAGTCCATTGATTCCTTCTTTAAGAAAATCTATTATTCACAGTGATGCAAATGAATGGAATTTGCTTATTCAAAATGGTAAAGTTTCCTCTATAATTGATTTTGGAGATTTGGTATACTCTCCATTAGTTAATGAAATAGCTATTGCAATGACTTATGCATGCTATGATAAAGAAAACCCTTTGGATTGGGCTTTAATTATTTTAAAATCATATAATAGTGAAATCCCTATTCTAGAAATTGAAATTAAAATTCTTTATTATTTGATAGCAGCTAGATTATGTGTTAGTTTATGTAATGGAGCATATTCAAAAAAAATAAACCCAGAAAACAATTATGCTTTTTCTAGTGAAAAACCTGGCTGGAAAATGCTTTATAAGTGGATAGCTTTAAGTCCAAGGTTTGTTGAAAATACTTTTAGAAAATCTCTTGGTTTCTCTGTTATAAGTGAGAACTCAATTAAAAATATTATCGAAAGAAGGAATAAGGTAATGAGTTCTGTTGTTTCTTTGAGTTACAACAAACCTATTTGGTTTGAAAGTGCTGCATTTCAGTATATGTATGATATTGATGGGAATACATTTTTAGATGCATATAATAACATACCAATTGTTGGGCATTCTCACCCAAAAATATTCAATGATGCAAAAAAACAAATGTCAAAGCTCAATACAAATACAAGGTATTTATATGACATTCTTCCAAAATATGCAGAAAAAATACTTTCAAAATTTCCTGATAATTTAAATAAAATATACTTTTTAAATTCTGGAAGTGAAGCAAGCGATTTAGCTATTAGGTTAGCCTTTGCCCATACTAAATCAAAGCAAATAATGGTCATAGAGAATGGTTATCATGGTCACACTCAAACAGGAATAGATATAAGTGATTATAAATTTAATGCTGAGAATGGACAGGGGAAAAAAGATTATATATTGAAATTGCCTATGCCTAATGTTTACAATGGAAAATATACAAATGATGACGGCACAGCTGGAAAAATGTATGCAAATGATGTAATAAAAGAAATGAAAAATTCTGGGTCTTCAATAGCTGGCTTTATTTGTGAACCTATTTTAGGATGTGCAGGTCAAGTTTGTTTACCAAAAGGATATTTAAAATCAGTATACTCTGCTGTAAGAGATCAAGGTGGTGTGTGTATTAGTGATGAGGTGCAAACTGGTTTTGGAAGACTAGGTGAAGCATTTTGGGGTTTCCAAATGCATGATGTAGTTCCTGATATTGTGGTAATTGGCAAACCAATGGCAAATGGCCATCCTATTGGCGCTGTAATTACTACAAATAAAATTGCTGAATCTTTTAATAGTGGAGTTGAGTTTTTTAGCTCATTTGGAGGAAATCCAATTTCATGTGCAATAGGATTATCTGTTTTAGAAGTAATAGAGGAAGAAGATTTACAAAAAAATGCTAAAATTGTCGGAGAATATTATATGTCTTTATTAAAAAAACTTCAAGAAAAACATAAATGTATAGGTGATGTTAGAGGTAGAGGGTTATTTATTGGAATAGAAATAGTTAAGGATAATACTACTTCTCCAAATAAAGCTTTAGCAAATAAAATAAAAAATGAATTGAGAGAAAATAATATACTTGTTGGAACTGATGGCCCAAATGGAAATGTATTAAAAACTAAACCACCCTTATGTTTTAATAAAGTAAATGCTAAAATGGTAGCAACAAAAATTGATGAGATTCTTATTAATAATTAAGTATTCTTAGCGGAATAAAAACACCTTGTCTATTAATGACTTACAATGGGTTTTTTTATATTTGGTTTATTATGAAAAAATTAAAGAAAATTATTTATCAATTATTAATTTTTATTCCAATAATAAGTTTCTCTCAATCAGATTGGATTGAACTTTTTAACGGTAAGAATTTAAATAGCTGGGAGATAAAACAAGGTAAAGCAGATTTTGAAATACTTTCAAATGGAGAAATAATGGCTTCTTCAATTTTAAAATCTCCAAGTACTTATTTGGGTACTAAAAAACATTATGATGATTTTATTTTAGAATATGAAATCTATGCTGATGTCGGTTTAAATTCTGGTGTTCAGTTTAGAAGCTTAGTATCAAAAAAAGGTGAAGTGTTTGGGTATCAATGTGAGCTTGATACTGATGAATTTAGATCTTGGACTGGAGGTATTTATGATCAATCTAGAAGAGGTCTATTTCTTTATCCACTTACTAGAAATGAAAAAGGAAAAAATGCATTTAAAAATGGGGTTTGGAATAAAATTAGAATAGAAGCTGTTGGAAATACAATAAGGACATGGGTTAATGGAGTTCAATGTTCTAATCTAATTGATGATACATCAAAAAAAGGTTTTATTGCGTTGCAAATTCATTCAATTAATAAGACTGAAGATGAAGGTAAAGTTGTAAAATGGAGAAAATTAAGAATATTAACTTCAAATATTGAGAATAATCGATGGCCTGTTGAAAGTTATGCAACAGAAATTAATAATATAGATAATTTTCTTTCAGAAGATCAAAAATCAAAAGGATGGAGGTTTTTATGGGATGGAAAAACAACAAAAGGATGGAGAGGAGCGAAATCAAAGAGTTTTCCAAAAAATGGCTGGGTAATTAAAGATGGTATTTTGAAAGTTTTATCTAGTGGAGGTTTAGAATCTAGAGGAGGTGGAGATGTGGTTACGGAAAAAAAGTTCAGCAATTTTGAACTGGAAGTGGATTTTAAAATTACTAAGGGAGCAAATAGTGGAATAAAGTATTTTGTTGATACAGATCTAAATAAAGGTGAAGGATCCTCAATTGGTTTAGAATTTCAAATTTTGGATGACAAAAATCATCCAGACGCAAAAAAAGGAGTTTTAGGAAATAGAACGGTAGCTTCTTTGTATGACTTAATTACAGCACAGAACCTACAAGAATCTAGAGGTAAAAGGAATGTTCTTCCAAATACATGGCATAGAGCGAGAATTATTGTTAATGGTAGTAATGTAGAACATTGGTTAGACAACATAAAAATGTTAGAATTTAATAGGCATTCACAAGTTTTTAAATCTCTAGTAAATTACAGCAAATATCAAAAGTGGCTAGGGTTTGGACAAGGTGAAACTGGACATATTCTTTTACAAGACCATGGAGATGAGGTTTCTTTTAAAAATATCAAAATCAGAGAGTTTTGATAACTGCATAATTAAACAAAAAATAATAGAATAAAATTTTTGAAAAATTTAATTTAACTCAATTGCTCCTGATTTTTTATTAAATAATTTAATTGGACTATCTAAAACTACTGCAATTACTGTATAATATGGATCTAATGTTTCTTCAGGGATTTCTAAATATGATATGCCGGGATATTTATTCCAATATACCTTACACAATAATTGTTTATTAAGTACAGTTCCATTACCAACAACATAAGCTCTATTTATTTTGTTTGAAATTCCTTTTAATACAATTTGATTGTCTTTAGGAATATCTCTTACAAATAAAAACAAAGTCTTATTATCTTTACTTAAAGTAGATGGTCCATAAAAATGGTCATAAGGAATACCCTTTTTAGTTGAATAAATAGCAGAACTATGTTTTTTATTCCATTTGCCTAATTCCTTTAAAATTGATTTTTGCTTATCTGGAATACTTCCATCAGATTTGGGACTGATATTCAGTAAAAGATTTCCACCTTTACTTATTGTATCAACAAAAAGATCTATTATCTGTAAAGGAGTTTTATAATTATTATCATTTTGTTGATATCCCCAGGAATCATTGATTGTCATACAAAGTTCCCAATACTTACTTGATGGTCTATAAATTGGAATTCCAATTTCAGGAGTTTCATAATCTCCAAATTCATTCAATCTTGAATTAAAAATAACGTTGGGGAAGTCTTTTTGAAGTTCTTTTTTTAACTCTTTACTTTTCCAATCAATTGCATTATGTTCCCAGTCTCCATCAAACCACCATAAGTCGGGTTTATATCTTTTTTTTAACTCATTTAGTTGATTATCTCTATAATTTAAGAACTTTTGCCATCTCTTCGGGTCTTCTTTAACACTATATCTTTTTATTTTATTGGTATGATTTGTATAATCTTTATATGACCAATCTGGCAAGGAATAATACAAACCTAATTTTAATCCTTTAGTTCTTATTTCTTTTACAAATGGAGTAAGTAAATCTTTTTTAGATTTGCTATTTTTCAAGGAATTTAAATTACCATACTTTGAATTCCAAAGTGCAAATCCATCATGATGTTTGGTTGTTATTACAGTGTATTTTGCTCCGCTTTCTTGGATAATATTAGCCCATTCTTTTGGATTATATTTTTTTGCATCGAAACCATCCAATTGTTTCATGTAATCAGAATGTGAGATATATCCATTAAAAAAAGACCAAGATTCGCTTATGCCATTAACAGAGTAAATTCCCCAGTGAATAAAAATTCCTAGCTTGGCTTCGTCAAACCATTCCATTTTATTTGTTTCAGTAATTTTATTATCATTTGAAATAATTTGTTGACTACTAATTGAAATAGGTATAAGAAACAGTATTAATAAGAAAATTTTAATTCTCATCTTTTAAAGATATTAATTAGTATTGGAATTTATTAATATAAATTATTTGTTTAAATATATTATCGATATTTAAAATAATCTATTATGATTTTTTTTTAGTAAAAAAAAAATATACATTGATGTAGGTTTAATCAATAATTATGACTCCACGAATGAAACATACTTGGAGATGGTATGGTCCTAATGATCCTGTATCACTTAAAGATATTTGTCAAGCTGGTGCTAAAGGAATTGTAAATGCACTTCATGAAGTTCCAAATGGAGAAGTCTGGCAAATGTCCGATATAAAAAAAAGAAAGGAGATAATAGAAAAAACTGGTTTAACGTGGGATGTAGTAGAATCACTTCCTGTGCATGAAAAAATAAAAACAAGAACGGGTAATTTTAAACATTTAGTTGAGAATTATAAATTAAGCCTTACAAATCTTGCTAATTGTGGAGTGCAAATAGTATGTTATAATTTTATGCCAGTATTGGACTGGACTAGAACTAAATTAGACATGAAGTATAAAGATGGTTCTTATGCTTTAGAATTCAACTTTGATGCTCTAAGAGCCTTTGATTTATTTATATTGAAAAGAGATGGTTCAAAAAATGATTATTCAGATGAAGAATTTTTAAAAGCAGAGACTTATTATAAACTTTTAAGTAATGATCAAAAAAATAAACTTTGTGATAATATTCTCAAAGGTCTTCCTGGAAGTGAAGAAGGCTATTCTTTAGAAGCATTTAGAGAAATATTAAAAACATATAACAATATTAATTCCGATCAATTGAAAAAAAATTTAGTTTTATTTTTGAAAGCCATAATTCCACATGCAAAAAAAATTGGAATTTTGATGTGTATTCATCCAGATGATCCTCCTTATTCACTGCTAGGTTTACCTCGAGTTGTTAGTAAAGAAAAAGATTACGAATATATTTTTGATAAAGTTCCTGAAATAAATAATGGAATTACTTTTTGCACTGGATCATTGGGTGTTATTAAAGAAAATAACCTTGGAAAGATTTTTAATAATTTTGCTAATAGAGTTCATTTTATTCATTTAAGAAGTACCAAAAGAGATTCTAATGGAAATTTTTATGAAGCTAATCATTTAGAAGGGGATGTAGACATGTATGATATTGTTTCAAGAATTATTATTGAACAAAAAAGGAGGTATTTGAATAAAAGAAAAGACTTTAACATACCAATGAGACCTGACCATGGTCATCAAATGTTGGATGATATTAGAAAAAAAAATGTGAACCCAGGTTATTCTGCTATAGGAAGATTAAGAGGTTTAGCTGAGATTAGAGGATTAGAATACGGAATTAGTAAAATTATATAAATGCATTTTTTGGAAAAATGATTCAAAATATTTGTTATTCTAACGCTGAAAAATTTTAAATTTTAATTGAGTGAGAAATTTATTGATACTATTAATATTCTCTTTTTTATTTACATCTTGTCAGGAATCAGAAAATATAAAAATCATTAGGCTAGGTCATGGTTTAAGTACTACCCATTCAGTTCATCAAGCAATGGTGTATATGGACTCAGTTTTAAGAGTGAAGTCTAATGGTAAAATGAAAATTCAAATTTATCCAAGTGAGCAATTAGGAACTGAAAGACAATGTTTAGAATTACTGCAAATAGGTAGTCTAGATATGACTAAGGTGTCTGCAGGATCTTTAGAAAATTTTTCACCTAATATCAAAGTTTTTGGATTGCCTTTTTTATTTAGGGATCGACAACATTCTTATTCTGTATTGGATGGTCCAATTGGCAGAGATTTACTTTCTGGAACAGAAAAGTATTGGTTGAAAGGTCTTGCCTACTACGATGCTGGTGCAAGAAGTTTTTATACTAAAGAAAAAAAAATAAATAGTCCAGAAGATTTAGATGGTCTTAAAATTAGAGTAATGGAAAGTAAAACCGCTTTCGATATGGTTAAAGCTTTGGGGGGATCTCCAACACCTATCTCTTTTGGTGAATTATATACATCATTACAACAAGGAGTTGTAGACGGGGCTGAAAATAATCCTCCAAGTTTTTATCTTTCCAGACATTATGAAGTTTGTAAGTACTATACTTTAGATGAACATACTCTACTTCCAGATGTGCTTTTGATGAGCACTCATATATGGGACTCTTTTTCAGATAAAGAAAGGGAATGGTTAAGTCAAGCGGTTAAAGAATCGATAACTGAACAAAGAAAATTATGGACCAAATCTGAAAAACAATCATTAGATGCAGTGAAAAAAGCTGGGGTAGAAATAATTATTCCAGACAAAACTTTATTTTCTAAAAAATCAAAAAAAATATTAGAATCATATAAAGAAGATGAGGTGCTTTACGATTTTATAAATAGAATTAAAAACACTAAATAGCTATGGAAATCAGAGATAAAATAGATCGTTTTTTGGGTTGGACCTTAGTTGTTATAATGTCACTAATGGTTGTTAATGTTTTGTGGCAAGTTTTTTCAAGATTTGTTCTTGGAGATCCAAGCTCTTATACCGAAGAACTCGCTAGATATTTGATGATATGGATAGGTGTTTTAGGCGCTGCCTACGTTTCTGGAAAAAACAAGCATGTTGCAATTGATTATTTTTCAACAAAATTTTCTGAAAAAAATCAAATTAAAGTTAAGGTGTTTGTTAAATGGCTTATAATGATTTTTTCATTTTTTACTTTTGTAATTGGAGGGTTTAGATTGGTTTATATCACCTATGTTTTGGAGCAGCTTTCCCCTGCTCTTCAAATTCCTTTAGCATTTGTATATCTAGTTATTCCAATAAGTGGGGTTTTAATAGTTTACTATAAAATTTTAGAAATTTTAAATCATAACAAATGATTGAATATTTGCCAATATTAGTACTTGTAATTAGTTTCGGTATTCTTCTTGTTTTTTCAGTTCCTGTTGCATGGTCGATTGCAATTTCTTCACTATTGACAATTATGGTAAGTGTACCGTTATTACCATCTCTAACTACTGTTTCACAGAGAATAGCTACAGGATTAGATAGTTTTGCGTTATTAGCTATTCCCTTTTTTATTCTTTCTGGGCAAATAATGACTGAAGGAGGTATAGCAAGTAGACTTATTTCATTTGCAAAAACCCTGGTTGGTTTTTTACCAGGAGGATTAGCTTTAATTAATATTATTTCAGCCATGTTGATGGGTTCCATCGCAGGATCTGCTATGGCTTCTGCTTCTGCAATGGGAAGCATTCTTGGTCCTGAAATGGAAAAAGAAGGCTATTCAAAAGAATTTGGGGTGGCAGTCAATATAACCTCAGCTACTACAGGACTTGTCATTCCTCCTAGTAATGTACTAATTGTTTACTCTTTAGCAAGTGGAGGTGTTTCTGTAGCAGCCTTATTTCTTGCTGGTTATATTCCTGGAATTTTGACAGGATTGTTTTTAATGATAGTAGCTATGATTTGGTCGAAGAAAAACAATTACAAAGTTGGAAAGAGATCTACACTAAAAGAAGTTTTTACTGAATTTATAAATGCTCTGCCCAGTTTATTTTTACTAGTTGTTGTAGTTGGTGGGATTATTGTTGGAATTTTTACAGCTACTGAAGCTTCTGCTATTGCTGTTTTGTATACTCTTATTTTAGGCTTTATATACAAGGAATTAACCGTTAAGGAAATACCAAAAGTTTTATTGGAATCAATTGAAACCACTGCAATAGTAATGCTACTTATTGGGGCTTCTATGTGTATGTCATGGGTTCTTTCATTTGAAAACATTCCGCAAGACATAAGTGCTTTTTTATTAGGAATAAGTGATAATAAGATTATAATTCTGCTAATTATTAATTTGATACTACTAATGGTAGGTATTTTTATGGATATGACACCTGCCGTATTGATTTTTACTCCAATTTTTTTACCAGTTGTTACTTCATTAGGTATGGATCCAACACATTTTGGAATAATTTTAGTTCTAAATTTATGCATTGGATTATGTACCCCACCAGTAGGATCAGTACTTTTTGTTGGTGTAGGAATTGCCAATACAACTATTACAAAAGTTATAAAACCACTAATTCCATTTTTTATTGTAATGATTTTTTCTCTTTTTTTAGTAACTTATATTCCAGCATTGAGTTTGTTTCTCCCTGAATTATTTAATCTTTAATTTATTATTAAACTATTTGACCTTATAAATAATCTATTTTTAGATCTATTTATTTTAAAAATAATTAACTTTCATAATGATTATATAATTTATGTTATCAAATTTTGATTTAAAAGGTAAAGTTGCTGTAATTACTGGTGGTACAGGAATTTTAGGTAGTTCTATAGCTTTAAGTCTTTCTAATTCTGGAGTTAAAATAGTTATTCTAGGTAGATCTATTGAAAAAATAGAAACCGTAACGACTTTTTTAAATGACAAAGGTGGGGATGCTATTGGTTTTGAATGTAATGTTTTATCAAAAGAATCAATTAAAAATGTTAGTACTAAAATATTAGAAAAATGGGGTAAAGTCGATATTCTTTTAAATGCAGCAGGTGGAAATATGCCAGGAGCAACTATTGGGGAGAATCAAAATATATTTGATCTTTCAATGGAGGATTTTTTAAAAGTTACTGAGTTAAACTTAAATGGCTCTGTCATTCCTTCATTAGTTTTTGGAGAGATAATGGCTAATCAAGAATCGGGTGTAATAATCAATTATTCATCAATGGCGGTTGATAGAGTTTTAACTCGTGTTGCTGGTTATTCAGCTTCAAAGGCTGCCATAGAAAATTTTACAAGGTGGATGTCAGTCGAGATGGCCTTGAAATTTAATGGTAAAGTTAGAGTCAATGCTATCGCACCTGGTTTTTTTATAGGAAATCAAAACAAGTCATTACTATTAAATAAAAATGGTTCTTACACAAAGAGAGGTAAGAATATAATTAAAAACACTCCAATGAAACGTTTTGGAAATCCTGAAGAGTTAAATGGTGCTATACATTTTTTATGTAGTGACGCTGCTAGTTTTATCACTGGAGTGGTATTACCAATTGATGGAGGGTTTAGTGTTTTTAGTGGAGTTTAATAATATATAAATATGAAAAATAAAAGAAGAAAATTTTTAAAAGAAACAACATTGGCTTCAGCAGGTATTGTAACTGCTATTGGAAATTTATATGCATCCCCAAATAAGCTTTCAGCTAAAAGTTATTCTAGAATCATTGGTGCAAATGATAGATTAAATTTTGCTTTTCAAGGATTAGGAAGAAGGATACCAGGTTTGCTAAGATCAACTTTGAAGTTAAAAAATGTTGATGTTATATATTTCTGTGATGTAATGGATAAGCAAATAATAAATGCGAATAAACAATTAAATAAGTTAGCTGGATATTCAGCTAAATCAGAAAAAGATATTCACAATATTTTTGACGATAAAAATATTGATGCAATTATCATGGCAACACCAGATCATTGGCATGCATATGGAGCATGTAAAGCTATGGAAGCTGATAAGCATGTTTATTTAGAAAAACCATGCAGTCATAATATGATGGAAAGTGAACTCATTGTAAATCATCAAAAATATTTTAAAAAGGTTGTGCAAATGGGTAATCAACAAAGGTCATCTACGCATACAAATTCTATTATAAAAAAAATTCATGATGGAATAATTGGAAATGCTTATAATGCAGTAGCTTTTTATAATAATAATAGAGGAAGAGTTCCAAATCAAGTACCAATGTCTCCCCCTAAGGGATTGGATTGGAATCTTTTTCAGGGTCCTGCACCAAGAAGAAATTATACACATGATACATGGGATTATAATTGGAGATGGTATGGTTGGGATTATGGAACTGGTGAAGCTGGAAATAATGCAACACATGAATTAGACATTGCTCGTTGGGCTTTAGAGGTTAATTATCCAATTTCTGTTAATGTATTTGCTGAAAAAAATCATTTTTTGGATGATGGTTGGACAATGTATGATAATATGGAAGCAAAGTTTAAGTTTTCAAAAAATAAATCAATTAATTGGAATGGAAGAAGTAGAAACGCATTTGGAAAGAATAGAGATGGCGGAAGAGGTACAATTATTTATGGAACTGAAGGCTCTGTTTTTGTTAATCGTAAAGAGTATATATTGTATGATATAAAAGGGAATGTAATAGATAATGTTAAATCAAATGATAATGAATCTGGAATAGCACTTGGTGGTGGAGGTGATATGACAACTAGACATATGCAAAATTTTGTTGATTCCATCAGACATGGTGATACCCTTAACTCTCCTATTGATGATGCTGTAATTAGTCAAAGCCTAGTTCATTATGCTAACATTTCATATCGAAGTGATCGATCTTTTAATATTGATGAAAAGAGCGGAAACATAAAAGATGCTAAAGCAAAAAAGTTTTGGTCAAGGAGTTATGAGTCAGGATGGAAAGTTGAAAAGAAATAAAGATTAAAAATTTGTTTAAAAAAATCCTAATAATTTTAATTCTGATTCCAATATTGGGATGCCGTGATTCAAAACCAAACATTTTGATAATTTTAGCTGATGATGCAGGTTATGCAGACTTTGGTTTTAGAGGAAGTGATGAAATTAAAACTCCACAAATTGATAAACTAGCATCGGACGGGGTGGTTTTTAATAATGCATATGTTTCTGCATCTGTTTGTAGCCCTTCGAGGGCTGGCCTATTGACTGGTATGTATCAACAGAGATTTGGTCATGAATGTAATTTGGATAGTGATGTAAATAATTCATTTGACCCCGATCAGATTACAATTGCTGAGGCATTGAGAACAAAAGGATATAACACTGGATTAATTGGTAAATGGCACCTAGGAGATAAAAAACAAAATCACCCTTTAAATAATGGTTTTGATTATTTTTGGGGGTTTATATCTGGTGCAAGAGATTATTTTTATAACCCAAACGAAAAATTAAAGAAAAGTATAAGAAATGTTGTTGAAAACAATTCAGATACAGAGTTTGAAGGGTATTTGACAGACGTGTTAGGGAATAAGGCAGTTGATTTTGTTGATAAAAGTCATAAATCAAACACACCATTTTTTTTATTTCTTTCATTTAATGCTCCCCATACACCAATGCAAGCTAAAAAGGAAGTCTTAGAAAAATTCAAGGACAATCCAAGAAAAGTTTATGCCTCAATGATGTGGTCCATGGATCAGGCTGTTGGACAAGTAATTAAAGAATTAAAAGAGAATAATCAATATGATAATACAATAATTTATTTTTTAAGTGATAATGGAGCAGCTATGTCCAATAACGCCTCTTCATTTCCTTATAAGGGCTGGAAAGGAAATCAATATGAAGGTGGAATTAAAACTCCAATGATAATGACTTGGAAAAATAAGATAAAATCCAATACGGAGTTTAATGGATTTATTTCATCTCTAGATATTTTTAAAACAAGTTTAGAAAATGTAGGAGTTGATGAAAGATTAATCAAAAATGCAGATGGCAAGAATATTTTAAATTTGTTAAATGCTAATATGCCATTAAATCAAGATTTATTTTGGAGAAAAGATAAAATGGCAACAGTTCGATCAGGAAACTTTAAGCTTATCAGATTAAATGATTCTAGTACAGTTCTTTATAATATTAAAAGAAATTTTTTTGAAGATTATGACTTAAAATATGAGAATCCATTAATGCACGATTCGTTATTGAATAAACTAAATGACTGGGAAAAAAAATTAATAAAACCAAATTGGATTGAAAACAAAAATTGGAACATTGTAACAGAAATGATTTATCAAGATTTAATGAATAATGAAGAAATAAGAGCATATTCACCTAAAGATTTAAATTAAGGCGAGTGAATCTTAATCTTTTAATAAATAATCAATAACAACTCATTATGAAACTTTTTAAAAACCTAATACTGTTATTATTAATAACATTTAGCTGTTCTTCTCCAAAAAATTATGATATTTTAATCAAAAATGGAGCAATTGTTGACGGATTAGGTAATCCTGCTTATCTAGGATCTGTTGGTATTAATGGAGATACTATTGCAGCCGTTGGAAAGCTAAATGCGACAGGGACCTTAGAAATAGATGCAGCTGATTTGATAGTCGCACCTGGCTTTATAAATGTACTTTCTTGGGCAACAGAATCATTAATTGAAGATGGTAGGTCTTTAAGTGATATTAAACAAGGAGTCACTTTAGAGGTTTTTGGTGAAGGCTGGTCTATGGGTCCATTAGGTGAAGATTTAAAAAAAGAATTGCAACTACCAACATCACAAGGTGATATTAAATATGATATAGATTGGAATACACTGGATGAATATTTACAATCATTAGTAAAACGCGGTATTTCACCAAATGTAGCTTCATTTATTGGTGCAACAACAGTTAGAATTAATCATATAGGTTATGAAAATCGTGCACCAACAGATGAAGAATTGATTTCTATGCAACAAATGGTGAGACAAGCAATGGAAGATGGTGCGCTTGGCGTTGGTTCATCATTAATTTATGCACCTGCTTTTTATTCAAATACAGAAGAATTGATTGCATTATGCAAGGTTGCATCAGAATATGATGGGCTTTATATTTCACATATGCGCAGTGAAGGAAATCGTTTATTACAAAGTGTTGATGAATTAATGCGTATTGCAAATGAAGCTGATATTCGTGCAGAGATTTATCACTTAAAAATGAGTGGTAAAGAAAATTGGAGTAAATATGATGATGTTATTAAAAAAATTGATTCTGCTAGGACCGCAGGTTTAAGTATAACAACTAATATGTATACTTATGTTGCCGGCGCAACAGGTTTAGATGCTTCTATGCCTCCTTGGGTTCAGGAAGGTGGTTACAAAAAATGGTCAGAGCGTTTACAAGATTTTGAAATACGAAAAAAAGTTTTAGAAGAAATGACAACTCCAACTGACAAATGGGAAAATTTAATGCAAGCTGCAGGAACTTCAGATAATTTATTATTAGTAGGTTTTAAGAATGATAGTTTACGTCATTATACAGGGAAAACTTTAACCGAGGTTGCTGATATACATGGTAAATCACCTGAAGAAACTGCGATGGATTTAGTAATTGCAGATGGTAGTCGTGTTGGAACCGTTTACTTTTTGATGTCAGAAGAAAATATAAAAAAACAGATAGCATTACCTTATATGAGCTTCGGATCTGATGCTGGCTCACTAGCTCCAGAAGGAGTGTTTTTAAATTCAAGCACACATCCTAGAGCTTATGGAAATTTTTCTAGATTACTAGGTAAGTATGTTAGAAATGAACAAATAATTTCAATTGAAGAAGCTGTCAGAAAATTAACATCATTACCAGCTTCTAACTTAAAAATTAATAAACGTGGTAGTTTGATTAAAGGAAATTTTGCAGACTTAGCCATTTTTAATCCTGAAACTATTCAAGATCATGCAACTTTTACTAAACCTCATCAACTATCGACTGGAATGGTACATGTTTTTGTAAATGGTGAGCAAGTGCTAAAAGATGGTAAACATACTGGTGCGAAACCTGGAAGGGTAGTTAGAGGACCGGGTTACAAAGCAATTTCACCAAAAAATTAAAATAAGATGAAAAAACTCCTCGTACTATTGTCTCTAGGCTTTAGTATGTACTGTTTATTTACTCATTGCTATTTTTTCTGCAGGGGCAAATGTTCTCACTTCCAGTTTCGCTTTTGCTTCTTTACCTGAATTATTAAATTTGCAGTCAAAAGTTATGGAATGATCTCCGCTATTTACTTTTAAATCTGAAGGTGTAATCTTAAATTCACTAATTAGATTCCAGTTAATATCATAAACATAGGCTTTGGGTCCGCCAGTATACTTAACAATTTCACCTGCTTTCAAAGAAACAGGCAATTTGATTTTCTTATAATTATCTATCTCCATTGTTATATTCGATATATCACAATCAATGACATTAATAATGAAATTTATTGTTTGTTCTTCTTCTGAGTGGTTAAAATTAAAGATAGAATATAGCGGTTCTCCTGGTTGTCGTACTTTTTTATTGTGAGTGAATTTAACCGAATTTACACGATGTAAGTCAAATTCATTTTCATTGGACCTAACTAATGTATATTCGTTGTCAATATCTTTCATGATTTCAATTTGATTTTTAGTAAATAGCCCTTTAAGTCTAATTTTTTCCCAATCTCCAATAAGTTGTAATATTTTGTTTTTATTGCCATTTTTTTGAATTGCCTCATCTCCTGCAATAAAAGCAAATCCGGCATTATGTGCAGCTGATCGTGTTAGCAACCATTCAACATCTTCAATACTAGTTTCAGGTGTCATTTTAAACCAACCTAACATTCCTGGCATAAAGTTTCGCTTAAAATAGGGTTGATTTTTCATTCTGTATTCAGTTTGACTTTCTCTAAAACCAGCATACCAAGGTTCACCCCAATTCATTCGGGTGTAAATATGCCAGAAAAAATGAGTGGTTCGACTAGCATCAATAATTAAATGACTTTTTAAATCATCAGATAAAGTATTGTACCAAACATAAGGCATTAATGATTCGCCATAGGTTCCTAATCCTGTTGAACGATTCCCCTCTAGACCATCAAACGAAATTTGTCGCAAACCAGTTTGGTTGTAAAGATTTGCTATGTTCTTTGACATTTCAATAGTTAAATCAGTATTGGTTAAAAATACTTTGTATGAGTGATCAAGTAGTTTTGATATTTTTTCACCTGATTTATGAGTTAATGCTTCGGTTTCAAAAGCACCTCGTTGGCAATTTAATAATCTCCAGGGGGCTTCTTTTGACACGCTACCATAACGAATTAATTCATTATTAATGACAACTGTTTTTAAATTATTGTTTTTCATCTGATTGAAAAACTCAGGAGATTTAATTAAGATTTCAGTTTGAGTTGCATCAATATCATTGGTAATAATCGAGCTTCCTACTTTTGCCAATCTTTTGTCTGGAATAGGGGTAACATAAGGATCGTTTGTTGTAATAAAATTAGAAAGCACATGTGTTCCTAACTTAATACCTGCTGCCTCGGCTTTTTCAACACATTTTTTTAAACCCTCAATTCCGTTAGGAAATTCTCCTTTGTATAAATCGAATTGACCCCAATTTTCAAAAGTTTTACCATAATGGTACAAGTATTTTAAACCTGCTTTTTTTGTAAGTTCAATGGCCTGGTCAACATTATCTTCTGTGAAAGAAGTAATTAAATAAGAAGCTGAAGCATTTGGAGCTGTTTTAGCCCATTCACCATTGATCATTGGGTGAGGCAATCCTTCTGTAATTTCTATTTGTCCAATGGTTTCTAAGGTTTTCTCCACAGGACACCCAAATATTGCTATTTTAGAGCCAATTACACCACCATCATTGTAAATAGGCGCAACAATTTTTTTATGATTAAAATCTTCAAAAAATCGCTCTTTATCTCTATTTCTACAGTAGGCCTGCAAACTACTTCCAGTTGCAGTTGGTTTTGCTGCCTCAACTCTATATAAAACACTTCCATCTGAATTTGGTTTCATATTATTTGGGTCATTTTCTCTAAAAATATCGAAAGCTGGCATTCGGTCACTTTCGTTCCATGGATAGCCACCCAAAGTTTTAATATTTAATGCTTGAATTCCTAAGGCAAACTCATCACCTCGAACAACTCCAACAGTTTCACTAATAATTTTATTAATGACGTTGGGGTAAGGTCCCCATACAATTAATTCAACTATGTCTTTATTGGTAATAGAGATTAATTCAAGTGTAAAATGAGTTTCTTTTTCTTCTACTTTTATATGAGCAACCACATCATTTTCAAAGTCTAATATTATTTCATTCCTATTTGATGAAGCAGATATTGGATGCAAAATTTGATTATCAATTCGAATTGACATTACAGAAGCTATGGTGTCTTTTGAAATGTAATCTTTGCCATTTTTTACATCAATAAAATTTACAAATGCTCCCTTATCATTTATGGTGGTTTTTAATGAATTTGTTGTGATATCAATGATTTTTTTATTTGGGTCTCGTGAGCAAGAGATAAATACTATGTTAAGTAATAATGAAATTATAATTATTTTTTTCATCTATTTATAAATATAAGAATTATAAACAGCTGAAAAATAAAAACCCTTGTAAATCGGTGACTTACAAGGGTATTGGTGGAGTCGGAGGGAATCGAACCCTCGTCCAAACAAGCGACAAAATAGCTTTCTACAGATTTAGTTTTCAATTAATTTTCGATAATATTCTGACTGAAAACTACCCAAATATTACTTAGCTTTTTTATTTTAAAATCTTACCAAAGCCTTAAGATTTCTATGTTGACTTTAATGGTATCTCATAATAAATCGCCGTCAACAAAGGCTATTCTGAGACATCTTACCTTCCCGCCTAGCGGGACAAGGCCTTAACTTACTATAATTCAGTTATTAGGCTGCAAGAGCGTAATTGTTTTCGCCATTTAAAGTTTGGTACTAGGATATTTACGAGCTATAGTCCAGAGCTCGATCTGCTTACCATTAAATCAGACTCGCTGTCAAAACCAGTCGACCCCAATTTTTTTCAAAGAACAAAAAATTTGCAAGCGCAAATATATATTAATTTGATTTATTTAAATGAATTAATTGCTTTTTTGATTGCAACCAATTTTTTTAAAAGATCTTCTAATTTATTAATATTGAGCATATTAGCTCCATCACTTTTAGCATTTTTAGGATTAAAATGCGTTTCAATAAAAATACCATCGGCACCTGAAGCAATCCCTGCTTTTGCAATTGTTTCAATCATTTCAGGCTTTCCACCTGTAACTCCTGATAATTGATTAGGCTGTTGAAGAGAATGTGTTACATCAAGAACAACAGGAGCATATTCTTTCATTACTGGAATTCCTCTAAAGTCAACCAATAAGTCTTGATATCCAAACATGCTTCCTCTTTCTGTGATTATTACATTATTATTTCCGGAATCTTGTATTTTTGTTACAGCATGAGACATGCTTTCAGGACTCATGAATTGGCCTTTTTTTAAATTAATGTGTTTTCCAGTTTTAGCTGCTGCCACTAATAAATCGGTTTGCCTAATAAGAAAAGCAGGTATTTGAAGAACATCTACGTAATTTGCCGCAAGATTAGCATCTTTTATTTCATGAATATCAGTAACCGTTGGGATTTGTAATTCTTTACCAATATTTTTTAAAATATTTAACGCTTTTTCATCACCAATTCCTGTAAAGCTGTCGATTCTGCTTCTGTTGGCTTTCTTAAAACTTCCTTTAAAAATAAAGGGTATTTCTAACCTGTTGGTTATATCTAATATTTTTTCTGCAATTTCAAATGCCATTTCTTCACCTTCAATTGCACAGGGGCCAGCCATTAAGAAAAAATGGTTTGATTTAAGGTGTTTAATATTTCTTATTTTATCAATCATAGATCAAATAAATTTATGCTAAATTAAATAATAATCTCTAGTTCTTTAGTTTTGATTTGAATAGTTATTTTTTTTCTGATAATTCAAAAAATTTATTATTCTCTATTCTTATTGTTTTTGCCGGAAACTTTGAGATAATATCATAGTCGTGAGTAGCGATCAAAATAGTAGTTCCACTTTTATTTATTTTTTTAAATACTTCCATAATTTCAGCGCTGGTAGCAGGATCAAGATTACCAGTTGGTTCATCCGCTAAAATTAATTCAGGTTTATTAAGAAGTGCTCTGGCAATAGCAATTCTTTGCTGCTCTCCACCAGACAATTCATGAGGAAACTTATTTTCGGTGTTTTGTAATTTTACTTTTTCTAGAACTTTTTGAATCCTGTCTTCTATTTTTTTCTTGTCTTTCCAATCAGTTGCTCTTAAAACAAATTCAAGATTCTTTTTAATAGATCTATCAGATAAAAGTTTAAAATCTTGAAAAACAATTCCAAGCTTTCTCCTTAAAAAAGGAATTTCTTTTTCTTTGATTTTTACAAGATTAATTCCTGCAACACTACCATCTCCATCTAAAATTCTAATATTTCCATAGAGGATTTTAAGTAAACTGCTTTTTCCGCTTCCTGTTTTACCTATTAAATAAATAAATTCTCCTTTTTTTATTGAAAGCGATATGTCAGAAAGAATGTTTTTATCATCATGATTTATGTTAATATTTTTTAAATCAACGATAGGATTCCTCATTTTTATAATAAATATTTATAAAATTCAATTTACTAAATCTTTCAATTTATAAGTATATTTTATTGTTTTTTATATAAAAGTTTCAAATTTTATTAAATAAATCAATATATCTATAAATCTATAATTAATATTATAAAATTACTTTCATTTATATATATTTTACTGATATTTGCTTAAAAATTTTTTATGTGTGGAATAGTTTGTGCATTGGATATAAAACAAGACTCAGAAATTCTTAGAGCTCAGGTTTTAGAAATGTCCAAGAAAGTTAGACATAGAGGCCCAGATTGGAGCGGTATACATTCTTTAGAAAATGCATTATTAGCTCATGAACGTTTAGCTATTGTAGATCCAATATCAGGTAATCAACCAATATTTAGTTCCGATAGAAAGCTGATTTTGGCTGCTAATGGAGAGATTTATAATCATAGATTATTAAGAGATAATTTAAAGATTAAGTATGATTTTCAAACTAATTCTGATTGTGAAATTATTTTGGCTTTATACAAACAAAAAGGTATTGATTTTTTAGACGATTTAAATGGCATTTTTGGATTTGTTTTATATAATGAAAATACGGATGAGTATTTAATTGCTAGAGATCATATGGGAATTGTCCCTCTGTATATTGGTTGGGATAAGTTTGGCACTTTTTATGTTGCTTCTGAATTAAAAGCTTTAGAAGGTATTTGTAATAAAATTGAAATTTTTCCTCCCGGACATTATTTAACTAACAGATCTTCCAAACCAGTAAGATGGTATAAAAGGGACTGGATGAATTATGATGCAGTTTCTAATAATCAAACCGATTTAATTGCATTACAAGATGCTTTAGAACAGGCTGTTCATAGACAGTTAATGAGTGATGTACCCTATGGAGTTCTTTTGTCAGGAGGTTTAGATTCATCTATTACTTCTGCTTTAGCCAAAAAGTATTCTAAAAACAGAATTGAATCGGATGATCAAAAACAAGCTTGGTATCCTCAATTACATTCTTTTGCAGTTGGTTTAGTTGGTTCGCCGGATTTAAAAGCAGCAAGACTTGTTGCTGATCATATTGGCTCTATTCATCACGAAATAAACTTTACTATTCAGGAAGGATTGGATGCAATTAAGGACGTTATTTTTCATTTAGAGACATATGATGTTACTACTGTTAGAGCTTCAACTCCTATGTATTTAATGGCTAGAGTTATAAAATCTATGGGCATAAAGATGGTTTTATCTGGAGAGGGTGCTGATGAAATTTTTGGAGGGTATTTGTATTTTCACAAAGCACCTAGTCCTGAAGAATTTCATAAAGAAACTGTTAGAAAACTAGAGAAACTTTATCAATATGATTGTTTAAGAGCGAATAAGTCTTTGGCTGCATGGGGAATAGAAGGTAGAGTTCCTTTTTTAGACAAAGAATTTCTCGATGTCGCAATGAGAATTAATCCTCGAGATAAAATGATTAATAAACAGAAAATGGAAAAATGGGTTTTAAGAAAATCCTTTGAGAATTGTTTACCTCAATCTGTTGCTTGGAGACAAAAGGAACAGTTTAGTGATGGTGTTGGATACGATTGGATAGATAGCTTAAAAGAATTGGTTGATAAAGAAGTTTCAAATGAAATGTTTAAGAATGCTAAGTTTACTTTTCCTTTTCAAACTCCAATGTCAAAAGAGGAATTTTATTACCGATCTATTTTTGAATCTCATTTTCCCTCAGAAACTGCTGCTAAAACAGTTCCATCTGTTCCATCTGTAGCATGTAGTACTCCAATTGCACTTGAGTGGGACAAATCATTTAAAAACGTGAATGATCCGTCAGGAAGATCAGTTTCAAATGTTCATTTAGATTCTTATTAAATATTCAATTTTTTATACAATAAAATTGTTGATAACTTGAAGCTATTCATATCTGTAAAAACCTTCAATTCCTCTAGTAATTTCTTATATTTACATTAACTAAATTTTATTAAAAAATTAATATAAAATGAGTGATGAAATAAATAAGAATCAGTACTCTGCGGATAGTATACAGGCTCTTGAAGGAATGGAACATGTTAGGAAGAGACCTTCAATGTATATTGGCGATGTTGGAGTTAGAGGACTACATCATTTAGTATATGAGGTAGTCGATAATTCTATTGATGAAGCAATGGCTGGTCATTGTAATGAAATTAAAGTATCCATTAATGAAGATAATTCTATAACTGTTACAGATAATGGTAGAGGAATTCCAGTTGGTATTCATAAAAAAGAGGGAGTTTCAGCATTAGAAGTTGTGATGACTAAAATTGGAGCAGGTGGTAAGTTTGATAAGGATTCATACAAAGTATCGGGTGGATTACATGGGGTTGGAGTTTCTGTAGTTAATGCATTGTCCGACCATTTGACAGCTAAAGTTTATCGCGATGGAAAAATTTGGATTCAAGAATATGAAAAAGGCAAGACATTATATCCAGTAAAAACAGATGGTAAAACAGATAAAACAGGTACTGAAGTAACTTTTAGACCTGATAAATCAATATTTACTGAGTTTCAAGATTATAGTTATGAGACCTTGTCTAACAGGATGCGAGAGTTATCATTTTTAAATAAAGGAATAGTACTTTCTATAATTGATAAAAGAAATAAAGAAGATGGAGAATTTGTTTCTGAAACATTTAAATCAGAGGAAGGTTTAAAAGAATTTATTCGATTTTTAGATGAAAATAGAGAACCCTTAACTTCAGATGTTATTTCTATGGAGGGTGAGAAGAAAAATATTCCTGTTGAAGTTGCAATGATCTATAATACCTCTTTTTCTGAAAACTTGCACTCTTATGTTAATAATATTAATACACATGAAGGTGGAACACATCTTGCAGGTTTTAGAAGGGGATTAACATCTACCTTAAAAAAATATGCTGATTCTTCAGGAATGCTTGATAAGTTAAAGTTTGAAATTGCTGGTGATGATTTTAGAGAAGGTTTAACTGCTATAATTTCCGTTAAAGTTGCCGAACCACAATTTGAGGGTCAAACTAAAACAAAATTAGGAAATAGAGAAGTGAATTCAGCTGTTTCTCAAGCAGTTTCAGAAATGTTAGAAAATTATCTTGAGGAAAACCCTAATGATGCTAAAATAATTGTTGATAAGGTTATTTTAGCTGCTCAAGCTAGACACGCGGCTAGAAAGGCCAGAGAAATGGTGCAAAGAAAGACTGTAATGAGTGGAGGAGGTCTCCCTGGAAAATTATCTGATTGTTCTGAACAAGATCCTGAATTATGTGAAGTTTTCTTAGTAGAGGGTGATTCAGCTGGTGGTACTGCAAAACAGGGAAGAGATAGAAATTTTCAAGCTATTCTTCCCCTTAGAGGGAAGATTTTAAATGTTGAAAAAGCAATGCAACATAAAGTTTTTGAAAACCAAGAAATAATTAATATTTATACAGCGTTAGGTGTAACAATAGGTACTGAAGAAGATAGTAAAGCTTTAAATCTAGAAAAACTTAGATATCACAAAATTGTTATAATGTGTGATGCAGATGTTGATGGTAGTCATATTGCCACTCTAATTTTAACTTTCTTTTTTAGATACATGAAAGAATTAATTGAGAACGGGAATGTATATATAGCAACTCCTCCTCTTTATCTCGTTAAAAAAGGTGCAAAAAAACAATATGCATGGGATGATAATGAAAGAGATAAGCTTATGGAGGAATTTGGACAGGGTTCTACCATTCAAAGGTATAAAGGGTTAGGAGAAATGAATGCCATTCAATTATGGGAAACTACAATGAATCCTGAATTTAGGACCTTTAGAAAAGTAACGATTGACAATGCTGTAGAAGCTGATCGTGTTTTTTCAATGTTAATGGGTGATGAAGTTCCTCCTAGAAGAGAATTTATAGAAAAAAATGCAACTTATGCTAATATTGATGTTTAATAGATAATAATAATTTATGAAAGTAACTATAGTAGGAGCAGGGAATGTAGGCTCAACTTGTGCAGATGTTATTGCATCACAGTCTATAGCAAGTGAGGTCGTTCTTTTAGATATAAAAGAGGGGTTCGCTGAAGGAAAAGCTTTAGACATGATGCAAACTGCAACAACAATTGGATTTGGTACTAAAGTAGTAGGGACAACAGGTGATTATTCAGTTACATCAAATAGTGATGTAGTTGTTATTACTTCTGGAATTCCAAGAAAACCTGGTATGACAAGAGAAGAATTAATTGGTATAAATGCTGGTATTGTTAAAGAAGTTTCTGGTAATATTTTAAAACATTCAAGTGATGCAATTATTGTTGTTGTTTCTAATCCTATGGATACAATGACATATTTAACTTTGAATTCAACAGGTTTGCCTAAAAATAGAGTTATTGGTATGGGTGGTGCGTTAGATAGTTCCAGATTTAAAACTTATTTGTCATTAGCTCTAAATAGACCAGCAAATGATATTCATGGAATGGTAATTGGTGGTCATGGCGATACTACTATGATTCCTTTAACTAGACTAGCAAGTTATAATGGAATTCCTGTTTCTAATTTAATCTCGGAAGATAAACTTAAAAAAGTGGCTGAAGATACTATGGTTGGTGGAGCAACTCTTACTAAATTATTAGGCACATCTGCTTGGTATGCACCTGGTGCGTCTGTTGCTTATTTAGTGAATTCTATTCTTAATGATCAAAAAAGAATTATTCCATGTTCAGTTCTTCTTGATGGAGAATATAACCAAGATGATATATGTATTGGTGTACCATGTATTATAGGAAAAAATGGTTGTGAAAAAATTATTGATCTAGATTTAAATGATGAAGAAATGATTAAATTCAGTCAAAGTGCTGAGGCTGTCAGAAGAATGAACTTAGCATTATAAGATTGATAAAAACAGGAAGATACATGTCTTAACCTGAATTATTAATTGCTTTATCCTGTGGGAAATCATATATTTGCTCGTTTTTAAAAAAGAAATTTTCTTAAATTTAATTTTATGCAAAATAATGGACTCATAAAGTTTTTTGCTTTTTGTTTTGGATTAGTAAGTCTATACCAAATTTCATTTACTTTTATAACCTCTAGTGTTGAGGATAATGCTTTAGAGTATTCAATTAACTCCGTTTCTGAAAATGAAACAAATTTTTCAGATAAAAGACAGCAGAAATATGTTAGTTATTTAGATTCTATTTCTGATAAAAGTATTTTTGGATTTACAACCTATAATAGCGCTAAATCTAAAGAACTTAACAAAGGATTGGACCTTAAAGGAGGAATTGATGTTACACTACAAATTTCTGTAAAAGATATTTTAAAAGGATTAGCCGAAAACTCTAAAGATGTGGTTTTTAATAATGCATTAAATAATGCTGATGAATTACAAAAAGAGTCCGATCAAACCTATCTAGAGTCTTTTTTTACTTCTTTTGATCAAATAAAAGGAGATACAAACTTAGCTTCTCCTGATATTTTTGCAAATAGATCACTTAGTGATGAGATTAATTTTGAAATGTCTGATGATGAAGTTAAACCAATTATTAAGCAAAAAATTGATGAATCTATTGTCTCTGCATTTGAAGTTTTAAGAAAAAGAATAGATAAGTTTGGAGTGACACAACCTAATATTCAAAGATTAGGAAATTCCGGTAGAATTCGTGTTGAACTTCCTGGAGCAAAGGACGTAGCAAGAGTTAAAAATTTACTTCAAAGTACCGCTCAATTAGAGTTTTGGGTTACTGAAAAAAATGATCAATTTTTACCTTTTTTATCACAAGCTAACGAAGCATTGAAAGAAATTTCAAAAGAAGAAAATGAAGAAATCGTCGAAACTGAAACTTCAAAAATTGATGATTTGTTAGCAGATGTTGAAGCAAATGATACTATAAATTCATCGACAAAAAATCCATTATTTGATTATATAGTTGGAACAGGTTATCAAGGAGGACCAGTAATTGCTCAGTTTCTATCAAAGAATCAAAATAAAATTGAGAAATATCTTTCTATGCCTGAAATTAGAAAGCTATTGCCACCTGAAAAAAGATTTACTAAGTTTTTATTTGGAAAGCCTGATGCTAATACAAAAATAGTAGATTTATATGCTATACAATCAAATAGAGATGACAAGCCACCATTAAGTGGAAGTGTTGTAGTAGATGCTAGTCAAAGTTATGATCAAATAGGATCTCCTGCAGTCTCTATGCAAATGAATGGTAAAGGAGCTAGGAAATGGGAAGAGATGACAGGAAATGCTTATAAGGATAAGAGTAATATTGCAATAGTATTAGATGATATAGTTTACTCTGCACCTGGAGTTTCAAAAGGTGCAATTTCAGGTGGTAGATCTGAAATATCAGGTCAATTCACTTTAAATGAAGCAATTGATTTGGCTAATGTTTTAAGAGCTGGTAAACTACCTGCATCAGCTGAAATTATTGAATCTGAAGTTGTAGGCCCATCTCTTGGAAAAGAAAACATTGAAAGAGGTATTAATTCATTTGCAATAGCACTATTACTAGTTCTTATATGGATGACATTTTATTATGGAAGAGCTGGAATTTATGCTGATACAGCATTAGTTTTAAATATTGTACTAATTTTTGGAATTTTAGCTGGATTAGGAGCTGTTTTAACCCTACCAGGAATAGCAGGTATTGTGTTAACAATTGGTATGTCTGTTGATGCAAATGTTTTAATTTTTGAAAGAATTAGAGAAGAGTTAACAAAAGGAAAAGGTCAAAAACAGGCTGTAAGTGATGGTTTTAGTAATGCACTATCATCTATTCTTGATGCTAATATAACAACTGGATTAACAGCCTTAATATTATTTGTATTTGGATCAGGTCCAATCAAAGGTTTTGCTACAACTCTTTTAATAGGTATTGCTACTTCATTATTTACAGCAATCTTCATTACAAGAATGTTGGTAGATGCTAGAATAAGTAAAAGTAAAACCTTAAATTTTTCTACTAGAACTACAAAAAATTTGTTTAAGAATCTAACCATAACTTTTCTTGAAAAAAGAAAAGTTGCTTATATGTTTTCTTTTGCCTTATTGACTATTGGTGTTTTTTCTCTTTCTACAAATGGTTTGAATCAAGGTGTAGATTTCGTTGGAGGAAGATCTTATACTGTTAGGTTTGATAATAATGTTAATCCAAGTGATGTTCAAAATAATCTTGTAGAAGTTTTTGGAAGTGCTGAGGCTAAGACATATGGTTCAGACAATCAACTTAAAATAACTACAAATTATAAAGTTGATGTTGAAGGTACTCAAGTTGATGATGAGATTCAGCTCAAAATGTTTAATGCTCTAAAAAGTTTTTTCCCTGCTGATTTAACTTATGATAATTTTGTCAATGGATCAGATGATAAGTCAATTGGTATTATGGGTTCATCAAAGGTTGGTCCAACTATAGCTGATGATATTAAAAAGAACTCATTTTTAGCAATTTTTGGTTCTTTAGCCGTTGTTTTCTTATATATTTTATTGAGATTTAGGGATTGGCAATATTCTTTAGGAGCTGTAGCAGCGGTTTTTCATGATGTTTTAATTGTTTTAGGAGTCTTTTCTATCGCTTATTCATTTATGCCGTTTAATATGGAAATTAACCAAGCATTTATAGCTGCTATTTTAACAGTTATAGGATATTCATTAAATGATACAGTAGTTGTATTTGATAGAATTAGAGAATTTAGATTGATTAATAAATCATGGGAATTTAATAGAATAGTAAATGGTGCTTTAAACTCAACTCTAAGTAGAACATTAAATACATCATTTACTACTTTAGTTGTTTTGTTGGCAATATTTATTTTTGGTGGTGAATCAATTCAAGGATTTATGTTTGCCTTAATTATTGGAGTTATGATAGGAACATATTCTTCCGTCTTTATTGCTACACCCGTAATGTTTGATACTTTAAGAAAAAGCATAAAAAAGTAATCTAAGTACTTTTTTTACTTCTTACCATTAGAAAAACACCAATTATTATAAATGGAATACTTAACCATTGCCCTGTAGATAATATACCTAAGGCATCTTCAAAACCTCCTTGACTTTCTTTTACAAATTCAACTAATATTCTAATAGAGAATAAGCATATTAAAAAGAGTCCAAAAAGAAACCCTTTTTTATTTTTATAATCTGTTTTCCAATATAAATTCCATAGTAAAATAAAAAGAAGCAAATAACCAAATGCTTCATATAATTGGGCTGGATGTCTAGGATATATTTCTCCTCTATTAGAAAAAACAACACCAAAATTATTTCCTGTATAATTACCAAGAATTTCAGAATTAAAGAAATTACCAATTCTTACAAACATTCCGCCAATTGATATTGGAATAACTATTCTATCAAAAATCCATAATACCGAATCATATTTGAATTTATATTTATAAATAAACATGGCTGTAATTATACCTATTGTTGCGCCATGACTAGCTAATCCTCTGTACCCAACAAATTTATATCCGTCTATTAGTCCGAATAACATTGAACTATTAGAATCGTTTTTTATTGGTAATAAAATTTCGATTAAATTATTTTGGAAATAATCCCAGTTATAAAAAAATACTTCTCCTAGTCTAGCTCCAATCAAAGTTCCAAAAACTACATAAATAAACAGCGGTTCAACTAATTCTATAGATTTATTATCATTTATATATAATTTTTTTATAATATAATAGCCTAGGGTAAAAGCAATTATAAACATTACACTATACCAATGAATGGAGAGAGGGCCTAGTTTTAAGAAAATTTCATTTGGAGCCCAGTCAATCTTTAGAAATGTCATAAGAATATTTTGAATAAATATAGATAAAATTAAGGGACTGGATCTAAACCTTTTCCGCCCCATGGGTGACACCTAATTATTCTTTTAAATGAAAGAAATAATCCCTTAATTAATCCATGTTTTAATAAAGATAATTTACTGTATTCTGAACATGTAGGAGAAAATCTACAGGTTGATGGCAATAGAGGAGAAATTGTTATTTGATAAAATTTTATTAATAAAATAAACGGATATACAATAACCTTCATTATTAAATCAATTTGTATGAAGATTCATTTTTTTCATCATTTAATTGTATTCCAAGCTTCAATAAATCATCTCTAATTTGATCTGATAATTCAAAATTTTTATTTGCTCTAGCCTGATTTCTTATTTTAATTAATAATTGGATTAAATCAGATGATTTTCCAGATTTTGCATTTTTTTCATTTATTAATCCTAATATCTCAAAAAGAAATATTTCAAATGTTTTTCGAATTTTTTCTTTATCTATTTTATTTATATTCTTAGAGCCAATATTAACGTTGTTAATAAACTTTACACATTCAAAGATTTCTGCAATTAGCATTGGCGTATTGAAATCGTCATTCATTCTAGAATAACAATTAGAAATCCAATTATCAACATCAAAATCAGACTTTTTATTATTACTATTTAAATTTGGAATTAAGTTAAATCCGTCAATTAATTTGTTTAATCCTTTCTCAGAAGCAATCAATGCATCGTTGCTCAAATCTAATATATTTCTATAATGGGCTTGATACATAAAAAATTTAACAACATTTGGAGAGAATTCTTTACTTAAAAGATTATTCTTTCCTGTAAAAATTTCATTAGGTAAAATGAAATTATCAGTCGATTTAGACATTTTTTTACCATTCAATGTTAACATGTTTGCATGCATCCAAAATTTAGCTGGACTTTGATTGTCAATTGCTTCAGATTGTGCTATTTCACAATCATGATGAGGAAATTTTAAATCCATGCCACCACCATGAATATCAAAAAAATCTCCAAGATATTTTTTACTCATAGAGGTGCATTCTAGATGCCATCCTGGAAAGCCTTTTCCCCAGGGTGAGTTCCAGTACATTATATGATTTTTCTCAGCTTTTTTCCATAAAGCAAAATCTTGTGGATTTTTTTTGTCAGAAGTTCCATCTAAATCTCTAGAACTATTCATCATATCTTCAATTTTTCTTCCACTTAATTTGCCATACTTATTTACTTTATTAAATTTTTTAACATCAAAATATATAGATCCATTTTTTTCGTAGGCATAACCTGATGCAATTATTTTATTAATACTATCAATTTGTTCTAAAATATGACCAGTAGCTGTTGGCTCTATATTTGGAGGAATTGTATTGAATTTCTTCATAATTGTATGAAAATCCATTGTATATTTTTGGACTATTTCCATTGGCTCTAATTTTTCAATTCTTGCCTTTTTAGAAATTTTATCTTCACCAGAATCATCATCATTTTCTAAATGACCTACATCTGTCAGGTTTCTAACATATCTAACTTTATATCCTAAATGGGAAATATATCTATGAATTATATCAAATGAAATATAGGTTCTACAATTTCCTAAATGAGCATTACTATATACTGTTGGTCCACAAACGTAAATACCAACATTTTTTTTATTTATAGGTACAAAAATTTCTTTTTTTCCTGAAAGTGAATTGTATATTTTTAAATCTTTATAAAAATCAGATTTCATTGTAAGTTAGAGTGAACTTTCATTACTAATATAATCTAAAAATTCTCTTTTTACACTTTGATTTTTAAATTTACCACCAAATTCTGCAGTTACGGTGCTACAATCAACGTCTTTTATACCTCTAGAATTAACACAAAGGTGCTTTGCATCAATAACACAAGCAACATCCTGCGTTTCGAGAATTTCTTGTAAAGCTTTTACTATCTGTATAGTTAACCTCTCTTGTACTTGAGGTCTTTTAGAAAAATACTCTACTATTCTATTCATTTTTGAAAGACCAATGACAGTACCACTTGAAAAATATGCAACATGAGCTTTACCAACAATAGGTAATAAATGATGTTCACATGTTGAATAAAGCGTAATGTTTTTTTCAACTAACATTTCTTTATAATCATATTTATTTTCAAAGGTGGATGATTTAGGAAGTTTATTAGGATTTAATCCTTGAAAGAGTTCCTTTACAAACATTTTAGCAACTCTTTTAGGTGTACCTCTTAAACTGTCATCATTTAAATCCATTCCTAATGTCTCTAGTATATTGTGGATATCCTTTTCTATTAATGAGATTTTTTCATCATCTGAAATATCAAATGCATTATCTCTAATTGGAGTTTCTGATGATGAACCTATATGATCATCACCCATTAAATCCAATTGATCTTCAAAAAACTTATCGTATTTCATGTTTAAAATTTCTAATAACAAAGATAATTAAAGAATACTTAATAGAATAATAGATTTAATTAATTAGAAATATTTATAAAACTCTTAAAACTTAAATACAGCAGATAGTGTAGATACTGAATTATTCAAATCAATTTTGGCAAAGTCTGTTAAACCAGAATCAAACAACTGGTGATGTTTATTAGATTCTAGCATTTTGTAAGAAAAACTAATTAATGTCTTCCCGAAATCATAACCCATTCCAAAAGAATATAATTTGGAATCATCTATAATTTTTGAGTGATTGTTTACACCAATAGAACCTGCATATGGACTCCCCATTTTTCCATAACCAGCTCTTAGACTTAACCTATCTATTTTAATTTCTGTACCGAGTCTAATATCAATAGTATTTGTAAGCTGGTTCTCAATTTTTCTATTTGTATTTAAAAAATCTCTATTAGGTTTTGCTTTAATTTTAGAATAATCTCTACTAATAATATCTAGACTTAATAATCCTAATTTTCCAAAAACAATTGCAGCACTAGTTGTTATTGATGAAGGGGTAGTCAATTTGTACTTTGGATAAGAATTAATTACTCTTGGATCAATTTTATCCTGATAATTAATTCCATTCTTATCTACTGATTGCGTTTCTAAATATTGATAAGTTTCATCCCATAGATTATACCAAGTAGGTGATTGGTATGAAAGACCTAATCTAAAAGAATTAAATTTTGCAATTGCCCCTAATTGAATAGATAGACCCTCTCCTTGTGTGACTAAATTATTTTCAAATGTGATACCAGTAATTGCAGAGTTTGTAGCAAAATTACTTTCCTGATGCCTTATATAATTATTGATATAAATTTCATGAGTATTTATGTTTAATCCGAAATAATAATTTTCTTTAAACTGGATAGCAAAATTTATATTGTATTTTGTATTAACTCCCTTACTTTCACTTATATATTGTTGATCTACTCCTTCACTATAATTTGCTAGTGAGTAAAAACTATTTGAATCTTTATCAAAATTAATAAGATAAGCTTGATATGCTAAAAAAGCTTGTTGCGCAGAATACCCATAATTCTCACCTAAATACTTATAAACACCTGCTATACTTTCATTGTTACCAACACTTAAATCAGATGAATTAAATCCTAAAGAATTATTTAGAAAAAATTTATCAATTGAATTAGATTCATTTCTTCCAACAACTTCAAAACTATTGTTAAATGAATTATTGGTCTGAGCATTAATTCCAAAAGAGATCTTATTAATATTTCCTCCACCAAAATTTTTTAATAACCAAACACCACCTCCTTGATTAATAGAAAACTTATTATTATTAACTTTTTTTGAATTATTAAAAAAAAGAGATTTATTTGATTTTTTTTCTGTACCTAAAGTTAAAGCATATTCATTATCATTAAAGACAGAACTACTTGCAGGATTTATATTAATAGCTGAAAGGTCACCTCCTAAAGCACCAAAAGCTCCTCCCATAGATTCAAATCTAGCTGTTCCATTAGGTTTATCTAATGAAATATTTAAAATCTCTTGTAAATTTTGAGATTTTATAGATAATGAGAAAAACACAAATAGAAATAGTACAGACTTTTGTAACATTTTATTTTTTTATCTTGGACCTCTTGAGCTTCCTCCACTGCTGGATGATGGAGCACTTGGCCTTCCACCTCCAGATGACCTACTACTTGAAGAAGAAGAGTATGAAGGTCTACTAGAGCTTGATGAACTTGAACTGGATCGAGAAACATCATAGGACCTACCTGATGAACCAGAACTGGATCGAGAAACATTGTATGATCTTGATGATGAATTGCCATATTTACTAAGTTGAAAATCAGATGGTTTCCCGTTTGATGATCTTGTATAAGGTCTTGAATCATTACCTTTTTTGACATTACTTCCACCATTACTTCCTCCTAAGTCATCACCATCTCTAGGAATTAGATAATTCCTATCAGATCTTGAATTTTTTAATACATAATACATCCTATTAATATTTCTAGTTTTATTCACTTCATTTTGAGAAGAACTATCGTCTGTATCATTTCTTCCAACATTATAATTTGAAATAGATCTTGAACCAATACTAGTAGAATAAGATGATGCATTGGCGCTTCCAGTTGAAGATGAGGAATTATTAGAATTAGTCCCTCTTCTTCCATTCATAAATGCAATGTTGTTTTCGTTATATCTATTAAAATAAGGATCAAAATATCCACCGTATCCTGAATATCCACCGTAACCCCAAGGTCTAAACATGAAATGCCAATAATTATATCTTTCATAAGGATAATAATGCCATGAATAGAAAGGGCTGTAAAAAGGGGAATAGAAATAATTATACCATGAATTCATATAATATGGTTGATAATAATATCCCCAATATGGCCTGAAAATATCGTTATATATGAAATTAATTGATGTAGGGTTATCACCCCAGGATCCATAACTATTTGTATAGGCTATGTTTGAACTATTTGTTGTGTTTGAATATGAGTTTACATCAGTAATGATACTATCATTAACTTGATTGTTCAAACCATATTCCTGAGCTTTTTGATCAAAATAATTTTTATAGTAAATTCCATTCTGATTAGTTTTTACTTGATTTTTAGTTCCATAAATTCCATCACTAGCTAAATATCCACCTGTGCTAAAAGACCCACAACTTAAAAAAGTCATGGAAAATAAAATAAAAGAAAAGAATTTTACTTTTTTAAGAATTTTATAATATAAATTTATCATGATATTATTTTGTTGTTAAAAAAATTAAAATAGTTATTTTAGCATCTATACATAATTAAACAATTATTATGCCAAAAACAATTCATGGGTAAAAAACTAACTAAAAGAGAAGAAGATTATTCAAAATGGTATAATGAATTAGTTGTAAAAGCTGATCTTGCTGAAAACTCTTCTGTTAGAGGATGTATGGTTATTAAACCATATGGATACGCTATTTGGGAAAAAATGCAAAATCAGTTAGATCAAATGTTTAAAGATACTGGACACCAAAATGCCTATTTCCCCTTGTTTGTTCCAAAAAGTTTGTTTGAAGCTGAGGAAAAAAATGCAGAAGGTTTTGCTAAAGAATGTGCAATAGTGACTCATTATAGATTGAAAAATGACGTTAAGAATCCAGGAAAATTAATAGTAGATGAAAAAGCTAAATTGGAAGAAGAATTAATTGTTCGTCCTACAAGTGAAGCTGTAATATGGAACACTTATAAAAATTGGATTCAATCTTATAGAGATTTACCTATTTTAATTAATCAGTGGGCTAATGTAGTTAGGTGGGAAATGAGAACACGTCTTTTTCTAAGAACTGCAGAGTTTCTTTGGCAAGAAGGACATACAGCTCATGAAACTAAGAAAGAAGCCATTGATGAAGCAATATTAATTAATGATATTTACGCTGAGTTTGCTGAGAATCATATGGGAATTCCAGTTATTAAAGGATTAAAGTCTGATAGTGAAAAATTTGCAGGTGCTGAAGAAACTTATTGTATAGAAGCATTGATGCAGGATGGAAAATCACTTCAAGCAGGAACATCTCACTTTTTAGGTCAAAATTTTGCTAAAGCTTTTGATGTTAAATTTGCTAGCAAGAATGGTGATTTAGATTATGTGTGGGCAACCTCTTGGGGAGTTTCCACAAGGTTAATGGGTGCTTTAGTAATGACGCATAGTGATGATAATGGGCTTGTTCTTCCACCTAAATTAGCACCTATTCAAGTTGTAATAATTCCAATATATAAATCAAAAGAAGAATTTAATGCTGTTGAATCTTACATTGAACCAATAATTGAAAAATTAAAATCTAAAGGAATAAGTTTTTTGTTTGATAAAAGGGACACCTATAAACCAGGTTTCAAATTCAATGAACATGAGATAAAAGGAGTTCCTATAAGAATTGTAGCAGGACCAAAAGATATAGAAAATTCTAGTTTGGAAATTTTTAGAAGAGATAAAATGGAAAAGGAAACAATTAATTTTGATGATGTTTTTTCTAGGATAGATTTTCTAATTACGGATATTCAAAATAATTTATTTGAAAAAGCAAAGAGTTTTAAAAATGCAAATATTAGAAATGCAAATACATATGACGAATTTAAAGATTTAATTAAAAATAAAGGAGGCTTTGTGTCTGCTCATTGGGATGGTACTAGGGAGACAGAGGAAATAATTAAAAAAGAAACAAAGGCTACAATTAGATGTATTCCAATAGAAGGAGTTAAAGAAAAAGGTAATTGCATATACTCAAAAAACCCTTCTGAACAGAGAGTTTTATTCGCCAGAGCATATTAATTTCAACTTAAACAAAAGGATCATTATTATGTTGCAAGTTTGTGACCTTTGAATTACATTTGCAATCGTTTGAAATTTGGCCCGTTCGTCTATCGGCTAGGACGCCAGGTTTTCATCCTGGTAAGAGGGGTTCGATTCCCCTACGGGCTACTAAAATCCTTGTAAGTCGCTGATTTACAGGGGTTTTGTTTTTATAGTTGAATGAATCGTTGAATGAATGTTAATAATTAGCTAGAAAAAGAAGAAGATATGCCTATGGTTTA
>CAYSTA010000013.1:0-36475 GCA_964433845.1 uncultured Flavobacteriaceae bacterium
GGGCGCTAGAAATTTGAGTGGATCTGACTCTAGTACGAGAGGACCGAGTTGGACTGACCGCTGGTGTATCTGTTGTTCCGCCAGGAGCATTGCAGAGTAGCTATGTCGGGAAAGGATAAGCGCTGAAAGCATATAAGCGCGAAACCTTCCACAAGATGAGATTTCTTTTAAGGGTCGTAGGAGACGACTACGTTGATAGGTCACAGGTGTAAAGGCAGTAATGTCATAGCCGAGTGATACTAATTACCCGTAGGCCTATCGTGCAACTTTTTCTTAATATTGTATTTTTTATTTTACTACTTTTCTTTTTATATCTTGAATTTTAATATGTTAACTTATTGTGTTATCCTTTATAGTATAACAACTCATTGTTTTTTAATGAGAACCTTAAGGGTGGTTATTGCATTAGGGCTCACCTCTTCCCATTTCGAACAGAGAAGTTAAGCCTAATAGCGCAGATGGTACTGCCATTTGGTGGGAGAGTATGTCACCGCCTTCTTCGAATCCCAGTCATTTATTTGACTGGGATTTTTTTTTAAAAACTATTATTAATCTTGATGATTTTTTACTATCAAATGGATTTAAGTTATAATCTCCAAAAATCTCTTGAATTTCTAAATTGGTATTACTTAAATAATTTTTAAAATTATTCAATGATAAGTTATTTACTTTTTCATTAAAATTGTATTGTTTTTTTTTATCATTAAAAGAAATGTTTTTATTTACATAATCTTTATAGACTCTTCTTTTGATTTTAAATTTGATATTTTTTTTGAATATGATTTCATTTTCTATCAAATCTTTTTTAACCTTATTTATATTAAAAAAATCTATCACACCAATTCCTCCAGTTTTAAGATTCTTTTCCATTGCATATAATATATCTAAGTCTTTTCTTTTTGTGTTATATCCAAAACTTGTAAATAAGTTAAAAACTGCATCAAACTCTGATTTAAGAGGAATTGCAATATCATGAATTAAAAAATTTAAATTTTTATTTTCATTTTTTTTTGCTGTTTTAATACTGTTTTTTGATAGATCTATTCCTAAAACTTTATAACCTAGCTTTTCGATCTCTATTGAATGCCTTCCTTTTCCACATGCAGCATCTAATATTTTGGATCCTTTATCTAAATTTAGATATTTTATAATTTTTTTGATAAAACTTTTAGCTTCTTTATGATCTCTATTTTCGTATAGAATATGGTAATAAGGAGAATCAAACCAATGATTGTATTCATTGTCTGTATCTATATTGAAATTTTTACTCATAAACTTCAAAATTAGAGTATTTTTAAAAATTATTTATAAACTATGGTTAATGATTTTAAAATGATTGCTAAAACCTTTTTTGGTTTAGAAAAAATATTAGCAAATGAACTTTTAGATTTAGGTGCAAAAAAAATAGAAATAGGTGTTAGAAATGTAAGTTTTTTTGGAGATTTAGGATTTTTATATAAATCTAATCTTTTCTTAAGGTCAGCTATTAGAATTTTAAAACCTATAAAATCTTTTAAGATTAATAGTCAGAAAGATCTTTATAGTAACATTTTTAATTTTAGTTGGGAGAATTATATTTCTATTGAAAATACTTTTTATATAGAATCGGTTATAAATACAGAAATATTTTCTAACTCTCTTTTTGTATCTCAGAGAGTAAAAGATGGAATAGCTGATCGTTTTAGAAAGATGTACAAGAAAAGACCAAATATTGATAAAGAAAATCCAGATATAAAAATTAATATTCATATTTCCAAAAACACTTGCACTGTTTCGCTTGATTCATCAGGAAAACCACTAAATCAAAGAGGTTATCGATTACAAACAAACATTGCTCCGGTAAATGAGGTTTTAGCAGCTGGACTAATTATGCTTTCTCAATGGGATTGTCAATCAGATTTTTTAGATCCAATGTGTGGAAGCGGTACTATTTTAATAGAAGCAGCTATGTATGCCACTAATTATCCTGTTAATGTTAAAAGGGAAAAATTTTCATTTAAAAATTGGAAAAATTATGATTCTCAATTGTTTGAAATAATAAAAAAATCTGTTTTAAAGAAAGTAAAATCTTTTAATTATAATTTAATGGGATATGATAAATCCCCATCAGCTATTATGAAATGTAAAAAAAACATTATTAATTCTGAATTTCAAGATATAATTAATGTCTCTGAAAATAATTTTTTTAATACAAAAAAAAATAATGACAATTTTTTACATCTTTTATTTAATCCTCCATATGGTGAACGTTTAACAGTAGATATTAAATCATTTTACAAAAAAATAGGGGATACTCTTAAAACTAATTATTCTAACTCAAATGCTTGGTTTATAACTTCTAACTTAGAAGCTTTAAAATTTGTTGGACTAAGACCTTCTAGAAAAATAAAATTATATAATGGTAAATTAGAAAGCAGATTAGCTAAATATGAAATTTATAGTGGTTCAAAAAAAATTTATAAAGAAAAAAAATCACTCTAATTTTTTTTATTTTTTTTAAATATAGGTATCTGATAAAAAATTGAATAAGTAATACCAACTCCAAAATTATTTTCTTCTAATACTTTATTAAATCCAGGTATATATAGATTACTAAAATTTTCAGGACTTTTTTGGTTTAATAGTCTATTTAGTCTTAAACTTATACCCATATAGGTATTTTTTAGAATTTCAGCATTGAAACCTAATACTAATTCAAACCAACTAGCTGTCAGATCTTTAAAATCAGTAATACTATTTACATTATTTTGATCCCAATAATGATCCAAATCATAGATAGTATAGGAATTTAGTTTTTGATTAAATTTTGCAATACCATACCTAAAGCCAACATATATTTCATTATCTAATCCTTTTCTATTATTGTATACATTATAATTAACACCCAATTTTAAAAAGTTCCCATCAGTATCAAAATCTAAAACTTCATTAATTGTTTTTTTTTCTTCACTTCCAAATTCAGCAGCTATAAATAACCTATCAAGAATTCTATAATCTCCAGTTAATACTAAGCCTTTATAATTTGATTCAGTTAGCATTCTAATTTGTTTACTAATATCTAAACCTATTTTTATTCCATATGTAGTTTTTGTTGGAATGCTATCTAATTCAATGTCTTCTTGTGAGAAACTTGTTATACTACAAGCTATAAATAATATATTAATGAAATATTTTAACATGTATAACTTTTTCATCTTTAACTGCTGAATTCATTATTTCTGATTTAATAATCCAATTAATATTGTCGTTTTCAATAACAATTTGATTTAAATCATAGTTTGAAAAATAACCACATGCTCTACTTATATAAATATGATTATATTGATAGTTAATTAATATGTTATCATTATTACCTGAATTATCTACATTTTCTTTAAAATCTTTTACAAAAGAATAGCTAGTTATTTTTTCTAGGTTTTTTAATGGTACAGCAATTGAATCAGTTGTTTTAAATTGATAAATTTTTTCATTATTAGATCCTTGGATTTTAAGATTTGTAACCTCCTTTTTTAGACCTGAAGATTCATCATAAAAAACAATGATAAGTTTTGGAGTATCAGGAATTGATGTTAGACATATGTCATCTGGTTCACATGATAGAATTATACAGCTTATAAAAAATAGGATTATGCTTTTTTTCAATTTTATAAAATAACTAATTATTAATTTTCAAAAGTACAACATTTTCTACATGATCGGTGTGAGGAAACATGTCTACAGGTTGTATTTTTTTAATAGTATACTTTTCTTGGAATTTTTCTAAGTCTCTTAATTGAGTAGATGGGTTACAGCTCACATATATAATTAAATTAGTCTCTAACTTTAAGATTTCTTTAATTACATTTTTGTGCATCCCATCTCTAGGAGGATCAGTTATAATTAAATCGGGATTACCATGTTTTTTTACAAACTTTGAAGTAAAAATGTTTTTTATATCTCCAACTTCAAATTCTACATTGTTTATTTTATTTTCAATCGCACTTTTTTTAGCTGATTGGACAGCTTCTTTAATGCTTTCAATTCCAATTACTTTTTTTGCATTTTTTGAAATGAATTGGGATATAGTGCCTAAACCTGAATATAAGTCATACACTATTTCATTTCCTTTTAAATTTGCTAGTTTTTTAACGGTTTTATAAAGTTTAGTTGTTTGATTAATATTTGTTTGAAAGAAAGACTTAGGATAGATCTTAAAATTCAATTTATCTATAGTTTCTGTTATAAATTTTTCTCCATAAAATAATTTAACATCTCTATCATATATTGAATCATTTTCTTTGTTATTAATCACGTATTGAATAGACTTGATTTCAGGAAATGAAACTTTTATGTGGTTAAGTATTGATTTAATATTTTCTGTATTTTTTTCAAAAAATTGAATTATAACCATAAATTCATTTAAGCTAGTACTTCTTATCATTAAATTTCTTAATAACCCCCTTTTATATCTAGAATTATAAAATGAAAAATCATTTTTAATAGCATATTCCTTTATTGATAATCTAATTTTGTTTGAAGGATCAGATTGTAAATGACAATTATTAATATCTACTACTTTATCCCACATACCAGATATATGAAAACCAATCCCTCTTCTTTCAATTCCTTTTTTATTGCTATTGATTTCTTTATTTGTAAGCCAACGGTTTTCAGTAAATGAGAATTCTAATTTATTTCTATAAAAATACTCTTCATTACATTTTATTATTGGATTAACTTCTATACTATTAAATATTTTTTTAAATGAGTGTCTTATTTTGTTTTCTTTAAATTGAGTTTGTGAATCATAGATCATATTTTGCCATTTACAACCCCCACAAGTACCAAAATGTTCACATTTTGGTTCGACTCTTAATTTAGAGTAAGAATGGTATTTAGTTATATTACCTAAAAAATATTTTTTCTTTTTTTTATATGTTTTTATATCAACAATATCCCCTGGAACTCCATTTTTAAGCATTATTACAATTCCTTCAGAATTTTTAGCTATTGATTGTCCTTTTGAACCAATATCTATAATTTCAACAGAATTGAATATTTTTATTTTTTTTGACACTTCGCTAAGTTAAAATGAAAAAATCGATATTATTAATTATATTTATGTAATTCCAAAAAACTTATATATTATGAATTTTTCTTTAAGATACACCCTGGCTTTTATTTTAACATTATTTTTTACATTCTCACATTCTCAAAAAACTAAAAAAGATACAAGTAATGAAGCTTCTTTATACTCTGGACTAAAGTTTAGAAGTATTGGTCCTGCATTTATGTCTGGAAGGATAGCAGACATTGCAATTAATCCATCAAATGAAAATGAATGGTACGTTGCAGTTGGTTCAGGTGGCGTATGGAAAACTTCTAATTCAGGCACTACATGGATACCCTTAACAGATGACCAATCTTTTTATTCTACAGGAAGCATTACTATTGACCCAAATAATAATACTACTATTTGGCTTGGAACAGGAGAAAATGTAGGTGGAAGACATGTTGGTATTGGTAAAGGAGTTTATGTGTCATACAATGGAGGTAAAACATGGGAAAATAAAGGTCTTAAAAAATCAGAACATATTTCTAAAATTATAGTAAATGGAGATGATTCAAATACTATATTAGTTGCTTCTCAAGGTCCATTATGGTCATCAGGAGGGCAAAGAGGTCTTTATAAAACAACTGACGGGGGAAAAAATTGGAGATCTGTTTTGAATGTAAATAAATGGACTGGTGTTACAGATATTGTTGTTGATAATAGAGATCAGAATATTATTTATGCAGCCACATGGCAAAGACACAGAAATGTAGCAGCTTATATGGGAGGAGGACCTGGAACCAAAATTTATAAAAGTAATGATGGTGGAGATACATGGAAACAATTAAAAGTAGGATTGCCTAGTGGAAATCTGGGTAAAATAGGTTTGGCTATTTCTGAGATTAATCCAGATATTTTATATGCCGCAATTGAATTGGATCGTCGCAAAGGAGCAGTTTATAGATCCTCGGATGGAGGAGAAAGTTGGAAAAAAATGTCAGATACAGTTTCCGGGGCAACAGGCCCACATTATTATCAGGAATTAGTTGCATCTCCTCATGTTTTAGATAAAATTTATTTAATGGATGTTAGAGTCCAAGTTTCAGACGATGGAGGAAAGACATTTTATAGAATGAGTGAAAAAGACAAACATTCTGATAATCATTCTATGACTTTTAAAAAAAGTGATCCGAATTATTTGCTTGTTGGAACAGATGGCGGTATTTATGAATCTTTTGATGATACCAAAACATGGAAGTTTATAAATAATCTTCCATTAACTCAATTTTATAAGCTTGCTGTTGATGATTCATATCCATTTTATAATATTTTTGGAGGAACTCAAGATAATAATACTCAAGGTGGTCCTAGTAGAACATTTCGATCAAATGGAATTACAAATAGTGACTGGTTTGTTCTTTTAGGAGGCGATGGTCATCAACCAGCAACAGAACCAGGAAATCCGGATATAGTATATGCACAATCTCAGCAAGGAAATATTCATAGAGTTGATAGAACAACTGGTGAAGCAGTATTTATAAAGCCTTATTCAGGATTAGATGAACAATATGAAAGATTTAATTGGGACTCCCCAATACTTGTTAGTTCACACGATCCAAAACGTTTATATTTTGGATCCCAAAGAGTGTGGAGATCTAATGATAGAGGTGATAGTTGGACTGCCATATCAGGAGATTTAACTCTAAACCAAGAAAGACTATCACTACCAATTATGGGAAGGGTGCAAAGTTGGGACTCAGCTTGGGATGTCTACGCAATGTCAACCTATAATACAATTACATCACTTTCAGAATCCCCAATAAATGAAAATCATATTTACGCTGGAACGGATGATGGTTTAATTCATTATACCAAAAATAACGGTAACGAATGGGTTACTATGTCTGCTGATAAATTACCAAATCTTCCTAAGACTTCATTTGTAAATGATATAAAAGCTGACTTGCATGATATAAATACAGTTTATGTTGCTTTAGATAATCACAAGTTTGGAGATTATAGTCCATATTTATATAAAAGTGAAAATGGTGGTAAGTCTTGGAAGTCCATTGTTAATGGATTACCTATTGAAACTCTTGTGTGGAGGATTGTACAAGATCATATAGATCCTAATCTATTATTTTTAGCTACTGAATATGGTTTATATTTTTCAAATAATCAAGGTGAAAAATGGATCAAATTTTCAAATGGTTTGCCAACGATTTCTATAAGAGATTTAGCAATTCAAAAAAGAGAAAATGATTTAGTTTTAGCAACTTTTGGTCGAAGCTTTTATGTTCTTGACGATTATTCATCTCTAAGAAATATTAATTCAGAAACAAGTAAAGATTTTATATTATTTGATACTAAGGAAGCTCTCCAGTATAACCCTGTTAGATCAGGATCTGCAAGTCAGGGAGCATCATATTTTAGGTCAAAAAATCCACCTTACGGTGCTATTTTTACTTATAATCTTCCAAAAGCTTATGAAACTTTAAAATCAAAAAGAAAAAAGAATGAAGCTAAATTAAATAAAGAAAACAAGGATGTCTCATTTCCTGGCTGGACTAAACTTGATGAAGAAATAAACGAAAAGCCTTCCAAGATTATACTTGAAATAGTTGATAAAAATGGATTAATTGTTGAAAGAATAAATGGAACCACAAAAAAAGGTATTAATAGAGTTTCTTGGGCTTTGACAAAACCTATACTTTCGATAATTAAATCAAGTTCAGGAATTACTTATCCACGTTCAATTCCTGTTAATCCTGGAACCTATGGTGTAAGATTAATGGAACTAAAAGATGGTAAGTACAATTTAGTTGCTTCTGAAAAAAAATTTCAAGTAAAGAAAATTAGAGAAAATGTATTAAAAAATCCTTTATCAGATCAAATTGAGAAGTTAGTTTCAGATTTTATCGAATTTGATAAAGAATACACATTAATTTTAGATCAATATGTTAAAGCAAAGAAAAAAATGTCAAAATATGAACAAGCAATAAGATACGCCGACGAAATAAGTACAAATTTATATTCTGAATTAAAAGAGTTGGATGATCAAATGAATCTTATAGATTCTTTAATTTATGGCAATAAGTCTAAAAGAGAAATAATGGAAAAGGATAACCCAACAATATCTGAAAGAATTTCAGTTGCACTCAGAGGCTTTTCTGGAAATTCGTATGGTCCAACTAAACATCATCTAGGTAGTTTTGAAATTGCTAAAAGACAATGGAATGAAATGAAACCTCTAATTGTAGAATTTAATAATAAGGTTGATGATAAAATTCAACTTTTAGAAGGTATGGGGTCACCTAAAATTATTGACTAGAGTAGTAATTAATAATAAGGCTAATTACCATATTGTAAGACTTAATGCCTTGCTTTTGGTTATTAGCTTTTAAAAATAATCCATAAAAATCTTTAAAATAGGGTTCTAAAGGATTTTTGTATTGTTCCAGTTGTTTATTTGCTTGGTTTATATTTTTAATTACTCCTCTATTAACTTTAATAAATAATTCATCAAATTTTAATTTATCTATTTTATAAAGTTCATTTAATAAATATTTTAGAGCGGATATATTACCACTATATGAAACAAATTGATTTTTGGAATGTATAGCAGCCATTATTCCAATAAAATTAGCTTCATTTTCAGCTGAATATCCAATTTGATGTGCAATTTCATGACATATGGTTGTTGGGAGATATATTTTGGGTGTATTTGAATTTATTTGTGCCTCTAATGTAAAAGGGTTTATGTATCCGCTAAAGCCCATATAGGAGAGGGGAGTGCTATACAAGGATTTTTTAACACTAATTATAGGTGCTTTATCATTAGTTATGTTTTCTTTCTCTAATGTTTTAATTGCTTCTATAGATTCTAGAAATATCTGTTTATTAATTTTATAATCAAATAATACTGGTAAAGTATCACTGTTAGATAATTTTTCATGGATATTATTTGTGTTTGTAATAAATAGATCTGTCACTTTAATTAATGAGCTTAGTTCATATTCATCTTCAATAGATAGTTTTGTTTTTAGATTAGTCCTATGATAGTTTAGTCCCCATTGAAATTGAAATACTATATATAATGTAGCTATAAAATGAAAAATATTTTTTAGATTTTGTCTTCTGGTATTATTGTTTTTTATTATAAACCACAATATAATTGGTATAGTTAAATATAATATGTCTCCAAATGAAAAAGGTAGTTTTCCAAAAAGATAAAGAGGTATTTGAGAGCTAATTTTGTAGAATGATGTACTGTAATAGTTCTCTATTAAAATAGGATCTTTTTTAATTATCTGAAGAAAAATAATTACAAATAAACAAAGAAAAGAGATTAGGTTTTTTTTAAAAAAAGGAAGTGTATTCAATTTAAACATTCCTTTTTTAGATTATTTTAATTCTACAATTTCAACTTCAAATATTACATTTGATTTAGGTGGTATCATTGATCCGCTGCCAACTTCACCCCATGCTAAATAATATGGAATATAAATAATTGCTTTATCTCCAACATCTAATAGTCTTAAACCTTCTTTAAAACCAGGTATAAGAGCATCATCAGGTCCAACTCTACATTCTAGTGGCGCATATCCTCCTGCGTTTTTTTTCTTCATATTTACAATGTCATATTGTTTCGCAACCTCAAGAATACTAGTGTCTAAAAGGGATCCATCTTCAAAATAAACTGCATAATGGGTCATAATAGCTTTCTTTGGGTCAACCTTGGGGCCATTGCTTGTATGGGTCTTAATGTATTTTAATCCTGAATTAGTAGAAATAGACATAGATTTTTTAGTTTCATGTTCTTTTCTTTTACCTAGCTTTATATTCTTCAGTAAAGCTATTTTTTTCTCTTTATTAATTTTATCTTCTTCAAAGTGATTTGAAAAAATTTTTGAAGCTTTAAAGGATTTTGCTTCTCTTCCAATTCTTATTATTGAAATATTTTGAATGGTATCGCTTTGCTTAATTAAGTTTACGACTTCAATTCCTTTTATTACTTTTCCAAACACAGAATGAACTCCATTTAACCAGGGAGTTTCTTTATGTGTTATAAAGAATTGACTTCCATTAGAATTTGGACCTGAATTAGCCATTGACAAAATACCTGGTCCGTCATGGTTTAAATTCTCATTAAATTCATCTTTGAATTTATATCCAGGATCTCCCATTCCAGTACCTTGAGGACAGCCACCTTGAATCATAAAATTATCTATTACCCTGTGAAAAATTAAACCATCATAATACTTTTTCTTATCATATTCTGGACTTACTTCTTTGTTTTTTCCTTCACTAAGCGAAACAAAATTTGCAACTGTAACTGGTGTCTCTTTGAAGTTTAAATTAATAAGAATTTCTCCTCTATTAGTCTTGATTTCTGCATAAAGCCCTTCATTTAAGTCTGGATGAGAGCTTACACATGAAATAGTTGATGTAATTACTGTTATTAAGATAATGTATATTAATTTTTTCATTTTATATATTAGTAAGGTTGTCTTTATATTTATTTATTAACTTTTTAAATTTCAGGATAGTTTCTTCTATTGGACCATCATCTCTTCCTCCAGCAGCATTAGCATGTCCTCCTCCATTAAAATGTTTATATGCAAATTCATTGCATGAAAAACCATTTTGTGATCTAAATGAGATTTTTATATTATTTTCATCATTAATATCTTCTATAAATATTACACTAAAAATTATATTTTTTAACGATAATCCATAATTAACTATTCCTTCAGAATCTCCTTTTTGAAAATCAAATTCTTTAAGATCATCTCTCTTTAAATACATATATGCAGTGTTCAATTCTTTTAGAACATTTAAATTACTTAATGCAGAACCTAAAACTTTCAATCTGCTGATAGAAGAGTTGTTGTATACCTTATTGTGAATATCACTTTGATTAATTCCTTTTTGAATTAGTTTAGATATAATTTCATGGGTTCTACTTGTAACACTTGAATATTGAAATGATCCAGTATCTGTCATCATTCCTAGATACAAACATGATGCAATATTAAAATCTATGTATTTTTCATATCCTAGTTCAATAATTATTTCAAATAACAATTCGCAAGTAGATCCAATTTCTATATCTGAGAAAACTAAATCAGCATAATCTTTTGGGTTCAGATGATGATCAATTAGAACAATTTTTGCATTAGATGAATCTACATATTTACTCATTTCTCCAATTCTATCAAGATCATTAAAATCTAAAGTAAAAATTAGGTCAGCATTTTTTATGAATTCAATACAAGAGTTCTTGTCAGAATCAAAATATATTATATTTTCAAAACCAGGAGACCATTTTAAAAAGTATGGAGCTTTATTTGGGCTTATTACAATTGAATTGTGGTCAATTGAATTTAATAAGTGGATAAGAGCTAAAGAGCTTCCTATAGCATCCCCATCAGGATTTGTATGAGGAATAATAACAATGTTTTTTTTTCTAAAAAGTAATTCTTTTAGAAGAACAATATTTTCATTTTTCATCTTGTGTAAAGATAATGATTCCTAGTAGATGTTTGAAGAGAAATTATATCCTCATTTTTGTACATTTGGTACTAAATTTTATTCAATTGAAAATTAGTCTATTTAAATTGGGGAAAAACAAGCGATTTAATTATAATCCAAGATATTATAAAGAAAAATCTATTAAGAATTCAATAGATGGATATTCAAAAATTATGAATTTTGATTCTGTCTATTCAAAGAATAGAAACATTAGGAGTTCTGCTGATATTTCTTCGAAATGGAAAGAAGCAAGATTAACCCATAGAAATAGATCTAATAGAAAATTTTCTTCAAGAATAATAATTATTGCTTTAGTTTTATTATTGATTTTTTTATTTATTATAGATTTTGATTTTTCAATTTTTAATTAATTCTTTTCATGAGTGCTCTTATAAAATTACTTCCCAAGAATGTGGCAAATCAAATAGCAGCAGGAGAAGTTGTTCAGAGGCCCTCATCTGTTGTTAAAGAGCTTTTAGAGAACTCTGTAGATTCAGGTGCACAAACAATTAAACTTATAATTAAAGACGCTGGAAAAACTCTTATTCAAGTTATTGATGATGGTTCTGGTATGAGTAAAGAAGATGTAAATTTGTGCTTCTTAAGACATGCTACCTCAAAAATTAGAAATTCAAAGGATTTATTTGATTTAAATACAATGGGATTTAGAGGAGAAGCTTTATCAAGTATCTCATCTGTTTCTCATTTGACTGTTAATTCAAATGAAAATTCAAAAAATGATATTGGGAATGAGATTAAAATAAATGGTGGTGAACTTGTTGCTAAAAGTGAAGTTTTATGTAAAAAGGGTACTTCTGTATCCGTTCAAAATTTATTTTATAATATTCCGGCAAGAAGAAATTTTTTAAAATCTGACAATGTTGAATTAAGACATATTATTGATGAATTTCACAGGGTTGCTTTAATAAATTATCAAATTAGTTTTATTTTTATTAATAATAATAATGAAATTTTTAATTTAAAAAAATCTATTTTTAAAGAAAGAATTATTAGAATTTTTGGAAAATCAACTAAGGAAAAGTTAGTTCCAATTAAAGAAAGCACAGAAATTGCTGAAATAAATGGTTTTATTGTTAAACCAGAATATTCTAGAAAGACAAAAACTTCACAATTTTTTTTTGTAAATAATAGGTTTATAAAAAATTCCCATTTACATCATGCTGTTAGATCTGCCTATGAAGGTTTAATTTTTGAAAACCATCATCCTTCTTACTTTCTAATTTTTAGTGTTCCGAATAATTCTATTGATGTCAATATTCATCCTAATAAAACAGAAATAAAATTTGATAATGACCAGTCTATATATGCGATCCTTAGATCTTCAATAAAACATAGTCTTGGACAATTTAATATATCCCCTTCAATAGATTTTGATAGTAATGTAAATTTAGACACTCCTTACATATATAAAGATAAAAAAGCAACTCCTCCTTCAGTTGATTTTAATAAATCATTTAATCCTTTTGATATTTTTACAGACTCCCCAAAAGATATTGAGGTAAATCTTGAATCTTCATTTGAAAGAGAGTCTTCGTTTGAAAACGTATTAGGTGATTTTAATAATTCTATATCTCTTTCTGCTTTTCAATTAAACAATAATTATATTATTACAAAAAACAGTTCAGGTATCGTAATTATTCATCAAAAAAGAGCTCATCAAAGAATACTTTATGAAAATTTTTTAAAGGAACTTTCTCTTAAAAACAATTCATCTCAAGCTTTAATTTTTCCAAAGAAGTTAGATTTAAATTCTGAAGAAATTAGATTGCTTAGAAGTATCAAAAAATCTTTAATTCATTTAGGTTTTAATTTTAGTAAATTTAATAGTAATGAAATTGAAGTTTCTGCGATTCATCCTGTTTTCTTAGAAGATCAGATTGATGAAATCTTCAGAGAGTTGATCGATAATGAAATATCAGATTATAAAAAAAATAGTGATAGTTTGAATGATTACATGGCTAAGATTTTATCTAAATGTTCATCTATAAAATCTGGAATTAAATTAGAGAATAAGGAGCAAGAATCTCTTGTTCATGATTTGTTTGCCTGTAAAGAACCTAATATTTCGCCTTTTAATAAATTAATTTTTAAAGTGATTTCAATTGAATCTATTAATAAGATGTTTTTTAAATGAGAAATATTCCTGAAACTGTCAAACAACTTCTTGTAATCAATATATTATTTTTTATTGGCTCACAATTTTTAGGTGGAATAAGTAATGATTTATTAGCTCTGCACTATTTTAAAAATGACAAATTTATTATTACTCAATTATTCACGCACATGTTTATGCATGGAAACTTCTATCATATTCTTTTTAATATGTTTGGTTTATGGATGTTTGGTTCTCCATTAGAGCAAATGTGGGGAAGAAGAAAGTTTTTATTCTTTTATTTCTCTGCGGGCTTAGGAGCAGCTGGATTACAGTTATTAGTTTATCATATTGAAATTCAATCTGTTTTTTCTCTTTTAGGCTCAAACGGGATGTCTCTCCAAGGTTTTAAAGAAATATTGTCCTCAGGTTCATATAATACAGCTATTTTGCAATATGTTGATGAAGAAAGTCTTACTTCAGCATATTCTGCATATAATTCTTCATTAGTTGGAGCTTCTGGAGCTATTTATGGAATATTAGTAGCTTTTGCTTTTTCATTTCCAAATTCAGAATTAATGCTATTGTTTCCGCCTATTCCTATAAAAGCTAAATATTTAGTTCCAGGATTAATTTTAATGGATCTATTTTTTGGCTTTTCATCTTATTCATTAGGTCCAATTGCTCATTTTGCACATGTTGGAGGAGCAATATCTGGCTTCTTAATGGTTTGGTATTGGAGAAAAAATCAATTTAATAATAACAGATGGAATTGATAAGTAGTTTGAAATACAAGTACAACAATTTAGATGTTTTAGGACAAATCATAGTTTGGATGATTATATGTTTTGCTTTACCTTTTTTAGTAAATACATTTTTATTTTTATTTAATGTTGATTCATTTTCTATTATTTATTATTTTCAAGTTTCTCCATCGTTATTTGAATTAATTTATAAACCATGGTCGTTAATTACCTATGGTTTTTTTCATGCAGATCTATGGCATTTAATTGGAAATATGATAATTCTATATTTTGCAGGAAGAGTAGTTTTAGACCTTTTTGGCAAAGAAAAGTTTATAAAAATCTTTATTATTGGTCTATTATTTGGGTCCTTTACTTACCTTATTAGTTATAATGTATTTCCTGTTTTTCAAGGTTTAAAACCCCCGATGATTGGTGCTTCGGCTGGAGCAATTGCTGTATTTGTGTTTTTAGCTTCTCATATGCCTAATTACACATTTAGATTAATAATTTTTGATGTAAAGGTTGTTTATATAGCTCTATTTATTATAATTATGGATTTGATTCAAATTCCAGTTAGCAATGCAGGTGGGCATTTGGCTCATCTTGGAGGAGCTGCCTGGGGGTTCTACTATAATAATCAATTAAAAAAAGGAAATGATCCAGGAAACCAGATTATAAATTTTTTAAATTATTTAAAAGGATTCTTTAAAAAGAAATCTAAAGTTAGAAAGGTATATAAAAGGGATAATTTCAAGAAGCCTTCTAAAGAAGAAGTAGATCAGAAAAAAATAGATTTAATTCTTGATAAAATTAGTAAATCAGGATATGATAGTTTAACAAAAAGTGAAAAGGAAACACTTTTTAAAGCTGGTAAAAATTGAAATTTTTACAATACAATCAAGGTTTGGTTGAAAAACTATTATTTTCTATAAACCTTTTTAACTCTTTATTGATTTTAATTTGTTGCGTTTTATATTATTATTATCATCCAATTTTTTCTTTTTTTTCATTTCTTACATTTTTATTTCCAATTATATATCTGATAAACATATGTTTTTTAATTTACTGGTTAATAAAAATTGACACAAGGGTTCTTTTGCCTTTAATTGTTATTATAATTCTTTTTTACAATTCATTCTCCTTTTACAAAATGGGAGATCCAGATATAAACAACAGTAAAGGTTTTCATATAATGAGTTTTAACGCAAGATTATTTAATCATTATAATTGGATTAAAAATGAAAACATTCCATTAAATACTAAAGAATTCATATTTAATAATAAGCCAGATCTGTTGGCAATACAAGAATACCATGGTGATTATCAGCATTTGTTAGATGGTTTTAAGAATAAACATATCCATCTATCTGGCAATAATGTTGGTCAATCTATTCATACAGACCATAGTATTGTTAAAAAAGGAATAGTTCAATTTGATAATTCAATTAACAATGCGATTTTCGTTGATTTGGTAATTAAAAAAGACACTCTAAGGATTTATAATGCTCATTTTGAGTCATTTAAGGTTGATTTATTAAATCTTAAGGCAGATTTCAGTTCATTTAAAAGGGTCATTAATAAAATAAAGCTAGTCTATATAGCTCAAAAGGAACAATCAAATACTTTAATCGATCATATTTTAACATCTCCACATAAAGTGATTTTAGCTATAGATTTGAATAATACTCAACACTCATTTGTTTATAAAGAAATAAAAAATAAACTGAATGATGTTTTTGAATTAAAAGGTTTTGGATTTGGCTCTACATATGATTTCAAGTTTATGCCAATTAGAATAGATTATATTTTTATTTCTCATTCAATTTCTCCAAAATATTTTAAAATTTACAATCTAAAATTATCTGACCATAAGCCAATTAGTGCTTTTCTTGATATTTAATCTAAAGGTTTATATTGTTTTATATAAAATACTGGTATTAAGATATTTATGATTTAAAAAAACTAAAGCAGCATCCGCCATACTCTCTAGATTCAGAAAAGTTTTTAGTATTTTTTAATGAAATATTTTTTGAGTGTTCAATTATAAGTAACCCATCATTTTTTAACATATTTTTTTCAGCAATTAATAAAATTAATTGTTCATATTTTCCATTATCAATATCGTACGGTGGATCAGCAAAAATTATGTCAAAATGTTCATCACAAGACTTTAAAAATTTATACGTATCCTTTTTAACTGTCTTAATATTAAATGAAAATTCATTTGATATTGATTTTATAAAATTTATACATTTATTATTAATGTCTACACTAGTAATATTTTTAGAACCTCTTGAAGCAAATTCATAACTTATATTTCCTGTTCCAGCGAATATTTCAAGTACTATAGTATCTGATATATTGAACTTATTATTAAGAATATTAAATAATGCTTCTTTAGCTTGATCTGTCGTTGGTCTAACAAGAAGGTTTGTTGGTGCTTGAATTTTTCTTCCTTTATGTAATCCAGAAATTATTCTCATATGATAAGAAAATCTATTTCTTTATCATTTACTTCCAAATTAAATTTATGAATATAACTTTCTTTAAAGTCAATTATTTCTACATTTGAAATAAATTTTGAAATTAATAAATAAGCGTCATTTTTGATATCAATTTTTCCAATTAAATAAAGTTTAGATTTATTACTATCTATTTTATTTTGTTCTATAACAAAAAGCAAAAAATATAGAATATCTTCTTTCTTACTAAAATCAAAATTATTGTAATATAAGAGCTTATTTTTTTTAATTATTAATACTTGGAAACTCTCTTCCTGTAATTTTACGTATAAACAGGACTCTTTCTCTTTATTATACTTAATTAGTTTTTTGATTAATAAAGTTGAATAATGATAGAAATTGAATGAACCAAAATTATCTAAAATATAATTGTTTACATTAACATAAGGGAGATAGACATTTACTGCATCAATTTCTTCAATAAAATCGTGGGCAGCAAAATCATTTTCTAGCAATTTGGAGTTAAACTTTAGGTAATCTAAACTTAATTTCTCTTCAAAAAGATTGTTAGGAACTAATGAAGATAGTTTATTACAAATAATAAGTTTAACATCAATAATATTTGATTGATCAATTTCAGATTCATTCAAAATTGAATCTAATTTTTTAGAAAGATTTTCAGGTACAATTTTTTTGTCGAAATTATAATGAAAATATTGAACTATAGTGTTATCTACTGAATTTGATAGAACTAATGTAGCGCTGAGAGAACTGAGCTTTATTGTAAGTAAATTACTAGGGTTTATTTTAATTTCTTGCGATTGCATCATAGGTTGTTGGCCAATTACCATTGGAACTAACCTCTGTTAGTGATCCTAAAACAATATCAGGACCATTTACACCATCAACAGACATTAATCCTTTTTCTTGTTTAAGAAGATCTTTATTTTGATCAAATAAAACAATGTCTTTTGAAACTCTTACCTCAAAAACAGGAACATTATATCCGTTTTTATCAATTATATCAGCTTTGATCTTAAAGTTTTCATTGATTCCTTGTATTGGCACTTGAGCCATATTTTTATATCGGTTGGAGTTTCCAAATAAAGAATCTTTAACTGAAGCAAAACCTAATGTATCAACAACTATAACTTCTTTTAACATATCAATTCTGAAAGTTCTATTATATTCTAAATAACTTGAATCTCTTTTTTGAATCAATGTATATTGAGCGGTGTCGACAAAATTGACTAAACTATCAAAATTATCACAATAAATACCGTTTACACTTTTATAGGCAATTTGAGCATTACGTATATCTTTTAATCTATCAATCACTTTTAAATATCTTTCATTTTTCACTTTGTTAAACTCAATAGGTCCATTAATTGAACCATAAACCTTGTAAGCAAAAATTATTATAAGGAGCCAAAGAACCCCTTTAATAATTCTCATATATTTTGTAATGAATTCCATTTTATAATTAATTATATTTAGGCAAAACTACAATTTTTTTTTTTCAAAAGTTAATAATAATAATAGGATTATTTAAATAATAATATACAATGAATTCACCAGAATTTGAAAAATTACTTTTGAATGATTTTAAGTTTAATGCAACTAAAGATCAAAAATTAGCTATACAGCATATAAGTTATTTTTTATCTAATAAATGTAATAGTAATTTATTTTTATTAAAAGGTTATGCTGGTACTGGAAAAACCGCTTTAATGAAAACATTAGTAGAAAATTTAGGTTTTATAAAAATGAATTATTGTCTACTAGCTCCAACTGGAAGAGCAGCAAAGGTCTTATCGAAATATACAGATAAAAAAGCTTCTACTATTCATAGAAAGATTTATTATTCAAAAGTTGATAAGTCAGGAAATTTTAAATCTATTTTAAAAAAGAATAAAATGAATAATACTTTATTTATTATAGATGAAGCGTCTATGATTTCAGATTTTTCTAATTCTGTAGAATTTTTCAACAAAAACTCCTTCTTAAAAGATGTTATTGAATTCATAAATTTTAAATCTAATTCAAAATTAATTTTTTTGGGAGATACTGCTCAATTACCTCCAGTAAATCAAACTATAAGCCCAGCCCTTGATTCTAAATTTTTAAAAAATACCTATAATTTAAATATTGATGAATTTGAAATCAGTGATGTTGTACGTCAAACAGAAGAATCTGGCATTCTTTTTAACGCAACAGTCATAAGAAATAATATAGTTAATAATAATTTTAATTTTTCCTTTAAGAATTTTGCCGATATAAAGTATCTATTAGATGGTTTTGAAATTCAAGAATCAATTGAATCCACTTTTAATGAAATTGGAATAGGTAACTCAATTATTATTGTACGTTCTAATAAGCGTGCAAATCAATATAATCAACAGATAAGAAAGACAATTTTGTCATTTCATAATAAGGTTTGTGCTGGTGATTTATTGATGATTACAAAAAACAATTATTTCTGGACATCTCCAGATTCTGAAATACCTTTCTTAGCAAACGGAGATATTATTGAAATAATAGAGATATATAAAATCAGAGAATTATATGGTTTTGAATTTGCTGAAGTAAAAATTAAAATGGTTGATTATGTTGATGTAGAAGCATTTGATACTACAATTATATTGGATACATTGAATTCAGATTTGCCATCTCTTTCATATGAACAATCTAATCTTTTATACCAGGAAATTCAAAAAGATTATTTTAATATAAAATCAAAATATAAGAAGTTCATTAAAACAAAAGAAAATCCTTTTTTTAATGCCCTTCATGTTAAGTTTTCTTATTCAATAACATGTCATAAAGCGCAAGGCGGTCAATGGCCTGTTGTTTTTATTGAAAAGCCATATTTAAAGGATGGTCCAGATCTTGATTATATGAGATGGTTGTATACAGCAGTAACCAGGGCTGAAAGTAAACTTTATTTAATTGGTTTTTAATAAAAATATAGCTGTATTTTTATAAAAAATTAGTCCATGAAAACTATAGCGATGATTCCAGCGAGAATAGATTCTGTTAGGCTTCCTGGGAAATTAATGATGGATTTAGGTGGAATGCCAATAATATTGAGAACCTATAAAAATGCATTAAACACAAAATTATTTGAAAAAGTATACGTTGTAACGGATTCTAAAGTTATATATGACTTAATTAATGATAATGGGGGGGATGTTTTTATGAGTTCTATTCAACATACTTGTGGATCGGATAGAATTGCAGAATTTGCTCCAAAAATAGATGCAGACTTAATAGTAAATATTCAAGGAGACGAACCTTTTATTGATAGAATAAGTCTTGAAAAATTAATAAAAGTATTTTATGATGATACTCTTAAAAAAATTGATTTAGGATCTCTTATGCAATCCATTAAAGCTAATGAAATAAAGGATCCAAATAATGTAAAAGTTGTAGTAGATAGTGAAAATTTTGCAATATATTTTTCTAGATCAATAATTCCTTTTAATAGATCTAAGGATAATATAAAATATTTTAAACATATTGGAGTTTATGCATTTAGAAAGCAAAGTTTGATAGATTTTTATAATTCAGAACCAACTCCGCTTGAAAAGTCTGAAAAACTAGAGCAATTGAGATATATTGAGAAAGGTAAAAAAATAAAAATGATTTATACAAACTATAATGGCATTGGTATAGATGTGATGGATGATTTAATTAATGCTAGAAAAATTATTAATGCATAGACTAGCAAAATTTGTTCTTTTCAAGATATTAAAATGGAAAATATTAGATGATTATAAACTTCCAAAAAAATGTATTCTTATTGTAGCTCCACATACACATTGGAAAGATCTCGTTTATGGTATAATTATTAGAGAAGCTATGAATCAAGAAATCAATTTCATAGGTAAAAAAGAATTATTTAAATTTCCTTTCGGATTTTTCTTTAGAATGATGGGAGGTAAGCCAGTAGATAGAGGAAGTAATTCAAATACTGTAGAGATTATAGCAAAAATGTTTAAAAATAATAATCAATTCAGACTAGTAATATCTCCTGAAGGAACTAGAAAGAAAGTTGAAAAATGGAAAACAGGCTTTTATTATATATCAAAAAAAGCTGATGTTCCAATTATTAGTGCAACATTAAATTTTAAAGAGAAAAACACGAGAATTTCCAAACCATTTTATCCAACTAATAATATTGAGGAAGATTTTAAGAAATTAAAACTTTTTTTTAGAGGAGTTAAAGGAAAAGTTGAAGAATTTTCATAAACTTAACCCATATTATGAAACACATTTTGAACATCATCATTCTCTATAATCTTTTCTATTAAGATATTTACTTCTTCTTTTTTATCTTCATTTAAGATTTTTAATTGTTTTGGAATTCTTTCAAAATCTGAAGATATAATTTCTATTTTTCTACGTTCTAATTCTTTTTGAATTAACCCATAGTTTTCAAATGGCGAATATATTAGTATCTCATTTTTTTCTCTAATTACTTCATCAACACCAAAATCAATTAAATCAAGCTCTAATTCTTCAATATCAAGTTCTGTTTTAATTTTAAAATGACATAATCTATCAAACATGAATTCTACACATCCTGCCGTTCCTAAGCTTCCATTATATTTATTAAAATAACTTCTAATATTTGCAACGGTTCTATTGTTATTATCACTTGTAGTTTCAACAATTATTGCAATACCATTTGGACCATATCCTTCAAATAATATTTCTTTATAATTTTCTGAAGATTTTTCTGATGCTTTTTTAATAGCTCTTTCAATATTATCCTTTGGCATATTAGCAGCTTTAGCATTCTGGATTATAGCTCTTAATTTTGAATTTGATTCAGGAGATGTGCCTCCATCTTTAACAGCCATAACAATGTCTTTACCAATCCTAGTAAAGGTTTTAGCCATTGCTGACCAACGTTTCATTTTTCTAGCCTTTCTGAATTCGAATGCCCTTCCCATACTTTAATTAATCAGGTTTTAACAAATGGAATTTTAACTATGGAAGCTTTAACCATTTTATTTCTAATTTCTATATTTAATGATGTGCCTAATTTTGAATTTATTGTATTAACATAACCTAAGCCAATTCCTTTCTTTATAGAAGGTGACATAGTTCCAGAAGTTACAATTCCAATTTTATTCTCTTCTTGATCATATATGTGATAGTCTTTTCTTGGAATTCCTCTTTCCTCTAATTGGAAACCAATAAGTTTTTTTTCAGTTCCATTATTAATTGAATTAATAATAGGATTTTTCCCTATAAAATCTTTATCTGTTTTTGTAATCCACTTTAATCCAGCTTCAATTGGATTTGTATTGGAATTTATTTCGTTTCCATATAAACAATAACCCATTTCAAGCCTTAGAGTGTCTCTTGCAGCTAATCCTATGGGTTTTAAATCAAATTCTTTCCCAATATCAAATAGTACGTTCCAAATACCGATTGCGTCATGATTATTACAATATATTTCAAACCCTCCTGATCCCGTGTATCCAGTTGTTGAAATTATTACATTTTTATATTTATTTAATCCTGTTTTTAAAAAGCTATAATTACTTAAAGATTTAACATCAAATTTTACTATTTTTTCTAACAAATCATATGATTTTGGACCTTGTAAGGCCAATAATGACATTTTATCTGATTTATTTTCTAGTTTATTATTATATTTTTTGTTTTGAAGTTTAATCCAATTCCAATCTTTTTCAATATTACCCGCATTAACAACTAACATGTATTCTTTTTCATTAAACTTATATACAATTAAGTCATCAATTATTCCACCATTTTCATCAGTCATACAATTATATTGAGCTTTCCCATCTAAAATTTTAGTTATGTCATTAGTACATATTAATTGTAATAGATTAGTTGCATTTTCACCTCTTAAAAAAAACTCTCCCATGTGAGAAACATCAAAAAGTCCTACATTTTTCCTTACATGCAAATGTTCAACATTAATTCCTTCATATTGAACAGGCATCAAAAAACCTGAAAATGGAATTATTTTTGCTCCTTTATTAACATGTTCTTTATAGAGAATAGTTTTTTTCATATTTAATTTAATTATGTGTAAATTACGTAGAAAATTATATACTTTACAATTAAATAATCATGAACAATAAGTTTTTTTTCTTTCTCTTTTCTTTTTTTATTTTAACTTCAATTTATACCCAAGAAATTAATGCTGAAATATCTAATTTTACTAAACAAGATACATTAAGAGGGTCTATTACTAAAGAAAGGATTTGGTGGGATTTAACTTATTATCATCTAGATATAGTAGTTGACCCTGAAAAAAGAACTATTTCTGGATCAAATGAAATTAGTTATACTGTTCTGGATTCATATAACGAAATGCAAATCGATTTACAGTCGCCCCTTTTGTTAACAAAAGCTGAACAAAATGGTCAATCTTTAAAAATAAGACATGTAGGTAATGCACATTTTATTACTTTAAAAAACAAACAAACTGTAGGTTCCAAACAAAAAATAAAAGTTTATTATGAGGGTGTCCCTAGAAAAGCAGTTAGAGCTCCTTGGGATGGTGGTATATCTTGGGAAAGAGATATGAATGGGAATCATTTCATAGCATCTTCTTGCCAAGGTTTAGGTGCTAGTGTATGGTGGCCAAATAAGGATCATATGTATGATGAAGTAGAAGGAATGCTTATAAGTGTAAATGTTCCAAATGGATTAATGAATGTATCTAATGGTAGATTAATAAATGTTGAAGAAAAAGAAAATACTAAAACATATCATTGGAAAGTTGAAAATCCAATAAATAATTACGGTGTTAACATTAATATAGCTGACTATGTTAATTTTTCTGAGATATATCAAGGTGAGTTAGGAGATTTAGATATGGATTATTATGTTTTAAGGGATAATTTAGAAAAAGCAAAAATTCATTTCAAAGATGCTATTAAAACCATGCAAGCATTTGAACATTGGTTTGGACCTTATCCTTTTTATGAAGACAGTTTTAAGCTTGTTGAAGTTCCTTATTTAGGAATGGAACATCAAAGCTCTGTAACATATGGAAATAAATATAAAAAAGGTTATTTAGGAAGAGATCTTTCTGGAACAGGGTGGGGTTTAAAATTTGATTTTATAATTATTCATGAAACTGGACACGAATGGTTTGCTAATAATATTACATATAAAGACATTGCAGATATGTGGATTCATGAAGGTTTTACAGCATATTCTGAAAATCTTTTTTTAGATTATCATCTTGGAAAGCAAGCTTCATCTGAATATGTCATTGGAACTAGGAGGGGAATAGGTAATAAAAAACCAATTATTGGCACTTATAATGTAAATAAAAGAGGATCCGGTGATATGTACCCAAAAGGAGCTAATCTTTTACACACTTTAAGACAATTAACAGGTGATGATAATAAATGGAGAGAGATTTTAAGAGGATTAAATAAAGACTTTTATCATCAAACTGTTAATACTTCTCAAATTGAAAATTATATTGCTAAAAAAATGAAGATGGATTTAAAACCATTTTTTAATCAATATTTAAGAGATGTTCGAATACCTGTTTTGGAACATAAAATTGAAAAAAATATTTTAAAATATAAATGGACTAATGTTGTAGATGGTTTTGAAATGCCCATGGAAATAATTGTAGATGAAAAAAGCAAGAAAATTTATCCTTCGTCAGAATGGAAAGAGATTAATTTAAATTCAGACAACTTTTCTTTTGACAAGAATTACTATGTTTTTACTAAATTGTTGAATTAAATATTTTATTATGAAAAAAAGATTTCTTTTATTAATAACCTTAAGTTTTTTCTCTTTCTATTCATGTGATCAAATTAATGATTTATCATTAAATAAAAATGAGTACGAAAAAGCTGCCAAGCACTTTAGTAAAAATTTAAATAAATATCTTTTTGACATTCTTAATTATCAACAATGGGAAAATGAAGACTTCCTTTTTTACGGAGTTAAACATGAAGATAAAATAGAAAACTATCAAATTAATCTAAAAACTAATAAAATATCCATTTCAAAAAACAAGAAAACTAAATCCGCACCATATTCAAGAAGAAATAGAAATGAGTTTTTATCTCCAAATGGTAAATTGGCAGCTTACATAGAAAATCATAATCTTTGGATTAGAAATTTAAGTACAAACAAAAAAACTCAACTTACTTTTGATGGAAAGGAAGACTATGGATATGCTACTAATAATGCAGGTTGGACTAAATCTAAAGGTCCAGTACTAAAATGGAGTCCTAAATCTGATAAGATTGCCACTTTCAGACAAGATGCAAGAGGAGTAGGAGAGATGTATTTAACAACTACAAACGTTGGTCATCCAAAATTACAAGCTTGGAAGTATGCACTTCCAGGGGATGATAAGATTTTTGAAATTGAAAGAATTATTATTGATATTAAGTCTAATAGAATTGTTAGACTTAATATGAAAAATGATTTTCAAAGATCAACTACTACGGATCATATTGCAGGTAGAGGAGGAGAATTTTTAGATACACAATGGAATGAAGATGGCTCAAAACTAGCTTTTATATCTTCTTCGAGAGATCATAAAGAAGCTCATCTACAAATTGCGGATTCTAGATCGGGAAACGTTTCTTCAATTTTTAAAGAAAATGTTGAGACTTATTATGAATCTGGAGTTAGAGGAGAAAACTGGGAAGTATTATTTGATTCAGATGAATATATTTGGTATTCAGAGAAAGACAACTGGGGTCATTTATATCTTTATGATTTAAAAACTAAGAAATTAAAAAATAGAATTACTCAAGGAGAATGGATTGTTAGAAAGCTAATGCATATTGATACTAAGAAAAGGGAATTGATTTTTACTGCGGGGGGTAGAGAAATAGGAAACCCATATCATGTTTATTTATACAAAGTTAATTTTGATGGTACTGGATTAAAGTGTCTTACTCCTGAAAAGGGAACTCATTCTATTAATCCTTCACCAAACTGGAACTATTTTGTGACTACCTATTCAACAACTTCTAATCCACCAGTTTCCATTTTAAAAAACAGAAATGGTGATAAAATTGCGGAATTATCTTCAAGTAATACTTTAGAACTTGAAAGAAATGGCTGGCAAAAACCAATTGAATTTTCAGTAAAAGCTAGGGATAATACAACTGATTTGTATGGTATAATGTATATACCTAGTTTCTACAATGAAAATGAAAAATATCCCATATTAAATTACATTTATCCCGGTCCTCAGTCAGGAAGTGTAGGAAATTATTCATTCGTAGTTGCTAGAAGAGATTTTCAAGCATTAGCTGAACTTGGTTTTGTTATAGTTAGTGTAGATGCTATGGGAACTCCTGGCAGATCAAAGTCCTTTCATGATGCTTATTATGGAAATATGGGTGATAATGGCTTGCCGGATAATATTACTACTATAGAACAGCTTTCAAAACAATATAAAGCTATGGATTTATCAAGAGTTGGGATATGGGGTCATTCTGGAGGAGGTTTTGCATCAACAGCAGCCTTACTTAGATATCCTGATTTTTATGATGCAGCTGTGTCTAGCTCTGGAAATCATGATAATAGGAATTATGAAGCAGATTGGGGAGAGAAATGGCACGGATTGTTAACTCCTTTAAATTCTAATCCTTCTGATGGAAAATTAGATTTTGATTCAACAAAAACGAATTATGATATTCAAGCAAATCAATTACTGGTTGAAAATTTAAAAGGAAAATTATTGATTGCTCATGGAATGTTAGATGACAATGTTCCACCTTCAAATACAATGGTAGTCGTAGATGCCTTAATTAAAGCTAATAAGGACTTTGATTTATTATTATTTCCTAATAAAAGACATGGTTATGGTGATTTGAGTAATTATATGATGAGAAGAAAATGGGATTTTTTTGTAAAACATTTGAAAGGATTAAACCCACCTAAGAATTTTTCTTTTGATAATTGAATTTTTAGAAGAAAAATTTATTGAATAAATTATTTGCTTTTTTTCGTAGTTAATTTATCAGACTTTCCATCCCAGTCTATCTTTATTGCATCTCCAACACTTAATTTTGTTTTTACTATTTCTTCAGCTAATAAATCTTCAACATATTTTTGGATTGCTCTTTTAAGAGGACGAGCACCATATTTTATATCAAATCCTTTATCACAAAGAAAATTCAGAGCTTTTGATGATATTTTTACATCATAACCAATATCTTTTATTCTTTTTAATAGAGTTTGGAGCTCAATATTAATAATTTTCTTTAGATCTTCTTTTTCTAAAATATTAAAATAAACAATTTCATCAATTCTGTTAAGAAATTCTGGAGAGAATGCTTTCTTTAAGGATTTTTCTATTGTTTTTCTTACGTTTTTAGATTCTTGAGCTTTTATAGCCTCTGTTCCAAAACCTACTCCATTGCCAAAGTCTTTAACTTCTTTTGCTCCAAGATTGGAGGTCATTATTATCACTGTGTTTTTAAAATCAATTTTTCTGCCTAAGCTATCAGTTAAGGTGCCTTCATCTAAAACCTGCAATAACATATTGAAAATATCAGGATGAGCTTTTTCAACTTCATCAAGTAATATTACACTATAAGGTTTTCTTCTAACCTTTTCTGTCAATTGACCTCCTTCTTCATAACCAACATAACCTGGAGGAGCTCCAATTAATCTTGAAACAGCAAATTTTTCCATATATTCACTCATGTCTATTCTTATAAGTGAATCATTTCCATTAAAAAGTTCATCAGAAAGAATTTTTGCAAGTTGAGTTTTTCCAACTCCTGTTTGACCTAGAAATATAAATGAACCAATTGGTTTATTTGGATCTTTAACTCCGGCTCTATTTCTCTGAATTGCTTTAACAACCTTAAGTACTGCTTCTTTTTGACCAATAACTCTTTCCTCAATTTTTTTATTAAGATTTGATAATTGATTTAATTCTGCTTTAGCTATTTTATTTATTGGAATTCCAGTAATCATTGACACAACATGTGAAATGTCATCTTCAGTAACAGTTTCTCTATGTTTCTTCAGATCTTCACGCCACTTTTCTTGAGCTAATAAGAGTTCTTTTTCAATTCTTTTTTCATCATCTCTAAGTTTAGCAGCTTCCTCATATTTTTGTTTTTTAACAACAGAGTTTTTTTCTTTTTTCACGTTTTCAAGATTCTTTTCCAACTCAACTATATTTTTTGGAACATCCATATTTGTAATATGAACTCTTGATCCAGCTTCATCCATTGCATCTATTGCTTTATCTGGAAGAAATCTATCAGAAATATACCTATCAGTTAGTTTTACACAAGCTATTAATGCATCGTCTGTATAATTTACATTGTGATGAAATTCATATTTATCTTTAATATTTTTTAATATATCAATTGTCTCTTCAATATCAGTAGGTTGAACTATTATCTTTTGAAATCTTCTTTCTAATGCCCCATCTTTTTCAATATACTGTCTGTATTCATCTAATGTAGTTGCACCTATACATTGTATTTCACCACGAGCTAACGCAGGTTTAAACATGTTTGAAGCATCAAGACTTCCAGTTGCTCCTCCAGCTCCAACTATTGTATGTATTTCATCAATGAAAAGGATTATATCATCATTTTTTTCAATTTCATTCATTACAGCTTTCATTCTTTCTTCAAATTGACCTCTATATTTTGTTCCCGCCACAATACTTGCCAAGTCTAATGTTACAACTCTTTTATTATACAAAACTCTTGATACCTTTTTTTCAATAATTCTTAAAGCTAATCCTTCAGCGATAGCTGATTTACCAACTCCTGGTTCACCTATAAGTAAAGGGTTGTTTTTCTTTCTACGGCTTAATATTTGGGAAACTCTTTCAATTTCTTTTTCTCTGCCAATGACTGGATCTAACTTGCCTTGACTAGCAAAAGAAGTTAAATCTCTTCCAAAATTATCTAAAACAGGAGTTTTAGATTTTATTTTAGACTTTGTGTCTGTTTTGATTGTAAAAGGATTTTTTTCAATTGGATCATCTTCATCTTTTGATTCTTCAGGAAATGTTTCTGAAGAAGGTAGGCCAGAGTAGTTATCGTCAGATTCAGTAAGCATATACTTAAATTGCTCTTTCACTGTTTCATAATCCAATTGAAGTTTTATTAAAAGTTTAGTAGTTGGGTCATTTTCGTTTCTTAATATGCACAATAGAAGGTGAGCTGTATTTATAGATTTTCCTTGAAAAAGTTTTGCTTCAAGAAAAGTAGTTTTTAATGCTCTTTCAGCTTGTCTAGTAAGGTGTAAGTTTTTTTTATGATTTTGATCAAAATCATTAATTGGATTAGGTGGACTTAAAATTTCAACTTTTTTTCTTAAATAATCTAAATCAACTTCTAAAGAATTCATAATGGAAATGGCTTTACCTCCACCATCTCTCAACATTCCAAGCAATAAATGTTCTGTTCCAATAAAATCATGTCCAAGCCTTAAAGCTTCTTCTTTACTATAAGTAATTACATCTTTAACTCGAGATGAAAAATTGTCATCCATTTTATAATTTTTGTTTTTTTAGATTAATTCAAGGGTAAATAGACAAAAAAAAAAAATTAATTCCAAGTTTTTGATCTGTAATTAATGAATTTTATTAAATAAAACATGTTAATAAAATTATGTATAATTATTCCTTGTCTAAGCTATATTTAACTGAGGAAATATTATATTTGACAAGTAATATTTTGGGCAACATTTTAAAGAGTAAATTATATGAGTGAAGGAGAAAAATTAATTCCAGTAAACATTGAAGATGCCATGAAATCAGCTTACATTGATTATTCAATGTCTGTAATAGTTTCTAGAGCTCTTCCTGATGTTAGAGATGGTCTTAAGCCAGTTCATAGGAGAGTTTTATATGGTATGCATCAATTAGGTTTAAGAGGATCTAGTAAGTTCAAAAAATCAGCATTTATTGTTGGTGAAGTTCTAGGAAAATATCATCCACATGGTGATTCCTCTGTTTATGACACTATGGTAAGAATGGCTCAAGAATGGAGTCTTAGATATCTATTAGTTGATGGTCAAGGTAATTATGGTTCAGTTGATGGAGATAGTCCAGCTGCAATGCGTTATACAGAAGCCAGAATGCAAAAAATTTCTGAAGAAATGGTTGCGGATTTAGATAAAGAAACAGTAGATCATCAACTAAATTATGATGATTCTATAATGGAGCCTACCGTATTGCCTACTAAAATCCCAAGCTTATTAGTTAATGGTGCATCAGGGATTGCTGTTGGAATGGCAACTAATATGCCTCCTCACAATTTGTCTGAAGTTATTAATGGAATAATTGCCTTTATAGAAAATAATGAGATAACAATTGATGAATTAATAGAGTTTGTTAAAGCTCCAGATTTTCCAACTGGAGGAATTATTTATGGTTATGATGGTGTTAAAGAAGCTTTTCATACTGGTAGAGGTAAAATTGTCATGCGTGCGAAAGCTGAAATTGAGGAAGTTAATGGTAGAGAATGTATAATCGTTACTGAAATACCTTACCAAGTAAACAAAGCAGAAATGATCAGAAAAACTGCTGAAATGGTTAATGACAAAAAAATTGATGGCATTTCTACAATTAGAGATGAATCTGATAGAAAAGGAATGAGAATTGTTTATGTTCTTAAAAGAGACGCTATTCCTAATATAGTTTTAAACACACTTTATAAATATACTCCTTTACAATCTTCATTTAGTGTAAATAATATAGCATTAGTTAAAGGAAGACCTCAAATGCTAAATTTAAAAGAAATGATTAGTCATTTTGTTGATCATAGACATGAAGTCGTTGTTAGAAGAACAAAATTTCAATTGAAAAAGGCAGAAGAAAGAGCACATATATTAGAAGGATTAATAATTGCATCTGATAATATTGATAAAGTAATAAAATTGATTAGATCTTCTTCTAATGCTGACCAGGCTAAAGATAAATTAATTACTACATTCAAATTAAGTGAGATCCAATCTAAGGCCATTGTTGAAATGAGATTAAGACAGCTTACGGGATTAGAACAAGACAAACTTAGATCAGAATTTGATGATTTAATGAAGACTATTAAGGATTTAAAAGATATTTTAGATAGTAAAGAAAGAAGAATGGATATTATAAAAACTGAACTTTCTGAAATTTTAGAGAAATATGGTGACGAAAGAAGATCTATTATCGAATATGCTGGAGGGGATCTTAGTATTGAAGATATGATTCCTAATGAAAAAGTAGTTTTAACTATCTCTAATGCTGGTTATATTAAAAGAACTCCATTGGTTGAATACAGAACACAACATAGAGGCGGAGTTGGTCAAAAAGCATCAACAACAAGAAACGAAGACTTTTTAGAACATTTGTTTATAGGTACAAACCATCAATATATGTTGTTTTTTACTCAAAAAGGAAAATGTTTTTGGATGAGAGTTTTTGAAATACCTGAAGGAAGTAAAACTTCAAAAGGAAGAGCTATTCAAAATTTAATTAATATTGAACAAGATGATGAAGTTAAAGCATTTATATGTACTCAAGATTTAAAAGATGAAGAATATATAAATAGTCACTATGTAATTATGGCTACCAAAAAAGGACAAGTTAAAAAAACCTCTCTTGAACAATATTCTAGACCAAGATCAAATGGTATTAATGCCATAACAATTAAAGAGGAAGATGAATTATTAGAGGCTAAACTTACAACTGGAAATTCACAAGTTCTAATAGCAGTTCAATCTGGAAAATGTATTAGATTTGAAGAAAGTAAAACTCGGCCAATGGGAAGAAATGCATCTGGTGTTCGAGGAATAAGACTTAAAGATGAAGGTGATGAAGTTGTAGGAATGATTTCTGTTAATGATATGGATAGTGATATTTTAGTTGTTTCAGAAAATGGTTATGGAAAAAGATCTAGTTTAGATGCATATAGAATAACTAATAGAGGAGGAAAGGGAGTGAAAACTATTTCAATTACGGAAAAAACAGGAAAGTTAGTATCTCTTAAGAATGTTAATGATAATGATGATCTGATGATCATAAATAAGTCTGGAATTGCAATTAGAATGGAAGTAGCATCGTTAAGGGTTATGGGTAGAGCTACACAAGGAGTTAAATTAATTAATTTAAAAGAAAATGATTCAATTGCTGCTGTAGCTAAGGTGGTTCATGAGGAAGATGATGTCAAAGATTTAGAGGATATTGAAGTAGATATTGTTGAAGAAAAATCTGATAAAGAAGAAAAATAAAAAAATAAAAACATGAAAAATTTATTAACAACTATCTTGATTTTCATAACCTTTTTAGGTTATAGTCAAAAGAAAGAATTAAGAAGTGCACAAAAGCTTTTAGATCAAAGTTTTTATAATGAAGCTTTAGATGTTTTATCTGAAATTAAAGAATTGATTCCTAATTCTGACCAGAAGTATCAAGCTCAGTACTATTATTTACTTGGTTGGGCTAATAAAGGGGATGGAGACTATAAGGAAGCTATTTCATTACTTAAAAAGTCTATTCAATTAGATAAGTTAAACAAGTATAAAGAAAATGCTAATGTTTTAATTGATGATGTCCTAATTGAATTAATTAATTCTGCAGTAGAGGATAATAAAAAAGAGGATTTTAAAAGTGCCACTAAAAAATTATATGATGCCTATTTATTTAATCCTAATAAAATTGAACATAAAAACTATTTATATTTTGCTGCTTCAAGTGCAGTTAATGGAGGTGATTATAAAACGGCATTAGAATACTATAATAAATTGAAAGATATGGGTTATACTGGAATAGTTTCAGAATATTTTATAACTCCCATTAAAAAAGATGCTGATGGAAACCTTATTGGTGTTGAAGAAAAAGTAAGTGAAACAGAATATAATCTTTTTAAATCATCAAAAGATTATACTAATCCAAGAATTGGAAAGACAGATTCAAGACTTCCTGAAATTGTTAAAAATATAGCTTTGATATATGTTCAAACAGGTGATAATGAAAAGGCAATATCTGCAATTAAAGAAGCTAGAGAAATTAATCCTGACAATCTTAATCTTCTGTTATCTGAAGCAGATTTATATATGAGACTTGGAGATAAAGTAAAGTTTAAAACTTTAATGCAGGAAGCAATAATGAAAGACCCAGAGAATGCTATACTATATTATAATTTGGGAGTAATTAATGTAGAACAAGGCCTTTTGGAAGAGGGTATGGCTTATTATAAAAAAGCTTTAGAATTAGATCCTACTTATTCTGCAACATATCTTAATTTAGTTGGATTAATTTTAGAGGGAGAAGCTGCTCTAGTTGAGGAAATGAATGAGTTAGCAACTTCAAATAAAAGAAGTGACTATGAGAGATACGATCAGCTTAAAGAAGAAAGAGAAAAATTATATAAATCTTGTTTGCCTTATTTAGAAAAACTAATTGAAATAGATCCAAAAAATATTGAGGCTTTAAAAACAGCCAAGAATATTTATTATACTGTAGGTGATAATGAAAAGTTTAAATTAATGAGTGCCAAAATTGAAGAATTGCAAAACTAATAACTTCTAAATTCTATTAGTTTGTGAGTAATTTTCTTTGTTTCTGAATTGATAATTCCTTTTTGAGTTACTTTATCAATCCTAATTTTACCAAAAGCGTGAATAATTTTATCTTTATTTAACATTATGCCTACATGAGTCACTTTTGTACTTATTTCTCCAAAAAAAACTAAATCTCCAGGTTTTAACTCATTCCTGTTTGTTTTTTTTCCTTGTATTGCTTGCTGACTTGCATCTCTACTTATTTTAATACCATTGATTTTATATGCTATCTGTGAAAATCCAGAGCAATCAATTCCAAAAGAAGTTCTACCTCCCCATAAATATGGAGAATTTAAGTATTCTTTTGCTGTTTGAATAATGTTTGATTTTATTAAGAGAGATGATTTTCCAATATATTTTGATTTTAATTGATTGCAAGAACTTATTACGCTTCCAATTGGAATTAAAGTTTTTTCATTGTCTTTATCTATTATATAACCATTTATATCAATGCAGTAAATAGAATTGTTTGATTTTATACTATTGAATTTTTTTTTATCTATAAAATTAATTTGAGCATTATTTACCCATCCCTCATATTTATCATAATAATTTGAAATCTTTGACCATTTTTCTCTTTTTTCAATTATAGTAAATATCTCCCCATATAATATCTGTGTTACTAATTCATTTGTACTATGAGGATTTTTTCTTACAGGTAGCACACTTAATTCACAAACACCAAAATGATCCATTTTATTATTTAATTTTAATTGTTAAGTACTTGTATTATACAAACTTTTAAATAAATATTTTTATACTTTTGAGTTAATACTGATAAATGAAAGATAAGTTAAATATTTTTTTTAAACTCCAATCTCAGATTTATAGAATTGTTCTTTTTTTACTCTCCGTTTCTTTAATAGTTTATTTAATTCCAAAAAAAGGGAAATTTCAATACGATTTTAAAGAAGGAAAACCTTGGAAGTATGAAACTTTAATTTCACCATTTGATTTCTTAATCCAAAAGTCTGAATCTGAAATTAATTTTGAAAAACTTTTAATTTCAAAAAATGCTATTAAGTATTTTACTAAAGATTCAAATGTTTCAGATTCTATAATTTCTCTTGTTAATGCAAAATTTAATGATTCTTTTCCAAATTTGTCACAACAAGCCAAAGAAATAATTAATAATACTTATAATCCAGGTTTGGTAAATAATTCTATTGAAATAGAAATAGATTCTATTTTTTTAGTTTCTAAAATAGATAAGATTAAAATCAGATATGATCAACTAAATAAAACTAATGATTATAAGATTGATTCAATAATTTATAATTCAATTGAAGATTCAATTCAATTACATTCATTTTTAAAAGACATTTTGATTCCTGATGTCATATATGATGAAAAAACTACAACTAATAGTTTAAACGAACAGTTAAGTCAAATTTCATACTCTAAAGGATCAGTAAGTAATGGAGTCAGAATCATATCGAGAGGAGAAATTGTAGATAATGATAAGTTGGGAATTTTAAATTCTTTAAAAATGAAATTTGAATCACAACTCTGGTCAAAATCTAATTTTAATTGGATAACATTGGGGTATTCTATAATTGTTGGAATCACTTTATTTTTCTTGTTATTGTTTCTAAAGAAAAATCGTAATAGTATTTATTTGAACAATACAAAAATTACTTTTATTTTTCTCATAATATTTATATTTATTTCCATAACCCTTAGTGTTTTTAAGTATCAGCCTGATTATATTTATGTAGTTCCTCTATGTTCTATTCCTTTGCTTTTAAGAGCTTTTTTTGATTCAAGATTAGGTCTTTTTGTACATGTTCTTACATTATTAATATTAGGGTTCATTGTCCCTGATAATTTTGAATTTTTATTTTTGCATACTATTGCAGGAATTGTTACAATTTTAACCCCTTCAGATTTATATCAACGAGCTAATTTATTTATATCAGTTTCTATAATTACGAGTGTTTATATTATTTCTTATTTCTCAATTTCTATAATTTCTAATGGAGATATAAATTATATAGATTTAAACATTCCGTTATTGTTTATTTTTAATGGTTTGGCTACTCTATTTGTTCATCCGTTAATCTATATTTTTGAAAAGATATTTGGATTAGTCTCCGATGTTTCACTATTAGAGCTTACAAACACAAATTCTAAGCTATTAAAAGAACTTTCAGAAAAAGCTCCAGGCACTTTTTATCATTCATTAGCTGTTTCAAATTTAGCAGAAGCCGTTGCAACTCAAATTTCCGCAAATGTAATGCTTGTTAGAGTTGGTGCTTTATATCATGATATAGGTAAAATGAATAATCCTAATTATTTTATAGAAAATCAATTGAACTCTTTTAACCCTCATAATGATTTAGAACCTTTAGAGAGTGCAAAAATAATTAAAGATCATATTTCAAATGGAATTGAAATTGCAAAAAGAAATAGGCTTCCTGATAGAGTTATTGACTTTATCAGGACTCATCATGGCACTTCTATGATTAGATTTTTTTATGATAAAGCGATTAAATCTAAAGCAGATTCTAATGAGTTTGATTTTCGTTATTCTGGCCCTAAACCCTTTTCAAAGGAGACTGCAATAGTTATGATGGCTGACAGTATTGAAGCTGCTTCAAAAAGTATAAAAGAGCCTAATATAAAGTTGATAGAAAACTTTGTAGATAAAATAATTAATACTCAAATAGAGGATAATCAATTTGAAAACTGTAATATTACTCTAAAGGAATTAAATCTTACTAAAAAAATATTAAAGGAAAAATTAAATAACATTTATCACTTAAGGGTTGAATATCCTGATTAGTTATGTATTTTTGTTTTTTTAAAAAAATGTAATTGACAGTAAAACAAATTTATACAGGTTGTTTAGCACAGGGATCTTACTTTATTGAAAGTAATGGTGAGGCTGCTGTAATAGATCCTCTTAGAGAAGTTTCCCAGTATATTGGACTTGCAAAAGAATCGAATGCTAAAATTAAATACATTTTTGAGACTCATTTTCATGCAGATTTTATAAGTGGACATTTAACTTTAGCTAAAA
>CAYSTA010000014.1:0-34507 GCA_964433845.1 uncultured Flavobacteriaceae bacterium
AAATTACATATTCTACCATATGAACATGCAGGAGAAGGAAGAGATTTATATACAAGTGCTTATTTTGGATTAACTATGGAAGAAATTAACAAAAAGAATTATACTAAAGCAATTAATCTAATAAACACTTCCAAAAAATGGCCTGAGCAATTAGGAGTAGGCAAACCATATAATGTAGATGAAAGAATTCAAGATTATTTGCTTTTCTATTGTTACTCTAAACTAGAAAATAATGTCGCAGAAAAATATCTTAAAAAGATAATTGATTATTCAAGGAGTAACATCAAAAATAAAAGCGTTTTCCATTGGCTTGGGCTAAAAGCTATAAAAAAATTAGAAGGTATAGAAGCAAGTAAAAAATTTTCAATGCAATTATTAAGCAGCAGTCACGGCTCAACAGAAGAAACAAGGTGGATAATAAAGAATTTTATTAATACTAAAGATCCTATTAATCAAGAATTGGATGAAAATTTTAAAATAATAAATGAAATACTGATGCTGAATTAAGTTATGTATTTAAAATTATAAATCTCTTTTCATAAGATTATTAGCAAATACAATAAATTCGTCTTTATATTTTTGATCAACACTTAACTTGTTAAGTGAGGCTATAGCCTTTGTCGTGTATTGATCAATTAATTCTGTGCAGGCCATGTCTGCTTTTGTTTCCTTAAACAACAAAGTAATTTTAGAGATTTTATTCTTAGAAATATCATTTGAATTATATAATTCTGTAATTGTCTTTTTTTGATATTCATTGGAATTAATCATTGCCATATGATATAAAACCGTTTTTTTATTTTCAAGAATATCACCCCCTATTTTTTTTCCAACTAAATTTTCTTCTCCAAAAGTATCTAAATAATCATCTTGTAGTTGAAATGCTAATCCAAGATTAATTCCAAACTGATAAATATTTTCTTGATCTTTAATTGTAGCATTTGCAACAATAGCTCCCATTTTTAGTGCACAGCCTAAAAGAATTGCGGTTTTACAGCTAACCATTTTAATATACTGATCAAATGAGGCATTTGTTTTAGATTCAAAATCTATATCCATTTGCTGTCCTTCACATACTTCTTTAGCAGTTGTATTTAATAATTTATTTAAATCTGTATAAGTATTATTATTGTAGTTTTCTAACAATTGATAAGCCATTATAAGCATTACGTCTCCAGAAAGAATTGCAGAATTAATTCCCCATTTATTATGAATAGTTTCTTTTCCTCTTCTTGAATTCGCTGAATCCATTATGTCGTCATGTATTAAAGTGAAATTGTGAAAAAATTCAATTGACAAAGCAGCATTTAAAGCCAATTTTGGATCACATTTAAAAGAAGAGGAAGACATTAATGTAAGAATTGGCCTCACTCTTTTGCCTCCAATATCTAAAAAATATTTGACAGGATCATACAAGGAATCTAGCTTATCATTAAAAGAGATTTTTTTTAATCCCCTATTAATCATTTCTTTAAATTCCATTATTGAATCCATCAAATTAATTTTCACAAAAATACATTATTAAGATTTTAAATAAAGTTTTATTTTATAATGAAACTTTGGAAACTTTTTTGGTTTTTAAAGTTTCCTTGCTATATTTGCACCCCAAAATCAATTTATATGAAAGATTTAATTGTTGACAAAGCGAAAGAGCTTTTCTTAACATTAGGATTCAAGAGTGTAACAATGGATCATATCGCTAATGAAATGGGGATTTCCAAAAAAACAATCTATAACTTTTTTAATAATAAAAATGAGCTTGTAAATAGAGTTACCAACCACATGTTTAATAATATTACTAGTGGAATTAAACAAATAAAAAAAGATTCTATTGATCCTATAAGTGAACTTTATGACATTAAATTGTTTTTATTAAAATATCTTAAAGGAGAAAAAACTGCACCATTATACCAACTTAAAAAGTATTATCCCGATATCCATAGAAAAATTACACTCAAACAATTTGAGTTTATGACTAGTACTACTATTGATAGTTTAAAAAATGGGGTTAGGCTAAATCTTTTTAGAAAAGACATTAATGTAGATTTGATTTCAAAACTTTATTTCAATGGAATGACAGGTATAAAAGATCAAGAAATTTTTCCAGCTAATAAATATGACCCTGTATTTTTAATGGGCAATTATATCGAGTACCACCTAAGAGCTATAGTAACTGATAAAGGATTAAAAAAATTAAATCAGTTTATAAAAAACAATTAATGAGAAAGTTATTTATAATATTGACAATTGGTCTATATCTCCCAACAATTAATGCACAAACAAATGCCTTTACGTTAAATGATGCTGTTTCCTACGCATTAAAAAACAATAGTGCATCTAAAAATGCCTCCAGCGATTTAGAAATTGCTCAGGCTAAAAAATGGGAAACAATTGCTACAGGTCTTCCCCAGATTAGTGCTTTTTTAGAATATTCAAATAATATTAAAAAACCTATATCGCTTGTCCCTGCCGAGTTTTTTGGCGGAAATCCAGGAGAATTTTCTGAAATATCTTTTGGAACCAAACAAACTTTTGATGGGACGGCTATGTTAAATCAATTACTTTTTAATGGGTCTTACATGGTTGGGCTTATGTCAATAAAACTTTATTTAGAAATCGCAAACAACGTCAAAGTAAAAACTGATTTAGAAGTGAAAAGAAATGTTATATCAGCATATGGAAATGTTCTTGTCAGTGAAGAAAGAGTAAAATTTTTAAATGAAAATCTAAAAAATGTTAAAAAGAATCTTCAAGAAATTCAAAAAATTTACGATAATGGTTTAACCGAATTAGAAAATGTAGAGCAATTAACCATTACTCATTCTAGTTTAAAAAACTCTTTGGAATATGCTACAAAATTTGGAAAAACATCAAGAAATATTTTAAAAATGATAATGGGAATACCGTTAAATGAAAATATAGTTCTTTTAGATGGGCTACATGAATTGACTCTCAAAAAAATAAATTTAGATGAAATTAATCAACCTGTTTCAATAGATCAGAATATAGATTATAAAATTGCATTACAAAATAAAGAATCTCAAGATGTGCTTTTAAAATTAGAAAAATCAAAAGCTCTTCCAACTTTATCTGCTTTTATTAATGGAACTTATTCAGGAAACAGCGAATCCTTTACATTTCTAGATTCTGAGCAAAAATGGTATGGTTCATCTGTTGCTGGCTTTACAATGTCTATCCCAATCTTTAGTTCTCTCAAAAGATCGGCTAAAACACAACAAGCAAAAATTGAAGTTGAAAAAGCTCAAGTGGACTTAAAACAAACAGAACAAAAAATATTAGTAGAAATTGAAAATGCACAAACAAATTATCAATTTGCTATTAATCAATATTACAATACAATTAAAAATCTAGAGTTGGCAAAAAAAATTGAAAAGAAAAATGAAATTAAATTTTATGAAGGTCTTGCTTCAAGTTTTGACCTTAGGCAAGCCCAAAACCAACTTTATACAATCCAAAATGAACTTTTACAATCAATGTCAGAAGTCATTAACAGAAAAACTAATCTAGAAATTCTTTTAAATGAAAAATAAAAAAATTCAAAACTTAAAAATGGCTATATATGCCCTCATTATTTTGATTTCATTTAATGGGTGTAATAATTCCAATGCATCAATTGAACAAATATTAAAAACCAATGACCCCTCTATTATAAATCAAAAAAGGAAAGAGATTATAAAGTCCCAACAAGAAATTTATACGAAACTGAATTTAATCGATAATAAATTAGAAGAATTAAACGCAAATTCTAAATTTCCAATTGTTGAAACTACAATTTTAAAAAGCAATAATTTTCAACACTTCGTAGAACTTCAGGGCAATGTAAAGTCAGATCAATTAATTATAATTTATCCTGAGTTTTCCGGGGTTTTAAATAAAATTTATGTTAAAAGTGGTGAAGAAGTTGTTAAAGATCAAACTCTTGCAACTATAGATGATGGGGGACTTAAACAACAACTTGCTCAATTAGAAATAAGCTTTAACCTAACCAAAACCACTTATGAAAGACAAGAAAGGCTCTGGGCACAAAATATCGGAAGTGAAATTCAATTTCTAGAAACAAAATCTCTGTTTGAAGCCCAAAAGGAAGGTATAAAACAATTAAAAAAACAGCTAGAAAAAACTGTGATTAGAGCTTCATTTAATGGAACTATTGATAATATAATTGCGAAAGAAGGTGAGGTTGTTTTCCCTGGAAAATCTAAATTAATGATTCTATTAAATATGGACAATATGTATATTGAATGTAATGTGCCTGAACGCTACATAAATACAATTTATAAAGGCAAAAATGCCAAAGTTGTATTTCCGCTTATCAATGAGTTTTTAGAAACTTCTATTAAACAAGCAGGAAATTTTATTGACCCTACGAAAAGAACTTATAAGATAAAATTAGACCTTCCACAAAATGAATTAAATATCAAGCCTAATTTAAATGCAAAAGTAAGTGTTAATGATTACTCAAATAATAATGCAATTATAATAAAAGAAAGCTTTATAAGTATCGATAGCAATAATGAAAAATATGTTTATAAAATTTCTAGGAAAGAAAAGAAAGCTTATGCTTCTAAAACAGTAATCAAAACTGGTAAAAGTAATGGCAATTTTATTGAAGTGATTTCTGGTCTTTCTATCGACGATGAAATTGTCATTGAAGGAATGAGAAAGCTAGTTGATAATAATAGAGTAAAGATAATTAAGTAATAATAAAAATTTGAATAATAATATTGAAAAAGAGTTCGGTCCATCATCATGGGCTATTAATAATAGTACAACTATGTATGTTGTAATGACATTAATACTAATTCTTGGTATTAGTTCTTATTTTAATATGCCCAGAGAAGATTATCCTGAAATTAAAGAAAATTTAGTATTTGTTACATCAATTTATCCCGGTAATACTTCGGAAGATCTTGAAAAACTAATTACAGAACCACTAGAAGATAAATTAAAGTCTATCAATAATATTGATAAAATAACATCTTCTTCTCAAGAAAACTTTTCGATAATAATTATAGAGTTTAATGATAAAATTGGCTTTACAGAAGCCAAACTAAAAGTAAAAGATGAAATTGATGCAGCAGTTTCTAGTGAAGATTGGCCAATGTTTAATAATGTAAAAGTTGATCCAAGTGTTTTTAATCTAACCTTTACTGAAGAAATGCCAATATTAAATATCAATATCTCGGGGGATTATACCTCCGAAAAATTAAAGCAATATTCTGAATTACTTAAAAATGATATTGAAAATCTTTCTGAAATAAAAAAGGCTGAAATAAGAGGTGCGCTTGATAGGGAGGTGGAAATAGCTGTAGACATATACAAAATGATGGCAGCTAAAATAAGTTTTTACGATATTATAAACTCTATACAAAATGGAAACATTTCTGTTTCTGCAGGAAATATAAGGGGAAATGGGAAAAGAAAAACAATACGAATACTTGGAGAAATTAATTCACCTATTGAACTTGAAAATTTTGTTGTAAAATCTAATTATAATAACTCTGTCTTTTTAAAAGATATCGCAACTGTAAGTTTCAAAGAAAAAGAAGTCACTACATATGCTAGAGAAAATGGTGAAGCAGTAGTGATGTTAGATGTCAAAAAAAGATCTGGAGAAAACACTATTGAAGCAGCTGAAAAAATTCAAAAAATAGTGGAAGACTATAAAGCCAATATTTTCCCTAAAAATCTTAAAATAAGCATTACTAATGATCAATCTGAGCTAACAAAAAATCAAGTAACAGATTTAGTGAATAGCATAATATTTGGTGTTGTTTTGGTTGTTAGTGTTTTGCTGTTTTTTTTAGGTTTTAAAAATGCATTATTTGTTGGCTTTGCAATTCCTATGTCTATGTTTATGTCTCTAACCATCTTAGATAATTTAGGATATTCTCTAAATACAATGATTTTATTTGGCCTAATTATGGGGCTTGGAATGCTAGTCGATAATGGGATAGTTGTAGTTGAAAATGTATACAGACTAATGGAAAAAGAAGGAATGAGCAGAATAGAGGCCACTAAAAAAGGTATTTCTGAAATAGCATTTCCAATAATTATTTCTACAGCGACAACTATTGCAGCATTTATTCCACTTGGATTGTGGCCTGGTAGAATCGGTAAGTTTATGGTGTTTTTTCCGATAACTCTATCCGTTGTGCTTGGATCTTCATTATTTGTAGCAATATTTTTTAATTCTGTATTGGTTTCAAAAATGATGAAAATTGAAGATGATAATATGCCATTAAAAAGACTTATTAGAATCACAAGTATTCTAGCAATTTCTGGAATATTGTTTCTGACGTATGGATTAATAATTACCAACAATGAAACAGCTGAATTTTGTAGATTCTTAGGCTCAATACAGATATTTATTTCTGTTAATTTTTGGATTTATAGATTGGTTTTAAGGAAATTAGCTAATAATTTTCAATTACAATTTCTTCCAATAATTGATAACTTCTATGAAAAAATTCTTAAAAAAATACTCATAGGGAAACGCCCATATTTAATTGTTTTAGCCAGCTTAATTCTTCTTGTTTTTTCCTTTATGAGTTTTGGTGGCTCAGTAGAATCACAAAGAACTAGCATAGAATTTTTTCCTGATGAAGATCCTAGACAGGTTATAGTATATATACAATACCCTGAAGGAACTGATATCTCAAAAACTAACGCGATAGCAAAAGAAATTGAGAAGGATATTTCAAAAATAATTAATTCCGAAAAATATTTAGATGATTCCAATTATAATTTTATGGTTCAAAATACTATTTCACAGGTTGGAGAAGGGTCTGAAAATCCAGAATTTGAATTGGGATCTTTATCTGAAATGCCTAATAGAGCTAAGATTACTACCTCTTTTCGAGATTTTAAATATAGACGAGGAATTAGTTCTAGTGATGTAAGAAAAGAAATTCAAGTTGCATTAAAAGATAAATATCCTGGCCTTTCTATTTCTGTTGAAAAAAATCAATCTGGACCACCAGTAGGCTACCCTATTAACATTTCTATTACAGGAGAGAATTATACTCAAATAATTGAAAAAGCTGAAAAAATAACTGAGTTTATTAATGCAAAAAATATTCCTGGAATTGAAGAATTAAAAATTGATGTAAATAAATCTAGGATTATAAATATAGTTCATATTGATAGAGAAAAAGCTGGAGAATTAGGATTAAGCGCAGGTCAAATTGGACAACAGTTAAGAACTTCCTTATTTGGCACAAAAGCTGGAATTTATAAAGAAAATGGCGAAGAATATGATATTAACGTGAGATTTAATAAAAATGATCGCTATTCTGAAAATGCACTTTATGATCAAAATTTGATTTTTAGAGACGCTTCAAATGGATTAATAAAAGAAATTCCGATTTCTGCGGTAACATATACCTCTCTTTCTAAAACTTTTAGCGAAATCAAACATAAAAATTTCAATAGAATTGTTAATATTTATTCCGGATTATCATCTGGATTTACAGATGCAGGGGCCGTCGTTTCACAAATAGAAAATGCCATGACAAGCTTCCCGGAAGATTTAGGCGGGATTAATATAGATTATACTGGTCAACTTGAAGAGGAAAATAAAAACCAATTGTTTTTATTAAAGGCTTTTTTTATCGGTTTATTACTTATTTTTTTATTGTTAATCTATCAATTTAATGCAATTAGCAAGCCAGCTATAATTATGATTGCTATTATTTTAAGTTTAATTGGAGTGTTTGGTTACTTAGCATTAACTGGAAATGCATTTGTTATTTTAATGACCATGATGGGTATTATTGCTTTATCTGGGATTGTTGTGAATAATGGTGTTGTTCTTTTAGATTATTGTGATATTTTAATTAATAGAAAAAAAATGGATTCAGCCAATAAAGACAAACAATTAATTCAAATCAAATTTGAGTCCATTATTCAATCTTGTAAATCTAGACTACGACCAGTACTATTAACTGCGATTACGACAATGCTTAGTTTAATGCCACTAGCAATTGGGTTCAATATTAATTTTTATACTTTATTCAGTAATTTTAATCCCAACATTTGGTGGGGTGGAGATAATTTTTTCTTTTGGGGTCCGCTAGCAACTACTGTAATATCAGGCTTATTTGTTGCTACGTTTTTAACTTTATTTGTGGTTCCATCTTTGTTTTTAATGATTGAAAAATTTAAATTGTGGATTGGAATTAGATATAGATAATATCTTACTAAATTTATAGTATACTAAATAAAAGAAATGTACAGAACCCATAATTGTGGAGAATTAAGAGTGTCTGATTTAAATAAAGAAGTAACTCTATCTGGATGGGTACATAAATCTAGAGACAAAGGATTTATGGTCTGGATTGATCTAAGAGACAGGTATGGTATTTCACAATTAATTTTTGATGAAAAAAGAAGCTCCAAAGAACTTATTAAAAATGCCAAAGATTTAGGAAGAGAATATGTTATCCAAGTCACAGGGAAAGTAATTGAAAGAAGTTCAAAAAATACCAATATACCTACTGGTGAAATTGAGATTCTAGTTTCCGATTTACAAATATTAAACAGTTCAAAAGTTCCTCCATTTACAATTGAAAATAAAACTGATGGAGGAGAAGAGCTCAGAATGAAATATAGATATCTTGATATTAGAAGAAATTCTATTAAGGACAAATTAATTTTTAGAAATAGAGTGAGCTCTGAAATAAGAAAATATTTAAATGGTTTAAATTTTATTGATGTAGAAACTCCGTGTCTTATAAAATCTACACCTGAGGGTGCTCGTGATTTTATAGTTCCATCTAGAATGAACTCAGGTGAATTTTATGCTCTTCCTCAGTCTCCCCAAACTTTCAAGCAGTTACTTATGGTAGGCGGATTGGATCGTTATTTTCAAATTGTAAAATGTTTTAGAGATGAAGATTTAAGGGCTGACAGACAACCTGAATTTACTCAAATTGATTGTGAAATGTCCTTTGTAAGTCAAGATGATGTTTTAAACACCTTTGAAGGATTGACAAAACATTTACTAAAAACGATAAAGAATATAACGGTTGATAAATTCCCCAGAATTACATATGACAATGCTATTGCTAAATATGGTTCTGATAAACCTGACATTAGATTTAACATGGAATTCGCAGAACTCAGTAGTATAGCTCAACATAAAGACTTCAATATATTTAACTCTGCTGAATTAGTTATTGGAATTTCTGTTCCTAGGGGTAATGATTTTACAAGAAAAGAAATTGAGAAATATATTGAGTGGGTAAAAAGACCTCAGATTGGAGCAAAAGGAATAGTATATGTAAGATGTAATGAAGATGGCACATATAAATCTTCCGTTGATAAATTTTACGATCAACAAGATTTTGCAAATTGGGCAGAAAACACTAGTGCTAATAAAGGGGATTTAATTTTTATTATGTGTGGAGACAAGGATGAGGTTAGAAACCAATTAGGTGAATTAAGATTAGAAATAGCTGAAAATCTTGGTTTAAGAAATCCCAATGAATTCGCTCCATTGTGGGTTACGGACTTCCCCCTTCTAAAATGGGATGAGGAATCTGCAAGTTTTCACGCCATGCATCATCCTTTTACATCTCCAAAATTAGATGAAATAGATTTACTTAAGAGTAGCCCAGAGAAAGTTAAAGCTAACGCATATGATTTAGTTTTAAATGGAAATGAAATTGGTGGAGGCTCCATTAGAATTCATGATAAAAATATTCAGGCTTTAATGTTTAAACATTTAGGGTTTTCTGAAAAACAAGCAAAAGAACAGTTTGGATTTTTAATGAATGCTTTTGAATATGGTGCGCCGCCTCATGGAGGCATTGCTCTAGGCCTTGATAGACTAGTTGCTATTTTAGATGGGAATGAATCCATTAAAGACTATATAGCTTTCCCAAAGAATAACAGCGGAAAAGATATAATGATTGATGCTCCTTCATCAATTAGCAAGGAACAGCTTGATGAGCTTTCATTAAGCTATAAAAAATAAATGAAGACTTTAGAAAAAGAAATTACAGTTTCTAAAAATGATTTAGATGACTTAAATCATGTAAATAATGTTGTTTACATTCATTGGATACAAGAAATTGCAAAAAAACATTGGAAAATTCTTGTTTCAAATGAAATAATAAAAAATTATTACTGGGTCTTATTAGAGCATCAAATAAAATACCTCCATCCCGCATTATTAAATGACAAAATTAGACTTAAGACATATATCGAAAAAACTGAGGGAATTAAGTCAAGCAGAATAGTAGAAATATATAATAAAGATACTAACAAATTGCTTGTAACTTCTACAACTATATGGTGTTTAATTAATGCTAAAACAAATAAGCCCAATAGAATAACAGATGAAATAAGACAGGCCTTTAGCGAATGAAAAAAATCATTTTTTTATTATTTATTAGTCTAATCATTAGTATTTCTATAGGCTTTTATTTCAAAATGCAAAATGAAGATCTTGGAAATAAGATTATTGGGTTTAGTATACTGGTTTTAGTTTTTGTTTTTATGCCCCTTTTTATTTACAATGGTTGGAGGGGTAAAAAGCTAAGCGATTACACTTTGAGCAATGAAAAAATTCAGAAAACGAAGTCAAAATCTTCAAAATCAACTAAGTAAACTAAATGATTTAAACTCAAATAACAATACTTTATATATTATTACTACATTTGTTACTTAAATTAAATCAATTTTTATTAATGACTGGTACAGTAAAATTTTTTAATGGAGCCAAAGGTTATGGTTTCATTACAAACGACGAAACGAGCGAAGATATTTTCGTTCATGTTACTTCTTTAGACGGTATTAGACTAAACGAAGGAGACAAAGTAGAATATTCAGAAGAGGATGGGAAAAAGGGGAAAGTTGCAACAGAAGTTAAACTTATAGAAGAATAGTATTTTATTTTTTAAGAAACTGAAAACCCTCATTAAAGTGAGGGTTTTTATTTTAGTTTTCTTTTCTTTTCAAAAAACTCATCGATTAAAACTTTTGACTCAGAAGATAAAATTCCATCAATTATTTTAGTTTTCGGATGAAGTTTAGTTTTCATAGCTCTAAAACCCCTATGAGAATCGCTCGCTCCAATTACAATTTTAGAAATTTGAGACCAATATAACGCCCCTGCGCACATTTGACATGGCTCAAGTGTAATGTATAAAGTACAATCTTTTAAATATTTTCCTCCAATATAATTAGCTGCACTAGTAATTGCTTGCATTTCAGCATGAGCAGTAACATCATTTAAGGTCTCCGTTAAATTATGTGCGCGTGCTATGATTTGATTGTTGCTTACAATTACTGCTCCTATCGGAACCTCATCTTTTTGTAAAGCAATTTTTGCCTCATCAATAGCTCTTCTCATATAATATTTGTCATCATATAGCTCAATCATAGTTAACCCATTTTTTTATACCATTCCAAAGCTTTTCCATCGGTTAAACTAGCAATAAAACAACTGATATCTAAAAGCTGTGTATATAAATCTCCTTCTTTATGTACATATGATTTTGGAATACATCCAAGTGCGAGTTCATCAAATGCAGTTGTTTTGTTATGTTGATTATTTACTGCCGCTTTTATAAAAATGTTTAAAAGATGATGAATAGCTTGATACCCTTTTAATTCTTTTTCAATCACTTCTTCTGACTTATAAACTTTTTCAATACTTATATTGATAATATCTTTCATTTGAGCTTTGTATGCACTATTCTCTAAAATAGATTTAGAATATTCTCCCTTAAGTAAAGCTTCTTCATTTTTTATAAAAATATCAACGGCATCATTTATTAAAGTATTCACTGAAAGCGCTCTTAAGTAAGCAACCCTGTCAGATTTATGCTCCAAAGCATTATATTTTTTAGTATCTATACTTCCCTTTACAAGTCTTATTAAATATTCTAAAGCAAATTCTTCAGATATCCATCCTAAATTAATTCCATCTTCAAAATCTATCAATGTATAACAAATATCATCAGCCGCTTCAACTAGAAATGCCAATGGGTGTCTAAAAAAATTTCCACTCGATTGATTTAATCCCAATTCTGAAGCAATATCATTAAAAAACTCATGTTGTGATTCAAAAAAACCAAATTTTTTGTCCTTAATATGTGAAGATGGTTTTTTTGGAATTGATCCTTTTGGATATTTACTAAATGCTCCCAAAGTTGCATAGCTAAGTCTTAATCCTCCTGGAATTCCAACCTTATTTTCACAGAGAATTTTAAAGCCATTTGCATTTCCCTCAAAATCACATAAATCTTGATATTGCTGAGGGCTTAATTGTGATTTAAAATTTGATCCCTCACCGTTTTTAAAATAATCCCCAATTGCCATCTCTCCACTATGACCAAATGGGGGGTTGCCAATATCATGAGCCAAACTTGCCGCTGCAACAATTGCTCCAAAATCTGTGCTTTGAAATCCATGCGTTTCCTTTAAGTAAGGATACTTTTCAATTATAATTTTTCCAGCTTTTCTTCCCAAACTTCTTCCTACAACTGAAACTTCTAAACTATGGGTAAGCCTTGTATGAACAAAACTTTTTTTCGAAAATGGTATAACTTGTGTTTTATCTTGAAGGGATCTAAAAGAAGATGAAAAAATTATTCTATCGTAATCTACTTCAAAACCAATTCGAGTTTCATCTTGTTCTATGCGTAATCTTTTTAGAGTATCTCCATGTCTCTTTAATGAAAGTAGTTTTTCCCAGTTCATGAATGCAATTTAACAAATCATTATTAATAGAAAGCAGAAAACATTAATAACATTAACTTAACATTGGTTTAGAAAACTTAATAGATATTTGTCTACGACTAAACTAATCGAATGAATACAAATAATATTTTATTTGCATTAATCTTAATTCTTTTTAGCTATAATCTTTTTTCTCAAGATGAATTTGAACCCAACGGATCTCCACATTTTAAAGTCTTTTGGAATTATCATAACGATTTTACTGAAAACGTTACTAAAGCAAGTGCTTTTGAACTTAAAAGGGTATATCTAGGTTATAAATATGAGTTTAGTAAGAATATGTCTGCTAAAATTACTTATGATATTGGCAGTAATTCCGGCGGAAGTGAATATACAGCCTATGTAAAAATTGCTCAACTTGATTGGAAATTAAACTCCATAATAAAACTAAGTCTAGGATTAATTGGAAATAAGCAGTTTAATGACCAGGAAAGTTTATGGGGTTATCGCTATACATATAAAGGTTTTCTAAATGAAAATAAATTTGGAGCAAGTGCTGACCTAGGATTTAATTCTGAGTTTACAATTAATCCAAAACTTAAAATGAACTTGTTTGTATTTAATGGTGAGGGATATAAATCTCTACAAGACGATGATGGATATCAAAGAATAGGCACAAGTTTTATTTATAATTTCTCTAATAAACTTACTGGAAAAATATACTTCGATTCGCACCCTTCTAAGAATGCTAAGGCAATAATCAATAGCTCTATTTTCTTAGGATATAAAGAAACTAATTTTAGAGTAGGAGTTGAGTATGGTAAAATTAAAAATGGCAGAACATATAAAAATGGAGATGATGGTCATAGTAGAGATGGATTTTCAGTTTTTGTGACTCAAAGTCTAAAAAATAATTTTGAAATTTATACTCGTTATGATAGTATTGGTTCAAATATTCTCTCAGGACAATCAAAGCCTTGGAATTATAGCAATGATGGTAGTTTGGTGATATTTGGAACACAATATAAAGCATTTGAGGGAGTAAAATTTAATTTAAATTTTAGAATGTATAATTATACGAGCGCCATAATCAAGGACAAATCCGCAATCTATTTAAATGCTGAATTTAAAATATAAAAAATGAATTTTCTTAACTTTAATTTTATGTCAAATCTTTTTGAATTATCTTTTTTTACTAGTCAATTAAATTCTGAAATGGATATTTATCTAGTAATGGTAATTGCATTGGCTCTTCTAGCAATTGGGGACTTAGTTGTTGGGGTAAGCAATGATGCTGTTAACTTTTTAAATTCTGCGATAGGATCAAAAGTCCTCAGTTATAATACTATAATGTTAGTAGCCAGTCTTGGAATTGCAGTAGGGGCTATTTTTTCTAGTGGAATGATGGAAGTTGCTAGAAAAGGAATCTTTAATCCTGAAATGTTTTTCTTTTCTGAAATCATGATAATATTTATGGCTGTAATGATAACTGATATTCTTTTACTTGATTTTTTCAATACACTAGGGATGCCAACATCAACAACAGTATCTATTGTTTTTGAACTTTTGGGGGCAGCTGTTGCTGTATCTATAATTAAGATCTATGCTAGTCAAGGAGAGCTAATAGAATTAGCAAATTATATTAACGTATCAAAAGCTACTCAAATAATTTTTGGAATATTACTGTCTGTATTTGTAGCATTTTCAGTAGGCGCAGTTGTACAATATATATCTCGTGTTCTTCTTTCTTTTAGATTTGAAGAAAAAGCAAAATGGGTTGGAGCTCTATTTGGAGGAATCGCCCTAACCTCCATAGCCTATTTTATATTGATGAAAGGGATTAAAGGCACTCCTTATGCAAAACAAAGTTTTGATGTTTTAAACGGGTCGACCATTGCTGCTTTTATGGAAAATGAAGTCATTCTTATTACTATAATTTCTTTTTTAATATTGTTTTTAATTTCTGCTCTATTTATATACGTTTTAAATTTTAATATATATAAATTAATAATTGCTATTGGAACATTTTCTTTAGCATTAGCTTTTGCTGGAAATGATCTGGTTAATTTTATTGGGGTTCCAATTGCTGCATGGCAATCTTACGAAGCTTGGGTCTCCTCAGGATTAGAAGCAGGGGCTTTTTCAATGGAAGCTTTATCGGCTAAAGTTCCTACACCTACTCTTCTATTGTTGTTTGCAGGATTAGTAATGGTGATTACATTATGGTTCTCCTCAAGAGCCAAGACAGTTGTTAAAACATCTATTGATTTATCTAATCAAGAAGAAACAAAAGAAAGATTTAGTCCAAATTTTCTTTCAAGAAATCTTGTAAGGATTGCTGTAAATATTTCTAATGCTTTTGATAAAATTGTTCCTGAAAAAATAAATCAAAAAATAGAAAAACAATTTGAAAAGCCTGTCCTAAAACTTAGTTCTAATAAAAAATTAGCATTGCCTGCCTTTGATCAAATCAGAGCTGCTGTAAATTTAATGGTTGCTGCAATTTTAATATCGATTGCAACTTCTTTTAAACTCCCTTTGTCAACAACCTATGTAACTTTTATGGTAGCCATGGGTACTTCTCTTGCCGATAGAGCTTGGGGAACTGAAAGTGCAGTTTACAGAGTTGCTGGAGTTATTAGTGTTATTGCAGGATGGTTTTTTACTGCGCTAAGTGCTTTTGTGGGTTGTGGAATTATAGCCTGTATTATTCATATTGGAGGGCCTACTGCTATTGCAATTTTACTTTTCATTGCTCTTCTTCTTCTGGCAAGAAATTACATGAGTCATAAACAAGAAACAGACCTAATTAAAAGTGAAGATGCGTTGAGTTTAGCTGAAAGCCGTTCAATTCAAGGACTGATAATTGAAAGTTCAAATAATGTTTCCAAGGCTTCTAAAAAAATAAAAAATATTTTTTCAAAATCAATAACAGGATTAGCAACCCAAGATTTAAAAGGGCTGAAAAAAAATAAAAAAGCAGTAAAATCTCTTTCTGGTGAAATTGACGATTTAAGAAATGATCTGTATTATTTTATTAGAAATTTAGATGATTCTACAATTAAAGGTGCAAGTAATTTTTATATAAATGTATTAGGTTCACTTGAAGATATTGCTCAATCATTAGAGTATATTTCTAAAATTACATTTAAGCATATTAATAATAATCATAAGGCTTTAACCTTTAATCAAATTAGGGAATTAAAAGAAATTTCCCTGCAATTAGAAACTCTGTTTGATAGAGTTAAATTTGCTTTTTCTAAAAATAATTTTGGAGAGATTAATAATATCCTTAACACAAAACAAAGCATCTATGACTCGGTCAAAGAAAAAATTAATCTTCAAATTTCTAGAACAAAAGATGAAGAGTCAAGCCCAAAAAATACAACTCTGTATTTTAGTATTCTAACAGAAACTAAAGACTTAATTAAAGCCATTGTAAATCTTTTAGATCTTTATAACGAACAATATGATGCTAAAGTGAAACCGCGATCATCAAAATAATTTACTCTTTGGATAATAAAAAAATGACTCAATAGAATCCCTTTTTTATTATTTAAAATTAAGATCCACACATCAAACAATCATCATCTTCATTCTCCTTGGATTTAGCCAACATTTCCTTAAGTTCTTCTGGGGATAATGGCTCAACTGGTGAGGCAGGAGCTGATTTTGATTTAATACTTTCTGAAACCATAGCTTGTGAACTTACATTTTGTTTAACAGGCTCTTCTTGCTTTTTATTATCGAGAGTAAATTTAATTGCATCGACAGCAGATTTTGTTCTTAAATAATACATCCCCGTTTTTAATCCAGACTTCCAAGCATAAAAATGCATAGAAGTTAATTTCGCCATCGTTGCTCCCTCCATAAATAAATTCAAAGATTGAGATTGGTCAATGAAGTACCCTCTATGTCTAGACATATCTATAATGTCTTTCATACTTAATTCCCATACTGTTTTATATAGCTCTTTTATCTCATTAGGAATTATATCAATTTGCTGAATGGAACCATTTGCTTTCATTAAAGATTGTTTTAATTCTTCTGTCCAAAGACCAAGGCCAACTAAATCTTCTAACAAATGTTTATTAACAATAATAAACTCACCGCTTAAAACTCTTCTTGTATAAATATTTGAAGTATATGGTTCAAAACACTCGTTGTTTCCAAGAATTTGAGATGTAGATGCTGTAGGCATTGGCGCAACTAAAAGTGAATTTCTAACACCGTTCTTTTTGACTTGCTTTTTCAATTCTCCCCATTTCCATCTTCCGCTTAATTCTTCATCTTTTATTCCCCACATATTATGTTGAAATTCTCCCTTAGAAACAGGAGATCCTTTATAAGTTTCATAAGGACCATCTTTTTTTGATTCTTCCATTGATGCTGTCATAGCAGCAAAATAAATTGTTTCGAAAATTTCCTGATTTAGTTTCTTTGCATCATCAGAAGTAAAAGGCATTCTTAATTTTATAAAAGCATCAGCCAATCCTTGGACGCCTAGACCAATAGGTCTATGTCTAAAGTTTGATTTTTCAGCTTCCGGAACAGGATAATAATTTCTGTCAATTACTTTATTTAGATTTTTAGTCACCTGTTTAGTAACTCTAAATAATTCTTGATGATCAAAATCTTTGTCCTTAACGAACATTGGCAATGCTATAGAAGCCAAATTACAAACAGCTATTTCGTCTGGAGATGTGTATTCCAAAATTTCTGTGCATAGATTTGATGACTTTATTGTGCCAAGATTTTTTTGATTTGATTTTCTATTTGCCGAATCTTTATAAAGCATATAAGGTGTCCCTGTTTCAATTTGAGATTCTAATATCTTTTCCCATAGCTCTCTTGCTCTAATAGATTTTCTTCCTTTATTTTCAGATTCATATTTGGTATAAAGCTTTTCAAATTTTTCTCCATGAGAATCAGACAATCCTGGGCATTCATTTGGACACATCAATGTCCAGCTATCGTCTTCCTCAACTCTTTTCATAAATAAATCTGAAATCCACATAGCATAAAACAAATCTCTAGCTCTCATTTCTTCTTTTCCATGATTCTTTTTTAATTCTAGAAAATCAAAAATATCAGCATGCCATGTTTCTAAATAAATTGCAAAAGAACCTTTTCTTTTCCCTCCTCCTTGATCTACATAACGAGCTGTATCATTAAAAACTCTTAGCATTGGGACAATCCCATTAGAAGTTCCATTCGTTCCTGCAATATAAGATCCTGTAGCTCTGATGTCATGAATTGACAAACCTATTCCGCCAGCAGACTGGGAAATTTTGGCTGTTTGTTTTAGTGTGTCATAAATCCCGTCAATGCTGTCCGATTTTGTTGTTAACAAAAAACATGAAGACATCTGAGGTTTTGGAGTTCCAGAATTAAATAATGTTGGTGTAGCATGAGTAAAATATTTTTTAGACATTAAATTGTAAGTCTCTACGGCTGAGTCTAAATCATCCATATGAATTCCTATTGAAACCCTCATTAGCATGTGCTGTGGTCTTTCTGCTACTTTACCATTAAGCTTTAATAAGTATGACCTTTCTAAAGTTTTAAATCCAAAATAATCATAATTAAAGTCTCTATTATAGATGATGGTAGAGTCTAATAATTCTGCATTCTTTTTTATTATTTTATAAACTTCATCGGATAATAATGGTGCCTTTTTTTCTGTTCTAGGATTTATATATCCATATAAATCCTTCATAGTTTCAGAAAAAGATTTCTTTGTGTTTTTATGTAAGTTTGATACAGAAATCCTAGCTGCTAATTTTGCATAGTCTGGATGAGTTGTGGTCATTGTTGCTGCAATTTCTGCTGCTAAATTGTCTAATTCTGAAGTAGTAACTCCGTCATAAAGCCCTTCAATAACTCGCATAGAAACTTTCACAGGATCAACCAACGCATTTAAGCTATAGCAAAGCTTCCTAACCCTAGAGGTTATTTTGTCAAACATTATTGGCTCTTTATGGCCGTCTCTTTTTACTACAAACATTTGTTAAGCTTTATTCAATACTATAATATTTTTTTAATGGAGAATCTATTCTCGAAATATTAAAAATCCTCATCAATACTAAAATCTGAAGATTTCGTGTCATTATTCAAAACACCCGCTTTTTGATATTCAGAAACTCTTTTTTCAAAGAAGTTTGTTTTACCTTGAAGGGATATCATATCCATAAAATCAAATGGATTTGTTACGTTATACTCTTTTTCACAATTCAACTCAACCAATAATCTATCGGTTACAAACTCTAAATATTGAGTCATAAGTTTAGAATTCATTCCTATTAAGCTAATAGGGAGAGATTCCGTTATGAACTCTCTTTCAATATTAAGGGCATCAAGAAGGATTTCTTTAATTCTTTTTGAAGGCACTTTATTGACTAAATGTTTATTATGTAGATGAACTGCAAAATCACAATGAACACCTTCATCTCTAGAAATAAGTTCATTAGAAAAAGATAATCCCGGCATTAATCCTCTTTTCTTTAGCCAAAAAATAGAACAAAATGCGCCAGAAAAAAATATTCCTTCTACAGCAGCAAATGCAATTAATCTCTCAGCAAAGGAATCAGACTCAATCCATTTTAATGCCCAATCAGCTTTCTTTTTGATAGCCGGAAATGTTTCAATAGCATTAAAAAGGTTGTCTTTTTCTTTTGGATCCTTTACATATGTATCGATTAACAATGAATAAGTTTCAGAATGAATGTTTTCCATCATTATTTGAAATCCATAGAAAAATTTAGCTTCGGAATACTGAACTTCATTTACAAAATTTTCTGCTAAATTTTCATTGACTATTCCATCTGATGCTGCAAAAAAAGCTAAAATATGTTTTATGAAATACCTTTCATCATCAGACAATTTAGATTTCCAATCATTAAGATCTTCGCTCAAATCAATCTCCTCAGCTGTCCAAAAACTAGCTTCACATTTCTTATACCATTCCCAAATATCATGATGTTCAATTGGAAAAATAACAAATCTGTTTTTGTTTTCTTGTAAAATTGGCTCAGGAGCTGGCATATTAATATAAGTATAATTTTAAAAAATTTAAGTAATTATTTTTGGATATTCTCTTACACAAAGATTCTAAATTGTTTCCAAAAAAAAAAGCAGTAATTATTCACAAAGAGCATTAGTTCTTAACAATTTTTGTTTCAAAAAAAATTTGTATTTTATAAGATACTGAAAACTAATAATTTATATCTCATTCTTTTTTGTATGAATCTAAACAACTTTTTTTGCTGGCTCTTTTTTTAATTCCCTAGAAACTTTTTCAAGTTCTAAGTACCATGATTTTCCAAATCTTCTAATCAAAGCATCCTTAACAAACTTATAGATTGGTTTATTTACCTCTCTTCCTAATTCACAAGCTTCTGAACAAATATTCCAATAGTGATAATTTAAAGCAGTAAAGCTTGAATATTTTTTTACTCTAACTGGATAAAGGTGACAAGAAATAGGTTTTTTAAAATTTATTTTTCCGTTTTCAAATGCTTTTTCTATACCACATTCTAATAATCCATTTGGGCTATAACTTACATAAACACATTCTTTCCCATTCATAAGTGGAGTCTCCAAACCACCATCTTTATCATAAACATATTTTCCTTTTTTTTGAATAATTTTTTTTGCATTGTAAGAAATATAGGGAGATATTTTTGCAAAGTTTTTATCCAATAATTCTGCTTCATTTTTTTCAAGAGGCGCACCCCCATTGCCTTCAACACAACACGCACCCTTACAGCGAGATAAATTACAATGAAAATAATTTTCAATTATCTCTTCAGAAATCAAAGTGTTCCCAATTCTAAACATAGAATGAAAGTAATAAATAATAATTCATATTCTATTAATATAAATTATATTTGCAATCCAATAAAAATAAAAATATGGATTTAAATTTTAAAGAAATTTTTGCTGCCTTTATGATTTTATTTGCTGTAATTGATATAGTAGGAAATGTGCCTATTATTATTGATTTAAGAAAAAAAGTTGGTCGCATTCAAAGCGGAAAAGCTTCTTTCATTGCTGGGATAATAATGATTTGCTTCTTATTTATTGGAGAAAACATATTGTCTTTGATTGGCATTGATGTAAATTCATTTGCTGTTGCTGGTTCATTTGTTCTTTTTTTTATTGCTCTTGAAATGATTTTGGGAGTGTCAATTTATAAAGACGACGAAAACACTCATCTAACTGCATCAGTATTTCCATTAGCTTTCCCATTAATTGCTGGTCCAGGGAGTTTAACAACTTTACTTTCTATCAAATCTGAATATTCAACCGAAAATATTATAGTAGCCATTATACTTAATGTAATATTTATTTTTTTAGTTTTAAAATCATCTAAGAATATAGAAAAGATGTTAGGGCAAAACGGAATTCAAATTATTAGAAAAGTATTTGGAGTTGTTTTACTAGCTATTGCTGTTAAATTATTTACCACTAACATTCAAGGACTATTTATTTAATAATGAGAAATTATTTTTTTATAGCTATTGCTTTTATTTTATTAGGGATAAACATTTATAATCTTGATTTTGAAAATTTCAATAGTGAAAATGGCAAAATAGCATTAATTGGAGTGTTAGCATGCTTAATAGCAATTGTCCTTTTATTAATATTAATTGATTCTAATAAAATAAAGAATAAATTAAATGATAAAGACTAAAATTTTTCAATGTGGGTAATTATTAATCCCGCCTTTTTTAAAAATTCAATTCCTGAATTATCTTTATACTCCTTGTGATATACAAGCCTTTTTATTCCTGATTGAAAAATAAGTTTACTGCATTGCTTACATGGAGATAAAGTTATGTATAATGTAGCGCCCTCGCTAGACTGAGTAGAAGCAGAAACTTTCATAATTGCATTTGCTTCTGCATGCAATACATACCATTTGGTAAAATTATTGTCATCTTCACATATATTATCAAATCCTGTTGGGGTGCCATTAAATCCATCAGAAATAATCATTCTGTTTTTAACTATTAAAGCGCCAACCTGTCTTCTTTTACAATAGGATAATTTTGCCCATTCTAAAGCCATTTTCAAATAAGCAATGTCATATCTTTTTTGCTTTATTTCAGTCATAATCTATATCATATTTAAAATCATATTTAGTCCAAAGCCTATAATAATTGCAGATCCAATCCTTATATATGATGATAATTTATAATTGAGCAATTTAACAACAAGTAAATTAATAAGCAAAATCGCTAAAACTATTATTAGTTGAGAAAATTCAACTCCCAAAGCGAAACCAATCAAAGGCTTTATTTTTGATTCCACGGGAAAGGATATTTGATTAAAATAATTCCCAAACCCAAATCCATGAATTAATCCGAAAAATAGTGAAATTATAAATCCAGAAATTTTATAAAAATTCATTTGGTCACTTTTTAATATATTATTAATTCCTGTCATTACAATAGTGACAGGAATTAATATTTCAATAATTTTTTCTGGTGGACTGTATATTTGATAAGCTGAAAAAATTAATGAAAATGTATGTCCCAAAGTAAAAAAAGTAACAATCCAAAAAACTGTTTTAAATTGCTTAAAAGAAAATGGAATAGTTAAGGCTATTAAAAAAAGCAAATGATCATAAGCTTCCCAGTCTAAAACATGAAATAATCCTAATTCAAAATAAAAAAGCAAATCGTACATGGTTGAAATTTTTGAAAATTAAATTTACTAAAACTGAATTTAAAAGCCACGCTCTGCCTTAATTCTTTCATATGCTTTCTGAATCTTTTGAAATTTATCTTGGGCGGCTTTCACATAAGCTTCTCCTAAATGCTGCACTTTGTCTGGATGATGTTTTTTTGCTAATTCTCGATATGCGCTTTTCACCTTCTGATCTGAATCGGACTTATCGATTTCCAATATCTTATATGCTCCCCCTACTTGATCAAAAAACATCGCCTTAATGCTTTGAAAATCTGCATTAGAAATTTTTAAAAGGTTTGAAAATTCTAAAAGTTTTTTTAATTCTGGCGATGAAACATTACCATCTGCTTTAGCAATTCCAAATAAAAAATGTATAACCTGCAGCCTACTTCCATAATTTAAAACAGTATTAAATAGATTAAAAATTTTTTCAGTAGAAATTCTTTTTTTATTAAGATTGTCATTAAAAATCTTAAATGTTGCATTTGCCCTGTCTTTTCCATATGCAGAAACAAAATAATTTCTAACATAATCCAATTCTTGTTTAGAAACCTTCCCATCTGCTTTTATAAGTAAAGATGCTAGTGCCAATAAGTTTAGCTCAAAATCACGAGATGAGATTCTGTTAAAACTATTTTTGTTGAAATTATTATTTTCTATTAATTGACCAAGGATATATCCCAATAGAGCCCCTGGAAATCTCCAAAATGTATAGCCCAAAAGAGCTAGTATCCATCTAGACATAACTAAAATTATTTTGCAAATTTAATAAAGGGGATTTTAACGTCAATAATTTATTTAGATCTTTATTATCTTTGTACACTAATAAATATTTTATGTATCCATTAGAAATTGTAAAACCAATGAAAGAAGAACTTACTTCCTTTGGGTTTAAAGATTTAATTACAGCGGAAGAAGTAAAAAAAAATATTACTAGTAGCGAAACAGCTATCCTAATAGTTAACTCTGTATGTGGATGTGCAGCAGCAAATGCAAGACCTGGAGTCCTTCAATCATTAATTAATGATAAAATCCCTAATAATTTATTAACTGTTTTTGCAGGCGTAGACAAAGAAGCTACAGACGCCGCTCGCTCACTTATGATTCCATTTCCTCATTCTTCACCATGTATTGCTCTTTTTAAAAAAGGTGAACTTGTTCATATGTTGGAAAGACATCATATTGAAGGTAGATCTTCAGAATTAATAAGTGAAAATCTCAAACAAGCATATAATGAATATTGTTAAAATTTAATCTAAAAGATTATTTTGAAAAAACAGGAAACATAATTTTGAAAATTGTTCCTTGGCCTATCTTAGATTTAAATGAAATTTTTCCTCCATAAGAATTTACAAGGTTTTTTACCATTCCTAGCCCCAGCCCCATTCCACTAGTCTTTGTCGTAAATTTCGGTTCAAATATTTTGTCTTGCACATCATCTGCAATTCCAACTCCATTGTCCTTAATGTAAACTAATACATTTTTATTTTTAAACTCGATAATTACTTCAATTAGAGGGTCAAGAACTTTATCACAAGCTTCAATAGCATTCTTTACTAAATTTGTAATAATTCTAATCATCTGGGTTCTATCAATACTGACTTGAAGGTCTTTATGTTCAGAATTAAAAGTTATATGTTTCTTCTTAAATATTTTTAAAGCAAGTCTAGTAATTTCAATGATATTTATTTTCCCTCCTTCTTGAGCAGGCATTTCCGCAAAATTAGAAAAAGCAGAAGCAATACTGCTCATTGTATCAATTTGTTGAATTAAAGTCTTAATAAATTCATCTAATTTTTTATCAATATATAAGTCATTTACATCAAAATTCTTTTGAAAACTTTGGACGGTTAACCTCATTGGGGTTAATGGATTTTTTATTTCATGTGCAACTTGTTTAGCCATTTCTCTCCAGGCTTGTTCCTTATTTGATTTGGAGAGTTCTTCAACGCTTTGATTTAGCTTTTCTGTCATTTTATTATAAGACTCAACCAAAATATTTACTTCCTTGCTTCTAGCCTTAATTTGAATTTTTTTATTTGTTTTGTCTAGTCTAGTTTTCGTAATTTTTTTTCCAATTTCAGAAAGGGATTTAGTGATATAAACTGAAATTAAGTAAGAAAAAATAATAGCAATAATTAATAGAAATAAATATACTTCAGCTAAAACAATAATAAAAGAGTCTAATTCATAAGTATTTAAAGAGTCATCGTCATAATAAGGTAGGTTTAAAATCCAAATCGGATTAGATTGATTATCTAAAACAAGTGAATACGAAGATCTATATTGAACATTGTTAAGTGTATTTTTTTTAATTATACTTAAACCATTAGAGTCATTTAATTCGCGAATAATAGATGCATTAAGAACCGTTTTTACTGAATCAATTAAAGTTGTATTTAAAAGAATCCCATCTAAGTTATAAATACTAAAATCAACATTTTGAACATCAGCAATTTCAAAAATTTTATCATTAAAAATAGAATCTAATTTAAGACTATATGCATCATTCCTGCGATCCTGAAAAATATATGAAATACTTCGAAGTAATTGGGTGTTTTTACGTTCTAAACGTTGTTCGTGGTATTTATTAGATTGTTGTTTAAATTGAGGAATGGTGACTATTGCAATAGCAGCAAAAGCAATTATTAAAAGGGAGGTCATAGCAATAAAAATTCTAAACCTTATAGACATTTGACTTTTAAAAGAAAATTTTTTAAACATTGATCTTATATATTAAAGTATAAAATTTTATATGGCATATAATAACTAATGTAAAACAAAATAAAGATATTATAGTCTATATCTGTTATTAACATTTTATTTTTTAATAATAGGTAAAATTTGATCTATTTAATTAATTTATAAAATGGACATTTTTTACATAAAATTCAATAAAAACATCCATTTTTTTACAATTTTAGCTATTATTCTTCATTTTTTTGCCATTTTTTAAAATAATTATTTTCATTCTCTATTCTTGCAATATTTTAAAATATTATATAATGAGTAACTAGGGAAAAAATTAATCTCTAAATTTTTGATAAATTAGCTATCAATGAAAAAAAAGATTGGAGCAATTATAGCTCTTTTATTATTGTTTTTTAGTTTTCAATTCAGCTCTGAATTATTCTATTTGACAGAACTTGCAAAAACGCTTTATAAAATCCAAAGAACTGAAGCAGATATTACAGATTACCAATATTTTGATAATATAGAAATTCCCAAAAGCAAAAATCCTCAAGCTTGGCCAATCCATAAAAACTATAATAAAACTTCATTAACAACTAATTTGATGTCTATTCATAAAAAATTTGGGACTGTTGCTTTTTTAATAATTAAAAATGACTCTATCTGGCATGAGAAATATTATAATGGCTATAGCAAAAGTTCATATAGCAATTCTTTTTCTATGTCAAAAAGTATAGTGTCTGCTATAATGGGTAGAGCTATTCAAGAGGGCTACTTTAATAGTTTAGATGATAAAGTTAGCTCATTTATTAAAGGTTATAATGAAGGTTATGCTTCTAAACTTACTATTGGTGATTTGTCTAGTATGTCTTCGGGGATGAAGTGGACTGAAAACTATACTAATATTTTTGGGGTTACTGCACGGGCATATGTTGGAAGCAACTTAAATGAACTTATCCTTTCCAGGCCAATAATTAAAGAGCCTGGTAAGTCTTTTGAATACTTAAGCTCCGACACTCAGCTATTAGCAATGGCTATCGAAAAGGCAACTCAACAAAAAATATCTGAGTTAGTTTATAATTGGTTTTGGAATCCAATGGGTGCTGAAAATAATGCTTTATGGCAAATTGATAATATCAAAACCAATAATGAAAAGGCTTACTGTTGTTTTAATTCAAATGCAAGAGATTTTGCCAGATTTGGCAAACTATATAAAGATAATGGCTATTGGAATGGTCAAAACTTATTGGATTCTACTTTTATAAAAAAATCTACAACAAATCGATTTGATTCTAGCCCAGAATATGGCTATGGCTTTTGGTTAGGAGAATTTGAGAAAAAAAAATTCTTTAGCATGAGAGGACACTTAGGCCAATATGTTATAGTTTTTCCAAAAGATAATATAATTATTGTTCGTCTTGGTCAAAGTCATGACAAAAAATCTGAAAACGACACATTTAGTAAAGATTTTCTTGATTACATCCAGGAAGCTTTTAAAATGCTAAACGTTTAATTTTGAAAAACCCTAATTTATTAGTAGTTAAAAATCTTAATCTTTCTATTTCAGGAATCTCTATTTTAAAAAACATTTCATTTAAATTAAAAAAAAATGAAATATTAGGCTTTGTTGGAGAGTCTGGAAGTGGGAAATCACTAACTGCCTTTTCAATTATTAATCTACTCAATTCAAAAAAAATTAAAAAAAGTGGTCATATTTTTTTTAATGGTAAAAGAATCGATTCTTTAAATAATAAAGGTTTTGAAAAAATAAGAGGGTCTGAAATTTCCATAATTTTTCAAGAACCTATGAGCTGTTTAAATCCTAGCATGAAATGTGGCAGGCAAGTATTAGAAATCATTCTAAAACATCAATTATTAGACAATATAAAAGCAAAAAAACGCGTTTTAGATTTATTTCAAATGGTACAATTAATCGGCTCTAAAACTGTTTATAATAAATATCCCCATGAACTTAGTGGAGGTCAACAACAAAGAGTCATGATCGCAATAGCAATTGCATGTAATCCTAAAATACTAATAGCAGATGAGCCAACCACTTCACTTGATGGGATAGTGAAAAAAGAAATTCTTTTTCTTCTTAAAGAAATTCAAAATAAAACAAAAATGGGAATAATTTTTGTTTCTCATGATCTCAATTTAGTTTCTAAAATTGCTAATAATATCATTGTTCTAAAAAAAGGATCTATTATTGAGTTTGGAGATGCTAAATCTCTTTTTAAATCTCCTAAGAACATTTACACTCAAATCCTTTTAAATGCACGCCCTCCAAAAATAGGAAGACCAAAAAGACTGCCTGCTTCTAACAATAACCTAAAAAAACTCCCTTTAATATCAAAAAGAGAAAGAGAAGAAAAACATAAGAAGATATATCGATCAGAGCCTCTCCTGAAAATTAAAAATTTATATTTTTCATATGGAAAAAAATTGATTTTAAACAATATCAATTTTAATTTATATCAAGGAGAAACATTGGGCCTAATTGGAGAGTCAGGTTCTGGCAAATCAACTATTGCAAAATCAATTCTCAATCTAAATAATTTTCAAAAAGGAAGAATATTCTTTAATAACATTGATATCAAAAAATATGACCAGAAAGAATATAGAAAAAATATTCAACTCATTTTTCAGGATCCTTTTTCTTCACTAAACTCTCAAAACAGTATTGGATTTTCAATAATGGAGCCAATGATAGCCCACAATCTTTATAATAAGGATGAGAGATTTTATAAAGTCCATGAGCTTTTAGAAAATGTAGGGCTACAAAAAAATGATTTTTTAAAATATCCTAGTCAGTTTTCAGGGGGGCAAAGACAAAGAATAGTCATAGCAAGAGCTCTAGCATTAAACCCTAAAATTATTATTTGTGATGAATCTGTCTCTGCCTTAGACGTATCAGTTCAGGCACAAGTGTTAAACTTGCTTAACTCTATTAAGGATAAGTTTTCATTTACTTTTTTATTTATTTCTCATGATCTATCTGTAATTAGATATATGTCTGATAGAGTAATTATTCTTAATAAAGGAACAATTGAAGAAAATGGAGAAACTGACCAAGTATTTCAGTCTCCAGTTATGCCTTATACCAAAGAATTATTAAAAGCTAGCGACTATTAATAGTGTATGCTGTAAAGTAAGTATATTTGAAATTCTTACATAAAACATGGATATTAAATTATTCTTTTCTGGTTTTTTTAAATTATACTTTTATTGGGAATTCATAGTTATTGTTAGTACTATTGTCGCTGTTATAAATTCCTTATTTGGTGTTATTTCTAAAAAAAGATTTCACAAGCTTGATCTTCGAATTACATTATTCACTTTAATATTTAATTATATTTTTTTAATTATCGGTTTATTCATTTTTTTGTCTAATGCTCTATTATTGTTTTGGTATTCTGATAATAAATTGATGATTGATCAGAATAATTTTCTTTTTTATATATCACCTCATTTATTAAACCTAATAATTGTTCTAATTCTAACAATAGGGTGGTCATTACATAAAAAATCAAGCATTAGTTTGAAAAAATTTATAAGGGTCTTAGGATTTTATTTTTTAGGATTAATGATCCTAATTGGAAAAAATTTTTGGATTAATTAAAAACACCCTCAATAAAGAGGGTGTATAATAAAACCAAAACTATTTATGAAAGTTTATTTGCTATAAAATTAAATTATTGTTCTATTTTTAAATCCCAAAATTTTGTTAATCTTTTTATGAAAAAATCGTATGGTATATTAGGTGGAGGTAGCTGGGGGACAGCTCTTGTTAAAATTTTATCTGAAAACAATAAATCTATAAATTGGTATGTAAGAAATCCCAAAAATGTTGAACATATTCAAAATTTTCATAAAAACCCTAATTATTTAAGATCTGTATTTCTTAATACTAAAAAAATTAACCTTAGCTCTTCTATTGAAGAAGTTGTAAGAAATTCAACTGTTATAATCTTAGCTATCCCATCACCATTTTTAGACGCAGAATTACAAAAAATTAAAACTTTAATTAATAATAAGCCTATTTTCTCTGCCCTAAAAGGGGTAGTTCCAAAATCACACTTAATAGTTAGTGAACATCTTAATAAAATTTATAACATTCCGTTATCAAAAATTGGGATTATTACTGGTCCATGTCATGCTGAAGAAGTCGCTCTTGAAAAACTATCTTATCTAACTGTAGCATGTAAAAATCAAGACCTAGGAGAATCAATGAGAAAATCTCTAGAGAACTCTTTTATTAAGGCAAAATTATCTAAAGATAGTATGGGCGTTGAATATTCCGCCATGCTAAAAAATGTATATGCATTGGTTGCTGGCATTGCACATGGTTTAGGTTATGGAGATAATTTTCAAAGCGTGTTGATAAGCAATTCTGTTAGAGAAATGAATGATTTTATAAAAACTATATATAAAGTAAAAAGAGATATAAATGATTCAGAGTATTTAGGGGATTTACTTGTAACATCATATTCAACATTTAGCAGAAATAGAACTTTAGGAAATATGATAGGCAAAGGATATTCATTAAAATCTGCTATTGCAGAGATGTCTATGATTTCTGAAGGCTATTATGCAGCAAAATGTGCTTATGAAATTGGAATTGAAAATAAAATAACTTTTAATATAATAAATACTGCTTATAATATTTTATATAAGAAAATGAGCGCTAGAAAATGCATTAAATTACTTTCTGATAAACTAAATTGAATGTTTAAACTGACTTAAGAATCTAGTATCATTCTCATAAAGAATTCTAATATCTTCTATTTGATATAACAACATTGTTATTCTTTCTATTCCCATTCCAAATGCATATCCTGAAAATTCATTAGAGTCAATTTTACAGTTTTCTAAAACATTTGGATCAACCATTCCGCAGCCCATAATTTCTAACCACCCCGTTCCTTTAGTAATTCTATAATCCGTTTCTGTATTTAATCCCCAGTATATGTCCAGCTCAGCGCTCGGTTCAGTAAAAGGGAAATAAGAAGGCCTTAATCTTATTTTAGATTTTCCAAAAAGTTCCTTAGTAAAAAAAATAAGCGTTTGTTTTAAATCAGAAAAAGAAACTTTTTTATCAATATATAAGCCTTCTATTTGATGAAAAAAACAATTAGACCTCGCTGAAATATCCTCATTTCTATAAACTCTTCCAGGAGAAATTGTCCTAATAGGAGGCTTATTATTCTCCATATGGCGAATCTGAACAGATGAAGTATGCGTTCTTAATAAAAGATCAGGGTCCTTTTCTATAAAAAAAGTATCCTGCATGTCTCTAGCTGGATGATGCTCTGGCAAATTTAATGCAGTAAAATTATGCCAGTCATCTTCTATTTCTGGCCCCTCAGAAATATTAAATCCAATTTTATAAAAAATGTCAATTATTTTATTTCTAATTATTGATATAGGATGTCTAGACCCTATTTCAAGTGTGGAAACTGGTCTAGTTAAATCCTCAAATTTTGAATTAGTTTTGCTCTTTGAAGTTCCTTTATTCTTAAACTCCTCCAATTTTGCTAGCGTCTTTTTTTTTAACTCATTTATTGCTAAACCGTAAGCTTTTTTATCAGACTCCTTAACTTTTTTAAATTCAGAAAAGAAATAACTTATATGGCCTTTCTTGCCTAAAAACTTAAGCCTAAACTTTTCAATTTCCTTAGGGTCTTTAGATTTAAAAGAAGAAGCCTCTTTAATTTTTTTTTGAATTTCAGAAATCATCAATAATAATTATAATTCAAAAATAAGGTTTTAACTATTGTATTAATTGTTTTTTTATAAAATAATTTATTATGGCTTCCTTCATTAGAATAGTTTGTTCACCAGATTTTAAATTTGGGAGCTTGGTTAAGTTCTTATAGTGTGGCCATCCGTCCTTATCAATATACTCAAATTGGTAGTAGCCAAATGGCTCTAAAAGTCTACATATCGCAATATGCATAAGATCAATTTTTTGATCTTTTTTAAATGTAGCTTCCGTCTTTCCTAATTCTTGAATTCCAATTAAATAAATTATCCCTTCCATTTCTAAAGTTTGACCATCATTAAATTTGTTGCTTAAAAAAACTACTATTTCATCCCATTGTCTTTTTATTCTTTTTTGATCGACTAACATAAAACTGATTTACTAAGAAAACAATATACTTATATTTGTAAAAAAAATTTGAATTACTTAGATATTTTTATTACCTGTACACTTGTTTTTGGATTTAGTCGAGGATATTTAAAAGGGTTAATAATGGAGCTTTCTTCAATAATTGCTCTATTATTAGGTGTTTATGGCTCTATTAAATTTTCTGATTTTACCTTTACCTTTTTTTCTGTCAGATTCCCTAAAATAATTGAAAATATAGATGAAAATTATTTAAAAATAGCGTCATTTGCTTTTACTTTTTTTCTAATAATAGTACTTATTTCACTTATTGGGAAGGCTGCAACTAAAATTCTTAAAATGGTATTTTTAGGGTTTCTAAATAAGATTCTAGGGGGCTTTTTTGGCGTAATTAAATTTACCTTAATACTTTCTATTTGTTTTGTTTTTTTTAAAAATATTAACTCTACACTTTTATTAGTTGATGATTCGTTTACTGAATCTTCCTTTTTTTATAATCAAATTATAGAGCTTGGCAATCATTTATTAGATGCTTTTGATTCTAATAAAGACTCAATCAATTTTTTTAATTGATTGAAGCTCTATCCATCCTTTGTTTCCATCATCAATCTCAACTAAAGCCCAATCGTTCAATTCTTCTATTATAACAACTTTTGTCCCTTCATGTAAATTAAAAAGAACCTCGCTTCTATAATTTGGCTCTGTTCTAAAATCAATTTTATTTTCAAAGATTATAGCTTCTAAATAAGATTTTTGTTTTTCAAATTTATTTAGCCCAACAAAAATAAAAATTAAGGAAAGAGATAATAATACAGAAAAAGCTGTAAAATAATTTCTTTTTAAAACACTTTTAGAGCTAAAAAAATACAATATAAATATGATTAAAAAAAGATACAATAATATAAACCCTAAAGTAAGCCATTGGTTTACATTTAAGGTTTGAGAAATAGAATTTAGAAATTCTGAGACTTGATTTGTAGGCAGCTTTTCAATCTTATCAATCAACATGTTTTGAGAAAAAGCTAAATTATTCAATACGTCTTTATTTCTTGGATTTAATTTTAATGCTTTTTCATAATAAAGTATACTATTTGCAATATCATTAACTTTATAATAAGCATTTCCTAAATTGAAATATAGGTTTTCAGAATGTTCTCCTTTTTCAATTATTTCTGTAAACTTAATAATTGCCTCATTATAATTACCGCTATTATATAAGTCTACTCCTTTATTAAAATTTTCTTCATTTTCATGTTGCGAGAAAAGCAAGCCTGAAGAAATTAAATAAATTAATAATATAATTTTTTTCATTATTATATTTGTTTGTCTATTTCTGCTATTACATTTACAGCATTTTCATAATCATTATTCATGCCAACATTTGATGCCGGGGTATATCTAGCATATTCACAGTTTTCAATTAACATTATAAATAAATCAACAGATTCATTTTGAATGTTTTTATTTAATAATAAATTTTTAATTTTTTCTTTACTATAATCAGAGGTCTCAATTGAAAGTTTTGATTTTAAAAAATTATGCAATGCCTTCTCTAAAGCAACATAAAAGATATCCTTTTTTTGTAAACTTCTTTTTGCTTCTGACAAATATTTTTTTGCTAATTTATTGGCTCTTCTAGATTTATAGCCTTTTATATCCAAGTCTGAGCTTTTTTTAAACTTAAAAAAACTAACAACTACTAGTATCATTATAAAAGGGAGAATAATTAACAAATAAAATAGAGGAGAGTAAATAAAAGTATACGGTTCTAATGAAATTAGATTTGGTTTAGTTTTAATAAATTTAAATTGACTTTTCGCTAAAGAAATATTATTTATAGTGTTATTTGATAGAATTTGTTTTGAATTTTCTGAAGAAAAAGAGGAAGGACCCTCTAAAACATCTATAATTATTTCATTTGAAAATACAGATTTATATTGCCTAGTGTTTGGATCAAAAAATACAAATTCAACTGGAGAAACAGGGTACTTTCCTTTAAACTGTGGAACCAATGTATAAGTGTCAGAAATATCCCCAAACATACCCTTAATATTTGTTTTAACATTTTCCTTATACTCTGGGTCATATTTTTCAATAGAATTAGGTGTTACCAAACTAGGAATTGAGAATAATTTTAAATTTCCTGAGCCACTAACTTTTAGTGTTGCTTGTAAAGACTCTGAAGCATTTAATTCTTTTTTAGTAGTACTAAGTTCAATATTAAAATCTCCAACCGCTCCATTAAAATTTTCAGGAGCGTTTTCTGGTAAATCCAAAACATTAATCTTTCTATTACCGGCGGTAACAGTCTTAGGGACTTGAGTATATATTCTGTTGCCAAAAAAATCTCTTTTATTTGTTGGAACATCAACAGAAACATCTAAGGTAAGGGGGAGAATGTTTAAAATCCCAGATTTTTGTGGATATAAAACCATTTTTTTCCATATAACATAGTTGTAGTTTTCACCTTTATAATTTCCTCTTTCAATCTGAAGTCTAGGAATTTTTATATTATTAGACCAAAAATCATTGTACTCTGGACTATCAATTTCTCCCACATTAGTTACATTAATTTGTGGACTAAAATATAGTTTATAGACTACCGAAAACCCTTGATTTAAATACGGCTTATTATTTGAGACTTCTGCTACCAGGTGTAAATTTTCATTCACTACATAGGAGGCGTCATTTGGGTCTTTTTTTATACTTACTGACTCCGATACTTTAACTTTAATTGGAATTGTTTTATAAATCTTTTTCTCAATCTCAATTGTTGCCTGGCCAATTGACAAAGTCCCCGTTTTTAATGGGGATAAATAATATGAATATATTTTAGAAAATGTTCTTTTGCCATTTACCCACATATTACTGACAGATTGATTGGGACCTCCAACAACTCTAAATCCTTCAAAGCTGGGGGCAATAAAGTTGTCTCCATCCTGATTCATTTTAAAATCAACTCTTAAGTTTTCATTAATCCCTAAAGTTTTTTTGCTAAGCTCTGTTGTAAAGCTAATCTCTTTATCTTGCGAAAAAACATTTACGCAATAAGCAAATAGTACTATAAAAGCAATCTTAATTCTCATTATTTTACCAATCCTTTTTGTTTTTTACTGGGACGCCTTTCACTTTATTTTTATTAACCTTTTCTTGAACCTTTTTCTCTTCATTATTCATCGCTTTTAAAAGATTCTTTAATTGTTCAGGTGAAATTTTATTTGGTTGAGGTTTGTTTTGTTTTTTGTCATTCTTCTTGTCACCTTTCTTATCATCTTTCTT
>CAYSTA010000015.1:0-15688 GCA_964433845.1 uncultured Flavobacteriaceae bacterium
GTAAGAAAAACATTTAAAATTGTTAAGAGATGAAAGGCGCATTAAAGTTTTTTAGCTTCCTTTTTACCCTAACCCTGCTAGTAAGCTGTGGAGGAGGAGGAGGAGATGACTCCGGCGGCGGTGGCGGCGGCGGAGGCGGAGGTGGAACTCCCAATCCTCCAGGCAAAGCTACTTTAACAGCTCCTGCTAATAATAAGACTTGTGAAACAGGAACAAGTGTGTCTGACACCCAAAGTGAAGTAACATTTACTTGGACTGCATCGGCAAACACAAACACCTATGATCTGAAGATTACTAATTTAAACACAAGTACCATTACAAATAAAACAGGCCTAACTACCACTACTACCAAAGTAACACTAGATAAGGGAGTTCCTTATTCTTGGAATATCACCTCTAAAAGCACTTCTTCTACTACTTCTACTGCTAGTGATACTTGGAAGTTTTATTTAGCAGGTACAGGAATTACTAATTACGCTCCCTTCCCAGCTGATTTAAAGTCTCCTAGATCAGGATCTACTGCTTCTAGAGATGGAGATGGGAAAGTAACTTTTACTTGGGATGGTAGTGATCCAGATACTGGAGATACACTTACCTACACTCTTTATGTAGATGAAACGGATGGCAAACAAACACCACCCTCAGCACAGACTAATCTAACAGCCAAAACATTAGCTGTTGCATTAGATGCAGGTAAAACTTATTATTGGAGAGTGAAAACATCAGACGGAACCCATAGTAGTTACTCTCTTATTTATTCATTTAAAACAGAATAAATTTTAAATTAAGGGGTCAATTCCCCTTTTTTTTATATTTGCAAAAATTTATTTTTGAAAGAGATAACAATTACTCTTATAGATAGAGACGGTAAAAGACATTTATTAAAAGCTCCAGCTGATGTAAATATGAATTTAATGGAGCTTTGTAAAAGTTATGAATTCCCTATACAAGGTATTTGTGGTGGTATGACAATGTGTGCTTCATGCCAAATATATATTCATTCTGAAAATTCAATAAAAGAAATAAGTGATGATGAAAGGGCAATGTTATCTGAAGCTTTTTTTGTAAAAGATAATTCTAGACTTAGTTGTCAGATTGAGATTAATAAGGAACTTGATGGGTTAGTTTTTGAAATTGCTCCAGAGTAAATTACTTTTTGTTTTGTTTTTTGATAAGGTTTAGAGCGGACCCCTCCTTATACCATTCTATTTGTTGATCATTATAAGTATGGTTTGCTAAAAGAATATCTTCAGAACCATCTTTATGTTTGATTTTAATAGTAAGTTGCTTTCCAGGACTAAACTTTTCTAGATCAATAAAGTCAAAAAGGTCATCTTCTTGAATTAAATCATAATCAGCTTCATTATTAAAAGTAATACCTAACATACCTTGTTTTTTAAGGTTAGTTTCATGAATTCTAGCAAATGATTTAACTAAAACTACTTTTACTCCCAAATGTCTAGGCTCCATGGCTGCATGTTCTCTTGAAGAACCTTCTCCATAATTATGATCACCAACAACTACAGTATCAATACCATTCTTTTTATATATTCTTTGAACATCAGGAACTCCCTCATATTCTCCATTTAGTTGATTTTTTACAAAATTTGTTTTATCATTAAAGGCATTTACAGCTCCAATTAAACAGTTATTTGAGATATTGTCAAGATGACCTCTATATCTTAACCAAGGTCCAGCCATTGAAATATGATCTGTAGTGCACTTTCCTAAAGCTTTTATTAATAATCTGGCGTCTAAAATGTTTTTACCATCCCAGGGACTAAATGGTTCTAAAAGTTGTAACCTTTCAGATGTTTTACTTACTTTAACTTCAATATTTGATGCATCTTTTGAAGGTGCTAAATAACCTGCATCTTCAACCTCAAAACCTTTTGGAGGAAGTTCCCATCCGGTAGGTTCCTCCAATTTAACTTTTTCGCCTTTTGAATTAATTAATGAATCAGTTATAGGATTAAAATCTAATCTTCCAGAAATTGCGATAGCAGCAACCATCTCTGGTGAGGCTACAAAGGCATGTGTATTTGGATTTCCATCGTTTCTTTTAGCAAAATTCCTATTAAAAGAATGAACTATCGTATTCTTTTCTTGTTGGTCTGCATCTTTTCTAGCCCACTGCCCAATACAAGGTCCACAAGCATTTGTAAATATTTTCGCATTTAAATTTTCAAATATATCCAAGAATCCATCTCTGTCTGCAGTGAATCTTACCTGTTCAGAGCCAGGATTAATTCCTAATTCAGATTTAGTCTCAAGGCCTTTGTCAATAGCCTGTTGGGCTATTGAAGCAGCTCTAGATAAATCTTCATAAGAAGAGTTTGTACAAGAACCTATAAGACCCCATTCAACTTTTAATGGCCATTCATTTTTTTTGGCTTTTTCTCCCATTTCATGTACGGGAGTTGCAATGTCAGGAGAAAACGGACCATTTATATGAGGCATTAACTCAGAAAGATTAATTTCAATTACCTCATCAAAATATTTTTCAGGTTCACTATATACTTCTGGATCAGCAGTTAAATAATCCTTCACTTTATTTGCAGCATCTGCAATATCACTTCTTCCAGTAGATCTTAGATATCTTTCCATTGATTCATCATATCCAAATGTAGAAGTAGTGGCACCAACTTCAGCTCCCATATTACATATTGTTCCTTTTCCAGTACAGGACATGGACTTAGCACCGGGGCCAAAATATTCAATAATAGCTCCTGTTCCTCCTTTAACGGTTAAAATTCCAGCTACTTTTAATATTACATCTTTAGGAGAAGTCCAACCTGAGCATTTTCCAGTTAATTTAACTCCAATTAGTTTTGGGAATTTTAGTTCCCAAGGCATTCCTGCCATAACATCTACTGCATCAGCACCTCCAACTCCGATAGCTACCATTCCAAGTCCACCAGCATTTACTGTATGTGAATCTGTACCAATCATCATACCACCAGGAAATGCATAGTTTTCCAGAACTACCTGATGAATGATTCCTGCTCCAGGTTTCCAAAAGCCAATTCCATATTTATCAGAGACAGATTCAAGAAAATTAAAAACTTCGTTACTATTATTTAAAGCAGATTGAAGATCTTTTGAAGCTCCTACTGAGGCTTGGATTAAGTGATCACAGTGTACCGTTGTTGGGACAGCAACATTTTTTTTTCCAGCTTGCATGAATTGCAGTAAAGCCATTTGGGCAGTAGCATCTTGACAGGCTATTCTGTCAGGAGCAAAATCTACATAATCAACGCCTCTTTTATATGGTTTTTCTAATTCATTATTCCAGAGGTGGGAATATAATATTTTTTCTGCTAGAGTAAGTGGGGCACCTTTAATTTTTCTGGCTTTATCAACTTTAGATTGAATCTTTTGATAAATCTCAATAATCATTTCAATATTAAATGCCATTTAACTCCAATTTAGATTGCAAAAATAATGTTTATGGGTTAAAATCCAATCCTATTTGCTCTTTTATAATATAATAAGGATCGACGAGAGGGATAGTATTATAAAAGCAGGTAGAGATTTAATTAAAGGATCATTTATTTTTACATGAGCACCTATTGCTCCAATCATAAGACATCCCATAAAAAATGCAGAAACATCAACTAAATTTGGAAACCAAATTCCAGCTACTAGAAGACAGGCTAAAGATAATTTTGAAAAACCTATTATCTTCATAAAAAAACTTTTAAAACCATATGCTCTAAACTCGGATTCCATATTTTTTGAGTCTCCTCCTCTATAAATAGAAGGCTTATTTAATTTAATTACCCATACATTAAATATTCCTAATGCAATTATTACTTGAATTATAATTTTAATACTTTCCATATTTAAATATAAAATAAAAAAGCCAGTTTTTACTGGCTTTTGTAGTAGATAACTCATTAGAAATATCGAACATAAGTTTAACTCCGAGAGACTTGATAGACACTCATCATATAATGAACCTTATTATGAAAAGTTGAACTAATATAATTTTGATTTCCTCTATTACAATTACTCAATGTTACAGCCAGTATTTATTTTAATTCATTGTTATCGTTTAATTTCTAATTCAGCTGTAAAGCAACATTCCATAAATCAAAATCACTACTATAATACTGTAGTGAATTACCACAGTGAACAATCACAGTTTCTTTATCAGGGATAATATAAATATTCTGCCCAAGATTTCCATTAGCAAAAAACTGAAAAGTTGAATCACAATTAGTATTTCCCCACCATTGATAAGAATAGTAGGTGTGTTTACATCCACTACCTAACCAATCTGGGTAATGGTCACGAGAAATCGTTTTATCCTCAGTTGTTGATTTTACTACCCAATTTTCTGAAATGATTTGATTTCCATTAAAATTTCCCTTTTTTAGAAAGAGACGTCCAAATCGCGCATAATCTATAGCTCTTGCTATAAGTCTACTTGGCATATATTCAAAGCCAGATTCTTTACTATCAACCGAAAACAAAGCATCGTACTCCATAATTTGCGACCAAAGTTTTTCTTCTAAGTATTTTGAGACAGTCTTTCCAGTTGCACGTTCAATAATTAAACCTAGGTAACTTGTATTATAGTTATTGTATTCAAATGCTTCACCAGGTTCAGATTCAACTTCTAGTTCTTCGAGTAATATCTTTCTTATATTAGGGTGGTAATAACCTATTACTTCATCGTTCCATGGTGCATGAATGTTGATAAGGGGTAAAAAATCAGTGTTGTATTTAATACCTGAACGCATTTCGAGAAGATTCCTAATAGTTATCTTTTCGAATCGTGGGTCACGTTTGATTAATTCTGGGACATATTGCGTTATTGGTTCATCAACCCTTTTGATTAGACCATCATCAATAGCGGCTCCAATCAGAAAAGAAATAAATGATTTAGCGACTGATTGAGAATGAAAATAGGAATCTCTTGAAAATCCATTGAAATACTTTTCATAAACTATGGTGTCTCTTCGAATGAAAATCAAGGCAGTAGTTTGCGATTGTTCTGCCCATTCATCAAATGAATTGAAGCCAGAGTTTGAAACTCGTTCATCAAACAAAGATTCTACATAAGCCTCCTCCAGTTTTTCTTCAAAATTAAAAGAGTTTTCAGACCCTTTTATTACCCTGTTTTCAAAGTTTTTGTAGTCATAAACATCTGCCACATTCATTGTAATAGTACGGTAAACATAAGTTGGAGAATATTTAATTGACAAAAATGCTAATAGTAATAGAATCAGAATTAATGGTGATAATAAGGCTAATTTTAATATCTTTTTCATCTATGATTTCTCTTCCAATGATTTAGTCATATTCAAAAATAAATAAAACGGTTACACTTTATAAAAGTATAACCGTTTTATTGTTTTAGTAGCGGGAGCAGGACTCGAACCTGCGACCTTCGGGTTATGAGCCCGACGAGCTACCTACTGCTCTATCCCGCGATGTGAGGGGCGAATTTACAACTTTTTTAAAATATAGAGAAAAGTATTATCAATTATAATTAAGGTATTACCTTTGATTTATGGCTCATAAATCTGGATTTGTAAATATTATTGGTAACCCAAATGTTGGCAAATCAACATTAACAAATCTTTTTGTTGGTAAAAAATTATCTATTATTACACCTAAAGCTCAAACAACTAGACATCGAATTTTAGGAATTGTAAATTCTGAGAATTATCAAATGATAATTTCAGATACTCCAGGAATAATAAAACCTGCTCATAAACTTCACGAGTCTATGATGGATTTTGTTAATATGACTTTTGAGGATGCTGATATATTACTTTATCTGGTTGAGTATAAAGACTATAACCTAAAAGACTCTTCACTTTTAAAAAAAATAAAATCTTCTAAGGTTCCTTTATTATTAGTCATCAATAAAATTGATGGTATTGATCAGATAAAATTAGAAAGCGAAATAGATTATTGGAAGGAAGTGTTACCCAATGCTGAAATATGGCCAATTTCTGCTATTGAAAAATTTAATATTAAAGAATTAAAAAATAGAATTATTGATATTTTACCCATTGGACCTGCCTATTTTCCTAAAGATCAATTAACTGATAAACCAGAGAGGTTTTTTGTAAATGAAATTATTAGGGAGAAGATATTAATTAATTTTAAAAAAGAAATTCCATATTCTGTAGAAGTGGTTACTGAATCATTTGAAGAAGAACTTAAAATTATCAGAATTCGGTCTATTATAATGGTAGAAAGAAATAGTCAGAAAGGAATTATTATTGGTCATAAAGGAGATGCAATCAAAAATATTGGAACTCAATCTAGGATAGATATGGAAAACTTTTTTAACAAAAAAGTATATTTAGACCTTCAGGTGAAAGTTAATAAAAACTGGAGATCTAGTGATACTGAACTTAAAAGGTTTGGATATAATCAAAAATGATTTTATTATTTTAAAACATTAGATTTGTACCCCTTAATAAAATAAAATGAGTTCTATTGTTGCTATTGTAGGTAGGCCCAATGTGGGAAAATCAACATTATTTAATAGGTTAATCCAAAAAAGAGAAGCAATTGTCGACTCTGAGAGTGGAGTGACAAGAGATAGACATTATGGTTTTTCATTTTGGAATGGAAAAGATTTTACGGTAATTGATACTGGAGGTTATATGTTGGGTGGAGATGATAATTTTGAAAAAGAAATAAATGATCAGGTAATGATTGCAATTGAGGAATCTGATGTTATTATTTTTACAGTAGATGTTGATACAGGGATTAATACAATGGATAATGAAATAGCTAGACTCCTTCATAAATCTGGTAAAGCTATTATTCTTGCTGTTAATAAAGTAGATAATCATAAAAGGCATATTGATTCAAATGAATTTCATTCTCTAGGATTTAAAAAATCTTTTAATATTTCAGCAATTAATGGTAGTGGAACTGGAGAACTATTAGATGAATTAGTTAATTATTTTCCTGAAAAATCAAAGATAGATGAAGAAAAAATTCCCGGATTTGCTGTTATTGGAAGACCAAATGCAGGAAAATCATCATTTATTAATGCCCTTTTGGGCGATGATAGATATGTTGTTACGGAAATTGCTGGAACAACAAGAGATAGCATTGATACTCATTTTAATAGATTTGGATTCGATTTTAATTTAATTGATACGGCAGGAATAAGAAAAAAATCAAAAATAAGTGATGATATTGAATTTTATTCTGTTGTTAGGTCAATTCGAACAATTGAAAATGCGGATGTTTGTTTAATCTTATTTGATGCAACGCGATCATTTGATTCGCAAGTAAAAAATATCTTTTGGTTAGCAGCAAGAAATAATAAGGGAATAGTCATTTTGGTAAATAAATGGGATTTAGTCGATAAAAAAACCAATTCTATCAAATTAATTGAAGAGAAAATTAGAAAAGAAATTGAACCCTTTGTTGACGTACCAATTGTGTTTGTTTCAAGCTTAACTAAACAAAGAATATTTAAAGCAATAGAAACAGGTATGTTAGTTTATAAGAATAGAAAACAAAATATTATTACTAGAAAATTTAATGATTATTTATTACCAATTATTCAAAAAAATCCACCTCCTGCTTATAAAGGGAAATATGTAAAAATAAAATTTTGTACCCAGTTGCCTTCATCTTATCCTCAGTTTGCTTTTTTCTGTAATCTTCCTCAATATATAAAGGATCCTTATAAAAGATTTTTGGAGAATAAGATTCGTGAAATATATAATTTTTCTGGAGTTCCTATTAAGATATTTTTTAGAAAAAAATAGTTTTATTAAAGTTCTTCTTTAATATTTGTAAGAGCTGTTTTGATCTTTTCTAGTTTCTTTACTACTTCAAAGTTCTTATTTAGAATTTTTAATTGTTCTTTTGCTCCCTCTAGAGTATACCCTTTTTCTTTAACCAGATGATGAATGGTTTGAAAATTTTCTACATCAATTGAAGAATACCTTCTTGTTCCCTTACTATTTTTTTTAGGTTTCAAGACATCAAATTCTTTTTCCCAAAATCTAATTAATGATGTATTCACATTAAAAGCTTTGGAAATTTCTCCTATTGTATAATATAATTTTTCGGGAAGATTGACATGCATTAATCCAGAGATTGGTTTTCTTGACTAGCAATCATTAATAATTCATCAAACTCGTCAGGGGTTAGATTGCCGTAGTAAAAATTAATTGGATTAACTTTTCTGTTATCCTTTCTAACTTCATAATGAAGATGAGGTGCTTGAGATCTTCCGGTATTTCCCACATATCCAATTATATCTCCTTTTTTTACTTTTTGATATTTTCTAACATTGTATTTGTCAATATGAGCATACAAAGTTACATATCCAAAGCCATGATCAATTCTTATATGTTTGCCATAACCTGTTGCTCTTGAATCAGCTCTAATTATTTTGCCATCACCTGTAGCATAAATAGGAGTATTTCTAGGAGCAGTAAAATCCATTCCATAGTGCATTTTTCTAGATTTAGTAAATGGATCTGTTCTATAGCCAAATCCTGACGATAATCTAGTTAAATCGTTATTATTAATTGGTTGAATAGAAGGAATTGCTGAAAGAAGTTTTTCTTTATCACTAACTAATCTTTCAATTTCATCTAATGATTTTGACTGAATAACTATTTGTTTTGTTAGAATCTCAATTTTTTTTGTCGTTTCTATTACTAAATCTGAATTTTCAAACCCCTCTAAATTTTCATATCTGTTTATTCCACCAAATCCAGCTTTTCTAACTTCATTTGGAATAGGGTTAGTTTCAAATAAAACTCGATAAATATTATTGTCTCTTTGTTCGATATTTTCAAGGACTATATTAAGTTGAGATATTTTTTTGTTTAATAAATCGAATTGAAGTTTATAGTTTGAAAGCTCTCTAGCTTGAGTTAATTCTGTAGGAGTATTTAATAGTGGTGTGTTTAATAATACAAGTAAAGCAATAATTCCAAAAAACATTGAACTTAATAGAAAAGCTAATATATTTCTAAATTGAGTGGATCTATTAATTTCAACCTTTCGATAGGAAAGAGTTTTCTGGTCATAATAATACTTGGTCCTAAACATTAACTAAATTATAGTATTTTTACAGATGATTTATAATGAATTTTACATTTAAACTTAAGTAAAGATATAAAATTGTTTTTTGTAAAAGATCTAATGAAAATTACTTTATATGAATTCTAATAAAGTTCGTTCTGAATTTTTAAGTTTTTTTAAAAATAAAAACCATAAAGTAGTTAAATCTGCACCAATGGTTATTAAAAATGATCCAACATTAATGTTTACTAATGCTGGTATGAATCAGTTTAAAGATAATTTTTTAGGGAATATAATTAGTAATGATAAAAGATTAGTTGATACACAAAAATGTTTAAGAGTTTCAGGTAAACATAATGACCTTGAGGAAGTAGGTATTGACACTTATCATCATACTATGTTTGAAATGTTGGGTAATTGGAGTTTTGGAGATTATTTTAAAAAAGAAGCAATAGAGTGGGCATGGGAACTTTTGACAGAAATTTATAAAATTGATAAAAATTCTTTATATGTAACCATATTTGAAGGTTCAAAAAAAGATGGCACATCAAAAGATAATGATGCATATAATATATGGAAAGAAATTATTGATGAAAGCAGAATTATTTTAGGAAATAAAGATGATAATTTTTGGGAGATGGGAGATCATGGGCCATGTGGACCATGTTCTGAAATACATATTGACATTAGATCAGAAAAGAAAAAATCAAGAATTTCAGGAAAAGATTTGGTAAATAAAGATCATCCAGAAGTGATTGAAATATGGAATTTAGTTTTTATAGAGTTTAACAGAAAATCTGATGGTTCTTTAGAAAAACTTCCACTTAAACATATTGATACTGGGATGGGTTTTGAGAGATTATGTATGGTTTTACAAGGTGTAAAATCTAACTATGATACTGATGTTTTTCAACCTTTGATTAAAGAATTAGAGTTAGTCACTAAAATTAAATATGGGATTGATAAAGAAAAGGATATTGCTATTCGAGTTATTGTAGATCATTTAAGGGCGGTTTCATTTTCTATTGCAGATGGTCAATTGCCATCTAACAATGGTGCAGGTTATGTTATAAGAAGAATATTAAGAAGAGCAATTCGATATGGTTATACATTTTTAGATCAAAAGTCACCATTTATTTATAAGCTAGTTAAAAAACTTTCTTCTCAACTTTCTCAAGCATATCCAGAACTTGAAAGTCAAATTCAAATAATTGAAAATGTAATTAAAGAGGAGGAATCCTCATTCTTAATAACTTTAGAAAAGGGTATTATAAAACTAAATGATATTATTTTAAGTAATAAAACAAAAAAAATCTCTGGTTCAAATGCATTTGAACTTTATGATACTTTTGGTTTTCCAATTGATTTAACTTCATTAATTTTAAGAGAAAATGGGATGTCTTTTGATTCCAAAGAATTTAATTCTCTGATGAGTATTCAAAAAAATAGATCTAAATCTGCTTCTCATTCTTCTAATGAAGAGTGGATTAAAGTTCATGAGTCTGAACAAAGTAAATTTATAGGTTATGATGAATTAAATTCTAATTCTAAAATTTTAAGATATAGAAAAACAAAAAATAAAAAAAGTGCGGAAATCTTTCAAGTTGTGTTTGATATAACTCCTTTTTATCCAGAGGGGGGAGGTCAAGTTGGAGATACTGGTTTTTTGGAAACTGATTTAGATCAGAAGATAAAAATTTTAAATACGTTTAAGGAAAATGATTCTATAATTCACCTAATGGAATCCATTCCAAAAAATTGTGATAAAAATTTTAATATAAGGGTTGATAAAAATAAAAGATTTGCAAGTTCTAGCAATCATACTGCTACACATTTGCTTCATCAAGCTTTGAGATATGTTTTAGGAGATCATGTTCAGCAGAAAGGCTCTATGGTTTCTGATAAATATCTAAGATTTGATTTTTCTCATTTTTCCAGATTGAATCAAAAAGAATTAGAAGAGGTGCAAAACTTTGTAAATCAAAAAATAATCGATGAATTAGAATTTGAAGAGAATAGAAATTCTTCTTTACAGGAATGTATAGATAAAGGTGCAATTGCTCTATTTGGAGAAAAATATGGAGATATTGTTAGATCAGTTAAATTTGGAGAATCTTATGAATTATGTGGAGGAACACATGTTAAAAACACAAGTCAAATTAGGAGTTTTATTATAACATCTGAATCTGCAATATCAACTGGAATTAGAAGAATTGAAGCACTAAGCGGCACAAAGGCCATAAATTTTTTAATTAATCAAACAAAAACTTTGAAAGAAATTAATTCAATTCTTTTAAATGATAAGGATCCTGTAGATGCATTGAATAAAATTAAAAATCAAAACATTTCTTCTAATAAAAAATTAGAAAAGACAAATAATGAATTAATTGGATATTACATCAAAGATTTGAATCAAAATTTAGAATTAATAAATAGTATAAATTTTTGTGCTATTGAATTTTCTTGTGATCCTAACGTTTTAAAAAATTTAGCTTTCAAAGCGGGAAAGGAAATAGAAAATTTATTTTTAGTTTTATGTTCTAATTTTGAGGGAAAGGCTTATGTTATGTGTTATATTTCTAAAAATTTAACTGAGTCCCATAAATTAAATGCACAAAATATAGTCCAAAAACTAGGAGATTCGATTAACGGAACAGGAGGGGGGCAATCATTTTTTGCAACTGCTACAGGAAATAATATTTCAGGAATTAAAAATGTAATTAAAAAATCTAGAGAATTTATTAATTAACTGAAGCTTCTTCTTGTGGTGGATATACAGATAAAATTTTGTTGACATACCCCTCAACTAATTCATCCCTATTCATTCTATTAGAAGATAAAAATCCTATCCCTTTTCCTTGCCATACTAGCTGCTTTGACTTAGTATCAATAATGTCAATGTATAAAACTCCTTCAGAAGTTGTATGAGATACTCTTCTATAATTTCTTCCATAATAGGGATACCATCCAGAATAGTAAGGGCTATAATATGAATTATCTATATATATGTTTTCAGAAGATTTTGTAGAAATATTTACCAACAAATCAGGGGATTCACTTATAGTCATCCCTTTTTGTATAAGGTTTTTTTCTATAGACTTAAGAATTCTTTTTTTATCTATATCTGAAATTTCTACTTTATCAATACCTGTTTTGTAAAAAGCAAATGATTGATAATTACTAAAATCAATTTCAGAATCAAAATCAGAATAAACTCGAATTGAATTACAACTGTTTAATGAAAGTCCTAGAATAAAAAGAAATAAGATATATTGGTTAAATATTTTCATAACATAATTTTTTGATTATAGATCAATAACTGTGCCTAAAAAGTTTTATTAGTTTCAAGATATTACTTTTGTAAATTTAATAATATAAATTAATGAAAAAAATATGTATAATTATAAACCATTAATATTTGTTTTTTTATTTTTTTTTAGCTCATGTGGATCTAAAAAACTTTCCTATAAAAAAAAGAATCCTAAAAAAATAGAAAATAAATCATTAAAATCAGTTAACCGTTTCTTTAATTCAATGACAAATGAACAAAGAACACATTGGTATGTAAATACATATTCTAAAACGGCCATAAATGAAATGAAAAAATATGGAATTCCTGCAAGCATAACTATGGCTCAGGGAATATTGGAATCTAATTCTGGGAAGGGAGGATTGGCTTTAAAGTCTAATAATCATTTTGGAATTAAGTGCCATTCAGGATGGAAGGGGAAAAAAGTATATCATGATGATGATAAAAAAGGAGAATGTTTTAGAAAATATAAAAATCCTGAAAAATCTTATCGAGATCATTCTGTTTTTTTAGTTTCTAGAGACAGGTATAGTTTTTTGTTTAAATTAAGAAAAGGCAACTATGTAAAATGGGCTTTAGGCTTAAGAAAGGCAGGGTATGCTACAGATCCAGCCTATGCAGACAAATTGATTTCAATAATTGAGAGATATGAATTATGGAAATTAGATGGATCAAAAAAACCTTTAAATACTAAAAAAGAGAAAAAGAATAAAAAATCTAAAATTGTAGATAATAAAAAAAATAAGAAAACCTTAAAAAAATATATAGTTAAAAAAGGAGATACTTTGTATTCTATTTCTAAACAATTAAAAGTGAGTGTTTCAGACTTGATTAATATTAATAATTTATCTGGTAATACAATAAGTATTGGACAAGTTTTAAAATTAGAATAAAAGTTTGAAAATCTATTTAAATAGATTTACCTGTTAGAATTCTATTTATTTTGACAGCCGCTGTCTTAAGGTGCATTTTGCTCATTTTGTCAGAATTTTTTTTCATAGATTTTTTAATATCTTTTTCTAATTCTGATAATTGTCCAATAGCAACTGTTCTTATGTCAGACTGGCTAACTTTTACAGTGGTTATACGGCTACGAAAAAATGAAGGAACTGAACTTTGTTCTTCTGTCATTATGTAGTTAATTCTATCTAGATATGCTAATTGTAAATTTCTTCTATAAACATCTATTGGTTGATTAGTATAAATTTCTCTCCAGATTCCTGTTTTTAAATCATCCATCATTTCTAATAACGTATATGCTTTTGAACCATTAATTGCTTCATTTTCAATCATTCTAGCCATCCTTCCAAAATCTAAAATATTATTCAATGTTCTAGTTTGAGTACTTCGAATTCTATTTGTGTTTCCTGCAAATTCAATTTTATTTAAGATATTTTTATCGATCATCCATTTTGGAGTTTTAAATAATTGATTTTGTAAAAAATTCATACAATTTTTTTGATGAGATTTTTCAACATGAGTATAAACTGCACCAGATTGATCATAAGTTTTGTAATATTGATAAATACCACCAATATTAGATGTGACATGACCCATATATCTATTAAATTGGGATAGGACTTGTCCATACATTGTATTTAAATCACTATAGTCTTTTCCTTTTTCAGCTGTCCAATCAATCAAATTAGGTACAATTCTTTTTAAATTCAGAATTCCATATTCACTAGCTTTTACAGCATTATCTCCAAGATCTTCAGTTTGTGAACTTGGGTCAATTCCTGCACTTCCAAATCTATGCATCATACTATCTTGATTATCCAAAATCCATTGATCTAAAACATCCTTTTCGTCTTTTGCATTCTTTGCATCAGGAATTGGTCTATATCCCCATTTTACAGCATGTTTGTCATATACCCCAATATTTGGCATTAAAGCGACTCCTTTATCTTCAGGCTGTGCTATGTAGTTAAATCTAGCATAATCCATAATTGATGGAGCTGTACCATACTTTTTTGTGAATGTTGCAGATCTTAATGAATCAACTGGGTATGCACTGCTACTACCCATATTATGAGGCAACCCTATTGTATGGCCAACTTCATGAGCCGAAACAAATCGAATTAATCTACCCATTACTTCGTCTTTGAACGCCACTCCTCTAGCTTCTTTATTAATTGCTGCAGTCTGTACAAAAAACCAGTTTCTTAAAAGTGTCATTACATTGTGATACCAGTTGATATCGGATTCTAAAATTTCACCTGATCTAGGATCACTAACATGGGGCCCGTTTGCATTAGGTATTGGAGAAGCTAAATACCTTACTACAGAATATCTTACATCTTCTGGACTCCAATCTGGATCTTCTTCTTTAGAAGGAGGGTCTTTAGCAATTATAGCATTTTTGAACCCAGCTTCTTCAAATGCAACTTGCCAATCTTCAATCCCTTGTTTTATATATTTTCTCCATTTTTCTGGAGTTGCTCTATCAATGTAGTATACAATTTGTTTTTTAGGAATAACAAGTTCTCCTTTTTTAAATTTTTCTAAATCTTCGTCTTTAACTTCTAATCTCCACCTGTCTAGATACTTTAAAGATTTGCTTTCTTGTACATCTAATCCATAATCTATTTGACTTCTAGCAAACCAACCAACTCTTTGATCAAAATATCTTCTTTTCATAGGAACCTTTGGAAGTAAAATCATAGAATTATTAATTTCTAATGATACTGCTCCTGTACTAGAACTTAAAGATGGACCCATACTAGGACCTGGTGATTGTGATAAATTATAAGTTTTTACATGTCTAGATTCAATATTTATTGGATAACTTTTTAATGATTCAATAAAAGATCTTTTAGAGTCAAGATTAGAAATTTTATAACTTTTTCTTCTAGATTGAGGCAATCCTAAAGGCTTCACATCATCTGTGAATAATTTTGTCACATCAATTACTGTTGATGTAGAATCTTTACTAACAGTAGCTATTTTAAAGTTATATAAGACTGGTTCAAAATTTGAATTTACTACAGCTTCGTTTATTGGTAATGAATCATTAGCTACAACATTGTGTGATACTACTCTCAATAAAATATTTTGATCTTTTTTTTGCCATCTAAGTACTTGAGTGTTTTGTTTCCCTCCACCAAAACCAAGTCCTGCAGCAGTTTTTGCAATTCTTGTTACCATTAGCATTTCTCTTCCTAATAAGGAATCATTTATTTCATAGTAATATTTATCTTTAACTTTATGTACATCAAAGAGCCCTTTATCAGTTTTGGCCTCTTTTGTAATTATTTCTTCATATGACTTTGGTTTACTAGATTCTTTACTATTTTCTTTTTTTTCTTTATCAACTTTAGAAGGTGTTTGAAAAGGTCTTTGAGAAGG
>CAYSTA010000015.1:15788-31633 GCA_964433845.1 uncultured Flavobacteriaceae bacterium
CTTTGAGCATTAAGCTGAAAAGAAATTAATAAAATGATAATTAATGAGTATGCTAATGAATTTTTCATAATTTTTTTTTGAACTTATTAAGATATTAAATTATTGTTAATAAATAAGGCTTGTATTGATTTTATTGGAACCATTTTTTAACTTCTTCTAACTGAAGAGCATCAATAGTTAATTTGTTTTTCTTTCTATAACCATTAAGTTTTTGATGAATTTGAGTGGGTTTATATGAAAGTAAATTTTCAGGACTAGAATATAATTCCATAATATAATCTATCCACTTTTCTTGAACACCTATTTTAATAAAATCTTCTTTTTTTGGCTTAGGTTTAGATAATTCCGGCTTCATTTGAGGGAAAAAAATAACCTCTTGAATTGACTTATTATCTGTAAGTAACATAACTAAGCGGTCGATTCCAATTCCAATTCCTGAAGTTGGTGGCATTCCATATTCAAGTGCTCTTATAAAATCATTATCTATAAACATTGCTTCATCATCTCCTTTTTCAGAAAGTTTAAGTTGCTCTTCGAATCTTGACAATTGATCAATAGGATCATTTAATTCCGAGTATGCATTTGCCAATTCTTTTCCATCAACTAAAAGTTCAAACCTTTCAGTAAGTTTAGGATTATCACGATGTTCTTTTGTTAATGGACTCATCTCTTTTGGATAGTCAGTAATAAATGTAGGTTGTATATAATGCTGTTCACATTTTTCTCCAAATATTTCGTCAATTAATTTTCCCATGCCCATGGTTTTATCAACATCAATACCCATATTCTTTGCAGTTTCAAACATCTTTTTTTCATTAAAATTTGAAACATCAATTCCAGTATGCTCTTTTATTGAATCTAAAATGCTGATTCTTTTAAATGGAGTTTTAAAATCAATTTCTTTATCTCCCAATTTTATTTTAGAAGATCCTTTTATATCAATTGCAATTTTTTCAAGAAGATTTTCCGTTGTTTCCATCATCCAGAAATAATCTTTGTAGGCAACATAAAGTTCAACCATTGTGAATTCTGGATTATGAGTTCTATCCATTCCTTCATTTCGGAATACTTTTGCAAATTCATATACTCCCTCAAAACCACCAACAATTAACCTTTTAAGATATAATTCGTTAGCTATTCTTAAATATAATGGAATGTTTAATGCATTATGATGAGTGATAAATGGCCTGGCTGATGCTCCTCCTGGAATAGATTGAAGAATAGGTGTTTCAACTTCAAGATATTTTTTTTCATTAAAAAAAGATCTCATAATATTCATAACTTGAGTTCTTTTTAAAAATGTATCTCTAACATGAGAATTGACAATCAAGTCAACATACCTTTGCCTATATCTTAATTCTGGATCTTTGAATTCATCATAATTTTTTCCTTCTGCATCAGTTTTAGGTAATGGAAGGGGTCTTAGTGATTTACTTAAAACAGTGAATTTTTTTACTAGAATTGTTTTTTCACCAACTTGTGTTGTAAATAGGTTCCCTTCAATTCCAATAATGTCTCCTATATCAAGAAGTTTTTTATAAACATCATTATACATTGATTTGTCTTTATTTGGACAAATTTCATCCCTGTTAAAGTATAATTGAATTTTTCCTACACTATCTTGAATTTCAGCAAAGCTTGCTTTACCCTGTATTCTTCTAGACATTAATCTCCCAGCAATTGAAACAGATTTATTTTCTTTAAAATCTGAAATAATTTTTTTTGTATTTGTTGAAACCTTAAATAAAGCAGCTGGATAGGGATTTATACCATATTTGCGAAGTTTATCTAACTTTTCTCTTCTTATTAGCTCTTGCTCCGACAGCATAATTATATTTTTATTTTATTCAAAGATAATGAATAGAACAGAAGGTACAACTAAGATATTTTATTTCATGTAGATATACATATCTTAGCATTAAAAATTTATAATTTGAGTTTTTGGAGAGTTTTACTGGCAATAATTTTCCCTCCCTTTTCAGTTTTAGATAGAGGATGTGGCTCTGTTTTAATAGTTTTTATTTTAACCTTATGCGGATGGGTTCCGGGTGTTATTGCTGCGTTGGTAATTTTAAACAATCCTGAAAATTAATTAAAATGAATAAAAATATTTTAATTCATGATTTAGGGCTAATGGAATATGAAGAGGCATTAGAATACCAATTAAATTTGTTTAATGAGATAATAGATAACAAGCTCAGTAATAGAAAAAACAAAACCAAAATTAAAACTAAAAATCATCTTGTTTTTGTTGAACACAATCATGTTTATACTTTAGGAAAAAGTGGAAAAATAAATAACTTATTAATAGACAAAGAAGTATTAGAGCAAAATAAAATAAAATTCTTTAAAACTAATAGAGGAGGAGATATTACATATCATGGTCCTGGCCAGATTGTTTGCTATCCAATAATAGATTTGGACAATTTTTTTACTGATATTCATAAATATTTAAGATTTTTAGAAGAGACGATTATTTTAACTTTAAAAGATTATGGGATTCAAGGTGAAAGAAGTAACAATGAAACAGGAGTATGGATTAATCCATACTCAATTGACGCTAGAAAGATTTGTGCATTGGGAGTTAAAGCTACTAGATGGGTGACTATGCATGGGCTGGCTTTAAATGTTAATACTGATTTGAATTATTTTAAAAATATAATTCCATGCGGAATTAAAAACAAATCTATTACCTCAATCTCAGCTGAATCTAAAAAAAATATTAAAATGGGATTAGTTAAGAAAAAAATTATTGATAATTTTTTGAATGTTTTTTCAGCTAAATTGAATTAATCAAATGAATAAGTTATAATTTCATTTTCATCTCCGCAAACAGTAATTAATTTATTTTTTTCATTATTTATAGTCACATCAATAATACTATTACCAAAAATGGGAAAATGATCGATGGCATCCCCATTTGTATCAAATAAATAAACTTTACTTTCATCAAAATTAGTTATTGAAATAAATTTATTATTAAATAGTTTAGGCTTAGAATAATTTCCGTACTTAATTTCGATATTCTTATTGTTAATATTTAAAATATTTTCAGACATATAAGCAGTGTTTTTATTATTACTTGTAATTGAATATTTTGATTCTAAAGGAAGAGGGTTCTTAGAAATTTTTCCATTTAAACTAATTCTAATTAGATTGTTATTATTATCAATAGTTAATATTGAGTTCTTATTAATATAAATTTCGTTTCCAGAAACATTTAAATTTTGAGGAACTTTAATTCTAATATTTCCTCTTCTATCAGTAATATATAATTTTTTCTCAGTATTTATTATTAAATAATCTTTAGAACCAATTCTAAAATGTTTAGGTGAATTAGTTATTTTATATTTTATATTATTTTTATTAAAACCCCTAACTATTTTCATTTTTGAATCTAGCATTTTAATTTGATTTTCATAACAAATTAAAAAACGATAATTTTTATTTTTATCATAATCAAAAACTGAAAGGCCAAGAACTTTTGAATTTTTTTTATGGTCTATCTTCTTAACTTCTTTCCCGTTTTTATCTAATATGATGAAACTTTTTTCAGTATTAAAGGCGTACTGTAATCTCCCATTTTTATAAAGATCAATTTGGGTAATTTCTCCTATAATTTTACTTTTTAAATCCTTTTTCCAAATAATTTCTCCAAGACTTGATATTAAGTACAAGTTATTTTTATTGTCTTGTGTTAATAATTCCTTTTTCTTGGTAACATAATTTGTCATCCATTTTGGTTTTAAAAAAATACCATCATTTAATTTTAAATTAAAAAGAATCTTAGGGCCCAATGAATTAATCTCTTTTTCTGATTTTGCTATACTATGAGTTTTATAAATAATATTTTCTTCAATAGATAAGTGGTTAATCCAAAATCTATAATTTTCTTGTTTTAAATTGAAATCTTTAAATAAAATAGTATCAAATTGAGATAAATTATAAATGTTTAATAGATTACTTTTTTGTGGAATATTATCATAATCTTTATTGAACCTTGAAGATTTAATTACAGTAGAATTATTTCTAAAATTTAATATAATATTTTCAATGGAGTTTTTATTATTAGATAATATCAATATATTTTCAATTAATGTTCCATAATTTTTTTTTGAAATTTCAAAGTCTCTAAATGGAATTTTAGTTTTAAATAATTTATTATTGAATTCATGAATTTTGTTATTTCTATAGATGTAATCTGCTTTCAAATTATTCTGAATTAGGCGTTCTAATAATTTATTGCTTTTAAAGCTTAATGTAGAAATAGTATCGTTTTCAAAAAATATTTTACCAATTTCATTTATATCATATAATAAAGAATCATTAATTACTTTTTTGAGTTCATTTATGGAAATTTTATTTTCTAGATTAGAAATAATTTTAGAGTGATTATATGCAATTCTTTTAAATTGTTTAAAATTAGATGGAATTATTTTGTTTATATTCGATTGGGAAGGGCTTATATCTTTTAGAATATTGATTTTTTTTAAAATTGAATCATGTTGAAACCCTATTCCGTTTAGTATAAGTTTGTTTGGATTTAATTCAATATCAAATTGAATCCAATCTGAAACATTAGAAGTTTTAAATAACTCTTTTAGATTAGAATTTTTTAAATATTTTGAAAAATTATTTGAAATAAATAAAGAAATGTTTGAATTAGAAATATTATATAGTTTTTTTAAATCACCACTTTTTTCAGTATAAATATGATTAGAATTTCTTAATGAATTTTCAACTAATAATTTGTTTTTTGATTCTATATAAATTCCATTTTTTATTGTGTTATAATATTCATTTTTTTCATCAACAATTCTTTTAATAGTAAAACCATTGTATATTACAGAATCTAGAATATTAAAATTCTTAACTACATTTTTTTGTTCTGAATAAATAATAGATTGAATTTCATCTTTTCCAATACTATGGTAACTTATTAGTACTGGTTTATTTAAAAACTTTTTAGAAATTGAATCAGATTGATAATTTAATAGAGAGTTAAAATTTTTGTGAAAGACTTCAGCGTCAATTTCTTTTGTTGAGTTGTATTTTACTAATAATATTGGATTTGTAGGAACTAAATCAATTAGTTCTATTTCTTTTTTATAACCATTATCGCAGTTAGTAATTAATAATAGTAAAAGAAATAGAGAGATTTTTTTCATTCCAATTATATATGTAAAAGTAATGAACTAATAATTCAATTTATATTAATTTAAAACTTTTTCTATGATGTTTGGTTATACCGTTTTTTAAAATTGCAATTTTGTGTTCCTTTGTTGGATACCCGTTGTTTTTAGACCAATTATATTCAGGAAATTTTTCAGATAATTTAATCATATATTCATCTCTAGCAGTTTTTGCTAGAATAGATGCAGCAGCGATACTCGTATATTTTGAATCTCCTTTAACAATACATTTATACGGAATTTTATTTTTTGATATAAAGTGATTTCCATCTACTATAATAAATTTTGGTTTTATTTTTAACTTACTTATAGCTTGATTCATAGCTAATATAGATGCATTTAAAATGTTTATTTTTTCAATAGTTCTAACTGACACATTTGAAATGGCATAATCAATGGCATTATTTAAGATAACTTTTTTTAATAAAATCCTTTTCTTTAACGAAAGTGATTTGGAGTCGTTTAAAATGCTATGATTAAAATCTTTAGGTAAAATTACAGCTGCAGCTGTAACAGGTCCAGCTAGACAACCTCTTCCTGCTTCATCTGTCCCGCATTCAATATAATTTGAAAAGTACTGTTTTAACATTATTTTAATTTTAAAATCAGCTATTAATAAAACATTAGTAAAAGGAAATATATAACTTTACCACAAAGTAAATTAATGAAATTTTATTCTTTTTTTATAATGATAATATTTAGCTCATTATCATTCTTATATAGTCAGGAAAATGATTCTAATCAAGATTCTTTATTAATAGAAGATGAAGTTGAAAAAAAAAATATTCTTTTAAATAATTTTAAAAACAAAAAAGATACTTTAAATTCTAGATTGCCAGATATAAGAAAGTATGTAATAATTAATGTAAATAGAGACTCAACTTATCTTGACACTACTCTCACAATAAAAAAACATTATAAATTTAATTATTTAAGAAAAGATGATTTTGAACTTTTAAAATATTCAAATATTGGTCAAACATATAATGAATTAACACACAATTTTGATTTTTTGTCTTTTTTTCCAAAGTTTAGTTTTTCATCAAAAAATTATGCTTATTTAAAATCAAATGAAATAAAATATTTTCAAGTTCCTACTCCTTTAACTGAATTATTATTTAAGACAGTTATGAAACAAGGCCAGCATACAGATGCTTTTTTTTCATCTAATGTTTCTGAAAAATTAAATTTTTCTATTGCTTTTAAAGGGCTAAGGTCACTAGGTAATTATCAAAATATTCTTTCCGGATCAAAACAGTTTAGATTTACAACTAAATATAATTCTTCAAACAATAGATATAATTTTAAACTTCATTTTGTAAGTCAAGGATTTGAGAATCAAGAAAATGGAGGTTTGGTAGCTGAGTCAATTGCAAATTTTGAATCTGAAGATCCATTATTTAATGAAAGATCAAAGCTTTCTGTTAAATTTGAGGATGCTACAAATTATTTTTCAAGTAAAAGATATTATTTAGATCATCAATTTCTTTTAACAAAAAAGAAAGATTCTGTACAAAAAAATAGTTTTTCTATTGGGCATAGATTTGAATATGAAACCATAAACAATACTTACGAACAAGATCAAGCATCTGAATTTTATGGTATGATTAAATCAGGTTTAAATGGAATAAACGATAAATCTGAAATTAAAACAACTTTGAATGAATTTTATACTGATTTGAATTCTAATTTATTAGGAAAGATTCAGGTTATTTATACAAATTATAATTATAAATATAAATCTAATTCTTTATCAAATGAATTTGATGGTTTTAATCAAAATGAAAATGCACTATCTATTAAGTTTAATAGAAATGTTTTTGGACATCACTTAAAAGCTACAGTTAGTAATGGTCTTTTTGGAGATAGGTTGGGTAATTTGATAAATACAACTATCGTTTCCAATAAACAAAAACAATTGAAATATGAATTTGGTTTGAATATTTCTAGTAAACATCCTGGATTTTATTATGAAACATATGCAAGTTCCTATAATAATATAAACTGGAATAATAATGTAAATAAGGAAAAAATTAGAAATGTTTTTTTAAAATTCAATTTTAATAAATTTGGCGATTTCCGTCTTGATTTAAGATCAATAGAAAATTATACATATTTTTCTTCCGAAGCTAAAACTATATCATCATCTATTGACAAAACTTTAATTCCTTTAGTAAATCAGTTAGATTCAAGTTTAGATTACTTTAAGTTAAAGTGGGATAAAGAATTTAAATTTGGAAAATTTGCAATAGATAATTCATTTATATATCAGAATGTTAATCAAAAAGGAAATTATTTAAACTTGCCTGAAATTATTTCAAGAAATACGTTTTATTACTCTAATACAATTTTGAAAGGGGCAATGTTTTTTCAAACAGGTATAAGTTTAAAATACTTTTCTAAATACTTTGCTAATGAGTATAATCCCGCTTTAAGCTCATTTCATGTTCAAAATCAAAAGAAAATTGGAGGATTCCCACTCATAGATTTATTTGTGAATGCAAAAATAAAACAGACTAGATTATTTTTAAAAGCAGAGCATTTTAATTCTAGCTTTACAGGGAATAATTTTTATTCTTCACCATCTTATCCCTACAGAGATTTTATAATTAGATTTGGATTAGTCTGGAACTTTTTTAATTAATGATGTTATCTTACTGATGGCAGGTCTCCTTTTTCTTTAGTTTCTAAACTAGATTTACTCATTAAAAACTTATCTACTTGAAATGCAGCTTCTCTTCCTTCAGAAATAGCCCAAACAATTAGAGATTGTCCTCTTCTCATATCACCAGCTGAAAAAATATTTGGAATACTAGTTTGGTAGTTTTCTGATTTTATTTGATTTCTGTCATCAGTTTTAATTCCTAATTTTTCAACTAAACTTTTTTCATGACCAGTAAATCCTAAAGCTAACAAAACTAAATCGCATGGCCATAGTTTTTCACTACCTTCAATTTCTTTTAAGTATGATTTTTCTCCTTCATTTTTTATCCACTCCACTTCAATAGTTTTTAAACTTTTAACATTTCCATTTTTATCACCTATAAATTCCTTAGTTAGGATACTCCATTGTCTCTTTATTCCCTCTTCGTGGGAGGTTGTTGTTTTAAGTATAAATGGCCAATAAGGCCACGGGTTTTCTTCAGTTCTTTCAGTGGATGGCTTAGGCATTATTTCAAAGTTAGTAACAGATTTGGCACCTTGCCTATTCGATGTTCCAATACAATCTGAACCTGTATCTCCTCCTCCAATTACAATTATATTTTTTCCATTGGCATTTAATTCATCTAAAGGTTTTTTTATACCATCGACTACCTGATTTTGAAATTTTAAAAAATCCATTGCCTGCTTTATGCCATTTAATTTAGATCCTTTAATTGGGAGTTTCCTTTTATTTGTTGCGCCACCACATAGAATAATAGAATCATAATTTTTCAATTTATTGATTGAAAAATTTTTACCAACTTCCGTATTAGTTTTAAATATTATTCCCTCTTTTTTAAGAATATTGATTCTTCTATCTATAAGATGTTTTTCCAATTTAAAATCAGGAATACCATATCTTAAAAGGCCTCCAATTTTAGCATCTCTTTCAAAAACTTCAACATAATGACCTGCTTTATTGAGTTGTTGAGCTGCAGCTAGTCCGGCAGGTCCTGAACCAATTACAGCAATTTTTTTACCAGTCTTTTTTGAAGGAATAATTGGCTTAATCCATCCCTCTTCAAAACCTCTTTCAATAATGTATTTTTCTATCATTTCAATTGAAACAGGAGGATTAATAATTCCAAGAACACATGCAGCTTCACATGGGGCAGGACAAAGTCTTCCAGTAAATTCAGGAAAATTGTTAGTTGAGTGTAAAATAGACAATGCCTTTTGCCATTCATTATTATAAACGGCATCATTAAAATCGGGAATTAGATTCCCTAATGGACAGCCACTATGGCAAAATGGAACTCCACAGTCCATACATCTTCCGCCTTGTTTTATTAATTTTGATTCAGATGGCCTAATAGTAAATTCTTTGTAATTTTTTATCCTTTTTATTACGGGAATATGCTTTTCTTCAATTCTATTATATTCAATAAATCCTTTTAGTTTTCCCACTTAATTAATGATTTCTGAGATTTTTTCTTTAGCAATCTTTTCCAAAGCCAATTTAAATTCTACTGGCATTATCTTTATGAAGTTTTTAGATTCTTTTTCCCAATTATTTAAAAAGTTTTCAGCTAATTTACTTGATGTGTAACTAAAATGATTTTCAATTAATTTTCTAATTAAATCTAAGTCTTGATTAGTAAGATTTTCAAATTCTATCATTTCAGAATTAAAATTTCTTTTATCAAATTTTTCAGATTTGTATATAAATGCTATTCCACCACTCATTCCAGCAGCAAAATTTCTTCCTGTATTTCCTAGAATTAATGCTATTCCTCCAGTCATGTATTCACATCCATGGTCTCCAACTCCTTCAACTACTGCAGTAGCTCCAGAATTTCTTACACAAAATCTTTCACCAGCAATCCCATTTATATAGGCTTCTCCAGAAGTTGCTCCATATAGTGCAACGTTACCTGTAATTACATTTTTATGTGAAATAAAGGTTGAATCTTTAGGTTTTTTTACAATAATTTTAGCTCCAGAAAGTCCTTTTCCAAAATAATCATTTGTGTTTCCATCAATTTTCATAGTAAGACCTTTTGTACTAAAAGCCCCAAAACTTTGACCAGCTGATCCTTTGAAATTAAGTTTTAATGTGTCATTAGGAAGGCCTTTGGATCCATATAGTTTAGAAATTTCATTACTTAAAATTGCTCCAACACTTCTATCGGTATTTTTAATTGTATAATATAGACTTGTCTTTACTTTTTTTTGAATAGCTAAATTAGCTTCTGATAATATTTTGAAATCCATAACTTTTTCAAGATTGTGATCCTGTTTTGTTATGTTTTTTATTGATACACTTTTTGGGACATTAGGTTTGTACAAGATTTTTGAGAGTTCAATTCCTTTAGTTTTATAGTTTTTTATTGCATCCTCCATATTTATTTTTTGACTTTGACCAACCATTTCATTTATACTTCTAAAGCCAAGGTTTGCCATTATTTCTCTTAATTCTTCAGCAACAAAATACATGAAGTTAATAACATGTTCAGGCTTTCCTTTAAAATTTTTTCTTAGCTCTGGGTCTTGTGTTGCAATTCCTACTGGACAGGTATTTAAATGACATGCTCGCATCATTATACATCCAGAAGCTACTAGCGGAGCCGTTGAAAAACCAAATTCTTCAGCACCTAAAAGACATGCTATTGCAACATCTCTACCCGTTTTTAACTGCCCATCGCATTCTAATACAATTCTCCCCCTTAAATTATTCATTACCAATGTTTGTTGAGCCTCTGCAATTCCAAGTTCCCAGGGTAATCCAGCATGTCTTAGTGAAGTTAACGGGGAGGCACCTGTTCCACCATCATATCCAGAAATAAGTATGACATCCGCTTTAGCTTTAGCTACACCAGATGCAATTGTGCCTACTCCAACCTCTGAAACTAACTTAACGTTAATTCTAGCTTGCCTATTAGCATTCTTTAAATCAAAAATTAGTTGTGATAAATCTTCAATTGAATATATGTCATGATGGGGAGGAGGTGAAATTAATCCAACATATGGAGTTGAGTTTCTTACCTTAGCAATCATGGGATTAACTTTAGGGCCAGGCAATTGACCTCCTTCTCCTGGTTTTGCTCCTTGAGCCATTTTTATTTGAATTTCTCTAGCATTAGTTAAGTAATTAGAGCTTACACCAAACCTGCCAGATGCAACTTGTTTTATAGAACTGTTTTTACAAATACCATTGTTTTCTTTTTTAAATCTTTCTGGATCTTCTCCTCCTTCTCCAGAATTACTTTTTCCTCCAATTCTATTCATGGCTATTGCTAAATTTTCATGAGCTTCTTTACTGATGGATCCATATGACATTGCTCCTGTTTTAAATCTTTTTACAATTTCTGTCCATGGCTCTACTTCATCAATAGGAATTGGATCATAATTAATGAATTTGAACATTCCTCTTATAGTCATTAATTGTTTGTTTTGTTTATTAATTAAATCAGAATAAACTTTGTATGTGTCATATTTGTCCTCTCTAACAGATTGCTGTAATTTTGATATTGTTGAGGGGTTAAGTAAGTGAGCCTCACCATTTCTTCTCCACCTATAGTTTCCTCCGATTTCAAGACTCATAAAAGAATTTTGTTGTGAAAAAGCTTTCATATGTCTTTTAGAATGCTCTTTTTCTAAACTATAAAGTCCAATTCCCTGAATTCTCGTTGGTGTATTTGAAAAATATTTTTCAGTAAAACTTTTTCTCAGCCCTAAAGCTTCAAAAATTTGAGAGCCTCTATATGAATGAAGAGTTGAAATCCCAATTTTATTCATCACTTTTAAAATACCTTTTGCTATAGCCTTATTAAAGTTTTCGATACTAACTTTTAAGTTTTGATTTCTAAAAAATCCTTTTTTATGATGGAATTCAATAATTTCATTAACTAAGTATGGATTTATTGCACTTGCTCCATAGCCAAATAACATAGAAAAGTGATGTGGCTCTCTAGGTTCAGATGATTCAATTACAATTCCAAATTTTGACCTTTTTTTAAGTTTCATTAATTGGTGATGAATATTTGAGCATGCTAATAAGATAGGAATAGCTCCAAATTTTTTGTTTACTCCTCGATCACTTATTATTATAATATTATAACCATGATCAACTTTTTTAGAAACCTCAATAACCATTTTATCTAATGCTTCTTCTATTCCGTTATGACCTTTATTTAATTCATACAAAGCATTTATTGATGTAGCTTTAAAATCATTGTGTTTAATGAACTTAATTTTATCTAAATCTTCATTTGAGATAATTGGATTTTTTATTTTTAGCTTTTTTGCATGATCTGGAATAATATCATATATATTAAAATCACTTCCAATACCCAAACTTGTATCGGTTACTATTTCTTCTCTTATTCCATCTAATGGTGGATTAGTTACTTGCGCAAAAAGTTGTTTAAAATAGTTAAATAGTAACTGGGGTTTAGTTGATAGTACTGCTAAAGGTGTATCTGTTCCCATTGATCCAATAACTTCCTTTCCTGATACGCACATTGGTAGAATGATCGTTTTTAAATCTTCTTCAGTATATCCAAAAATTCTAAGTCTTGTTTCAAAATCTAGTTTTTCTAATGGGGTTTTATTTCCAGTATAAGGAACTTTTATTAAGGGAAGAGTATTTTCTTTAATCCATTTTCTGTATGGATGTTTTGAAACAATTAGATTTTTAATTTCTTCATCTTCAATTATTCTACCTTCATTCATGTCTACAAGAAACATTTTTCCTGGTTCAAGTCTGCCATGTTTTTTAATGTTGTTAGGTTCAATTTTAACAACCCCGGTTTCAGATGACATGATTACATAACCATCTTTTGTTACACTATATCTAGAAGGTCTTAGTCCATTTCTATCTAGTAAAGCTCCAATATATTTTCCATCTGTAAAAGGAATAGAAGCTGGTCCGTCCCATGGTTCCATTATACAAGAGTTAAATTCATAAAAAGCTTTCTTTTCATCTGACATAGAGTGATGTTTTTCCCAAGCTTCAGGAACTAACATCATCATCACTTCAGGCAGAGATCGGCCTGTTGTTAAAAGTAATTCAACTACCATATCCATTTGGGCTGAATCGGATTTTTCATTAAGAATAATTGGAAAAACTTTAAATAAATCTGAACTAATAAAATCAGATTTCATTAATTCTTCTCTAGCATTCATTCTAGTAACATTCCCTCTTCTTGTATTAATTTCTCCATTGTGACACATATATCTAAAAGGTTGAGCTAGATCCCAAGTTGGAAAAGTGTTGGTTGAATACCTTTGATGAACTAATGCTAATTTTGTAACTAAGTTAGGGTTAGATAGATCTAAATAAAATCGATCAATATCTTCAGGAATTAATAGTCCTTTATAAATTAATGTTCTATTATGAAGGCTTGGAAAATAGAAATATTGTTTTTGTGATAGGGCAGAGTTATAAATTTCATTTTCTGCAATTTTTCTTGCTACAAATAATTTAGTATTAAACTCAGATTCAGATAATTTCTGCCCATTCTTTCCTATAAAAACTTGTTTGATATTTGGTTGAGTTTCTGCAGCAATTTTACCCACAACTTTTGAGTTTATAGGGACTTCTCTCCAGCCTATAATTGATAGATTTTGTTTTGATATTTCTTTTTCAAAAATATTAATACAGTATTTTGATTGATTATTTTTTTTTGGCAGAAATAACATGCCTACAGCATATTCATATGGCTCAGGTAATTGAAATTTACATTCTTTTCTAAAAAAAATATCAGGAATTTCTATTAATATTCCTGCGCCATCACCAGTCTTGCCATCAGAACTTACTGCTCCTCTATGTTCTAAACATGTAAGAATATTTAGAGCTTTATGAATTATATCATTTGTTTTTTCACCTTTTAAACTACATATGAATCCTGCTCCACAATTATCGTGTTCAAATTCAGGGGAATATAATCCTTGTTTTTTTGGAAGCATAAGTTTAATTGGAATTTATAAAAGTAAAGAATATAAGTTCCCTTAAAAAACAATTTAACTTCAAATCTTTAATTAATAAAAAGTTGATAATTTTAAGCTTCTATTTTGTTTATTTGATAATTTTTATCATGTTTTTTATTGATTTAGTAATGGTAGATTCTATTTTTTTTTAATATGTTTACCATTCATTTTATTATTCAATGGAATTAGTAATTATTTCAGTTTTTGTGTTGGGTTATTTTTTAATAACAATTGAACACTCAATTAAGATTGATAAATTAATACCTGCTTTGGCAATGATGGCTGTTATGTGGGCAATAATTGCACTAAATCATTTACAATTATTTCATATTAATCTTGATTTGCTTCAGTTAGAGGAGGCTCATTTAGATGAGACTCTTCTTCATCATTTAGGTAAAACAGCAGAGATATTGATTTTCTTACTAGGTGCAATGACTATAGTTGAGATAATAGATTTCTTTCGTGGTTTTTTAGGAATAAAGAGATTAGTCAAAACAAGAAGTAAAGTTAAAATTTTGTGGATTTTTGGATTTTTGGCATTTATCCTTTCCGCAATAATTGACAATTTAACTGCGACAATAGTTCTAATTACTTTACTTCAAAAAATAGTTGAAGATAAAAACTTGAAATTGTGGTATTCAGGATTAATAATTATTGCAGCTAATGCTGGTGGTGCATGGTCTCCAATTGGAGATATAACAACTACTATGTTATGGATTGCAGATAAAGTAACTGTTTTTGAGTTAATAAAGTATTTAATTATACCATCTCTAATATGTATGGTAGTTCCATTTTTTATTGCTTCTCGTTTTAAAATTTTCAAAGGGGAATTTGAAATGCCACAAAGAGTAAAAGATTTAGAAGAAAATAAATATGGAAATAAAATCTTATTTATAGGATTAAGTTCTATAATTTTTGTTCCAATTTTTAAAATAGTTACTCATTTACCTCCTTACGTAGGTATGATGTTGTCTTTAGCATTTGTTGCTACCATAGCAGAGATATACAGTAATAAAAGATTTAGTTTGACAAAAGTGGATGAGGATCATGTGGAGGAATCAGATCATAGCCCTATTCATGCTTCACTTACTAAAATTGAACTGCCTAGTATATTGTTTTTTCTAGGGATATTAATGGCAGTAGGAGCTTTAGAGTCCTTGGGTATTCTCTTCAATTTTGCTAATTGGATTAATGAAGTTATTCCAAATTCAGATCTTGTAATTGTTTTATTGGGACACTTATCCGCACTAATTGATAACGTTCCTCTAGTTGCTGCATCAATTGGGATGTTCCCAAATCCTATTGATGATCCACTTTGGCATGGAATTGCATTTTCTGCTGGGACTGGGGGAAGTATGTTAATTATTGGGTCGGCTGCAGGAGTAGTTGCTATGGGTATGGAAAAAATTGATTTTTTCTGGTATTTAAAGAAAATTGCAATTTTAGCAATGATTGGTTTTTGGGCTGGTTATGGGACTTTTATGCTTCTTCGAGATTTTGTTTTATAAAATAAATGAATTATACAGAAACTGTTGATTGGCTTTATAATCAATTACCTGTTTATCAAAGAGATGGATTTATTAAATATAAACTTGATTTAGATTCAATTAAATCAGTTTGTAATTTTCTACAAAACCCACAAGATAATTTTAAATCAATTCATGTTGCTGGAACAAATGGAAAAGGTTCTACTAGCCATATGTTAGCATCTGTTTTTCATGAAGGAGGTTATAAAGTAGGACTATATACTTCTCCACATTTAATTGATTTTAGAGAAAGAATTAAGTTAAATGGAAAAAAAATTCCTGAATCTAATGTTGTAGATTTTATAAAAAAACATCAAGATTATTTTAAAAAAAATAAAATTTCTTTTTTTGAAATGACAGTTGCGATGGCTTTTTACTATTTTTCAAAATCAAAGGTAGATATAGCTATAATTGAAACTGGATTAGGAGGAAGGTTAGATGCTACTAATATTATAAATCCTATTATAAGTATTATAACAAATGTAGGTTTAGA
>CAYSTA010000015.1:31733-33971 GCA_964433845.1 uncultured Flavobacteriaceae bacterium
GAAGATAGGAATGAAAGGTAAATCTTTTTTAAATGTTAAAAGCGCATATCAATGTTGTTGTGATGAATCAAGAAAAGAAGATCTAATTTTTATTGGAGGAAGTAATTTTATTATTTCGGACATAATTGAAGTTGTATAAAAGATGAGAAAAATAACAACCTTTTTATTATTATTTATAGCATTTTCTTGTTCTACTAATAATGAGATTAGAGGAATTTCATTGAAAGCACCTCTTTCTAAAAATATTGATAATTTTTTAAAATTTACTTCTAATGTATTAGCTCCCGATGGTGTTAATACAATTATATTCAATATTGGATGGAACTATGAATTTAAATCATTTCCAGAACTAACTGGCCCTGATGCTCTTTCAGAATTTGATATTAAAAAAATAGTTAAACATTGTAAATCTTTGGGAATTGAAATTATTCCCAAAGTTAGTATGCTAGGTCACCAATCTACTCTAATTAGAGACAATAAAGGAATAGCTGTAAAAACGAAAATGCATCCATTACTCGAAAATTATCCAGAATTTGACGAGAATCCTGAAATCAAATTACCAGAAATATATGAGTGGCCAAATAAAGATGGTTTATATACTAAAAGTTATTGTCCATTGCATCCAAAGGTTCATGATGTTGTATTACCAATCTTAGATGAATTAGTAAATGTTTTTGAAGCTAAGACACTTCACGCAGGAATGGATGAAGTTTTTTATATTGGAAATGATAATTGTATTAGATGCTCAGGTAAAAGTAAATCGGAGCTTTATGCTAATGAAGTAAATTTAATTTATTCATTTTTAAAAAAGAGAAACGTTGAACTTATGATTTGGGGAGATAGAATGATTGATGGAAAAGAAACTGGATTAGGGATGTGGGAAGCTAGTGAAAATGATACTTATGACTCAATTGATTTAATAAATAAAGATGTTATAATAGCTGATTGGCACTACAGGAGAGCAACTAAAACACACGATTATTTTATTGAAAAAGGATTTAGAGTACTTACTTGTCCTCATAATAATAAAGAAGTTGCCAAAACTCAATATGATCAATACATAAATCATAAAAGTGAAAACTATTTAGGAATGGTTCAAACAATATGGTTAACAAATCAAGAATTTATTGATTTTTATCAAGGAAAAATTAAAATAGAGTCAGGAAAAAAAGGATCATTAGAAACTTATAAAGAATTAGTTAGTCTATGGAAAAAATAAAAGGACTTGACAATAATTGGATAATTGAAGACAACAGTCTAAAAAGAAATTTTGTTTTCAAAGATTTTGTTGAGACTTTTCATTTTATGGAAAAAGTTGCTAAACAAGCTGAAAAAATAAATCATCATCCTTCATGGTCTAATACATATAATAAACTTCAGATTATACTATCAACACATGATATTGGAGGAATTAGTGAACTGGATTTTAAATTGGCAAAAAAAATTGATTCTATTTTTATAAATAAATAAATCCTATTTCAATTTGTATATTTATACATTAACAAAAAATATTTTAAAAATGAAAAAAATCTTATTACTAATAATTACATGTGCTATGATTACATCTTGTAGTAATATCTCAAATGAATCAAAAAAGGAAGGTAAAAAATCTCAAGAAATTGGATCAGTCAAAACGGATGATGGACAAATAAATCCAATAATTGTTGGAAACCTAGATAATCAACAAATATGGTTAGACTACATTAAAGCGCATAATGAAAAGAATTTGGAAAAAATTGCTGAAATTAATGCTGATGATTGGATAGGGTACACAGCTGAGGGGAGTGTTGCAAAAGGAAGTGATACTCACATAGAAATTTTAGACAACTGGTTTAAAGCAGCCAATCCAAAATGGGAAGTAAAATGGATGATTGCTAATGCTGCAAAAAATGAAGAAGGCGTAATCGAGCAGTGGTTAACAACAGGAAGTGATTATTCTGATACTGATGAAAATGGTGAAAAGATTTTTGAACACAATATTCATGATATTCAGTTTATAAATGGTAAAATAAAAGAAATTCGAGTTTATAAGAGGATCAAAGCTGAAGAAACTAAGGATTTTTCATATTAAAACAGAGTACTGTTTTGTATCATAATCCCTCATTAATTTGGGGGATTTTACTTTTATAAAAATTATAGAATTTAAACAGTAAAAGTTTTTATATTTGTCGCTCAAATAATTAGGGCGCTTAGCTCAGTTGGTTCAGAGCACTTGGTTTACACCCAAGGGGTCGGGGG
>CAYSTA010000016.1:0-33509 GCA_964433845.1 uncultured Flavobacteriaceae bacterium
ATAGTTTTAACTAAAAACTCCGATGAAAATCGGAGTTTTTAAATACTAATCTGTTATCTATTGTTATTGTTTTAATCTTTTAAAAATATATCTAGTAAAAACAATACCATTAGGATCATCATAGCCACTCATGGCCTCTGTTGAAGCTGAAACAAAATCTAATTCCCACCCCTCAGATGCCAATGCATTAATCTTTGAAATAATTATCGCGTCATTAGTAGCTATATTTTGGAAACGAATACCAAATTGATTATAAAAATTCAATAGTTTTGTTTCTTCATATTGTTTTGTTCTCATCTCTTCTCTGTCTGCATTTTTCTTTTTTTTCTTCTCTTTCTTTTCCTCTTCATTATCATCCATTCTAATAGTAGTGGCTTCTCTGTAATCAATTCCATCTGCTTCTGAAATCATTCTAGATCTTTCTGCAATTAATCCTCCCAACCCTATTCTTTTGGTTTTAATTACAGATTCTATTGTAGATAAAACTTTATATTCATATTGTTGAGAAAAACTAAATTGAAATACAAGTAAAAAAGCTAATAAATATATTTTTTTCATAATTATATAATTTAAATTTTTTCTATTTCTCTATAATTTACAAAAAAAACACCCAACAACTATGATTACTGATATTAAATTATAATTTTTTAATATATAATATTAAAAAAAATCTCCGACAAAATCGGAGATTTAAAAACTTGATAATCATATGTTTAATGTTATTTACTAAAACATGTATTTAACACCTAATCTTAAAACCGGAAGCTTGTAAGACCAACCATCAACATCTTTTAATTGATCTGAAAGCTGTAAATCATAACCAACATCAAAGCCAAAATTCTCACCAAAATCATATCCAACTCCTAGTCCCAATCCAAAAGCACCTTTTTTAAAGCCATCCTCCAATTCTTCAGTTATACTTCTATAAAATCCACCTGCCTTTAAATAAAATCCTTCACCACTAGTATAGTACTGAATATATGCTGGAAGATCTATAGCCCCAAATGAATCTCCATCACTTGAATATGAGCTGTAAGTTAAGTCAATCCCCCATTTTAAATTATCTGAAACTTCTGATAAATTTGTAACACCAAACATAAATCCACTCATTCCATCTCCAGAAAGTGAACCTCCAGAAGTAGTTAGTTTTGGTTTAGCACTTGCGTATCCTGCCTTTATTCCAAATTGTGAATAAGCGTTAAAAGCAAATAGCAATAAAGTGAATAATAAAATTGTTTTTTTCATAACATGTTTTTTTTAATTAGTCATAAAGTTACTGAAATTATGAATAGAAAAAGTTCAAATGATTTAAGCTTTTTATGTAATTCTGATTTTATTAATAAGTTTGTACTACGATATTATCTTTAATATGTACAAAATTTTAAATTTTTTTATTTGTTTTTTAATAATTTCAAATTTTACATTTGGACAAACAAATGACTCTATTCCAGATATAGACTATTTAAGATTTGGCCCGCCCTACTATCCTGAAGTTAAATTAGTTGAAGAAGACAGTCTTAAATGGCCAATGATATTTGATGTGTCAATGGATTTTAAAGACATAAAAGATCTAGATGTAAAAAATAATTTCTTTATTGGGAAATTTGTTTTTGACGTTTATTCTAAATATGATTTAGAATTTAACTCTATTAATGGCGATTCACTTGATCTATCTCATCCTGAGTGGGTTCAATTATATTTAAAAGAAAGTGAAATAAGATATTTTGGCCCTCTTGTATATGCAAGAAAAGATATTCCTGAAGACTCCGTACTATTTTATGACGACAAATTTACAAAGAGCTCAATGTATGTTGAAAATGAATTTGATCATAGCTGGGATTTAGGAAATTATCCTTTTGACACCCAAAAGTTATTGTTTGAATTTCAAAGTACAGTAGACACATCACTTGTTAGAATTCAACCAAGCAATAAATACAAAAGTACATTTGAACCAATCATGAGAAATCTTACTGAAGGCTATGCTATTACGGATGTTACATACAGAAATACCTATAAAACAAGTATGTCAACTATTTTACAAATGTCACCAACTTTAAAAAGACCTGAAGTAACACAAAACTTTATAGTTGAATTAAATATTAAGAGAAAAGGTGGCGTTTTATTTTTTAAAATATTTACTGGAGGGATTCTTTCTTATTTCATTTCCTGCATGGTATTTCTTATTCCACTTAGAGAACTAGAATCTAGAGTTAACTTAGCAGTTGGTGGTATTTTTGGAGCAATTGGAAGTAGTGCGTTTGTTTATGAAGTGCTTCCTGTAGTTAATGTCTTCACTAAAGCAGATGCTATTAACAATTTAATAATAGCAATGGTTGTTTTCAATATTTTAATACTTCTTTTACAACAGGGAACATTTAAAAGAATTAATGTCGATGGAAGATATCTATATGAAAGTAATGATATAAAATGGTTTAGAAATTTACAAAACAGTAAATTTTCATTCTTTTATTCAATCTTTGCATTCTTTGTATTACTGTCTGCAATTCTACTATGGTAAATTTACTTTTTAATAATCCCCCTACTCTATTTTAAAAAAAAAATCTAAATTGATATTTACTGATTTCCTAATATTATTGGTAAACCATCTTTACCTGAACCAATAACAATAACCTTTGAGTTTGGTGATTCAGAAAGTTTTATTGTTGCTTCAATAGCTTTATCTTTTAAAATATTAGTAGTAAGAGAGCTATTTAAAATTCTATTTGCCGTAGCTTTACCATCAGCATCAATTCTTAATTTTTCTGCTTCTTGTCTAGCTTTTTCTAATCTAAACACATATTCTAAAGCTTCTTGTTCTTGAGTTAATTTTCTTTCAATTGCAGATTTAATATTGTTTGGCAAAGTAACATCTCTAACAAGAACTGCATTAATTTGAACGTGCTGAGACGTAACTCCAGCTCTTAATTCATCATAAATTTCAGTTTGAATAGCATCCCTTTTAGTAGAATATAGTTGTTCTGGAGTATATCTACCAACAACACTTCTAGCAACAGCTCTAATTGAAGGAACAATGACTATATCTAAATAATTAGAACCTTTTGTTTTGTGCAATATTCCCAACTCTTCATATATTGGCTGATATAACACAGAAACATCAAGAGATATTTCAAGTCCGTTTGATGAAAGCACTTGCATTTGACTCTCAAACACTTCCTGTTGTTTAACATTATAAACGTAAACCTTATTCCAAGGAAGGATTATATGAAAACCTTCACTTAAAGGTGGTTGATCAGTAACAACACCTCCACCAAAGGTTCTAAATAAAACCCCAGCTTCTCCATAGCCAATATTAACTGCTGATTTTATTAATACTATAAAAGTTACCATAATAATTACTACTACTGGTAATCCGATTCTGTTTAATTTTTCCATTTTCATTTGTTTTTAATTTATTTATTTATTTATTTATTTATGTTAACATGCCACCATCGACATTAATTACTTGACCTGTTATAAAACTAGATAGATCAGATGAAAGAAATAAGCAAAGATTTGCAACGTCTTCAGGTTTACCTCCCCTTTTAAGAGGAATTCCTTCAATCCATTTTTTAACTACATCTTCACTTAATTCATTTGTCATTTCAGTTTCAATAAAACCAGGTGCTATAACATTTGATCTAATGTTTCTAGAACCTAACTCTAAAGCAATAGACTTAGAAAAACCTATTATACCAGCTTTAGAAGCAGCATAGTTTGATTGTCCAGGATTTCCTTTTAAACCTACTATAGAGCTTATATTAATAATACTACCTGATCTTTGTTTAAGAAAAACACTTTGACATGCTTTAACCATATTAAAAACAGATTTTAAATTAACTTCTATTACTCTATCAAAATCTTCTTCACTCATTCTCATGAGCAAATTATCTTTAGTTATACCTGCATTATTAATTAAGACATCAAAAGATTCAAAATCATTTAAAATATTTTCAACCAAAGCTTTAGATTCTTCAAAACTAGCTGCATTACTTTGGTATGATTTACATTTTACTCCTAAACTAGATATTTCTTTTAAAAGGTTATTAGCAGCTTCAATTGATTTGCTATAGGTAAAAGCAATATTGGCACCGTTTTTAGCTAAAGTCAAGGCAATTCCTTTACCTATCCCTCTACTAGCTCCAGTTACAATTACAGTCTTTCCTTTTAATAGATTCATAATCTCAAAAATTCTTTGGTAAAAATAATAATTATAGGAGAATCTCTGCTACTTTTTTACCTATTTCTGCAGGGGAGTCCACAACATGAATTCCACATTCTCTCATTATTTTCTTTTTTGCTGCTGCTGTGTCGTCTGAACCGCCAACAATTGCACCAGCATGCCCCATAGTTCTTCCTTTAGGAGCAGTTTCTCCAGCTATAAAACCAACAATTGGTTTTTTATTATCATATTTTGAAAACCACGTAGCAGCTTTAGTTTCAAGCTGCCCCCCTATTTCACCTATCATTACAATACAATCTGTATCTGGATCATTATGAAATAATTCAATTGCATCTTGTATAGTAGTTCCGATAATTGGATCACCCCCTATTCCAATAGCCGTAGAAATACCTAAGCCTTGTTTAACCACTTGATCTGCAGCTTCATAGGTTAGAGTTCCTGATTTTGAAACTAAACCAACATTCCCTTTTTTAAATACAAAACCTGGCATAATACCAACTTTTGCTTCATCTGGTGTGATTATACCAGGACAATTAGGACCTATAAGAACACAGTCTTTATCCTTTATGTATTTGTAAACTTTAGTCATGTCTGAGATGGGAATTCCTTCAGTAATTGCTACTATTACTTTTATGCCAGAATCAGCAGATTCCATTATTGCATCTGCGGCAAAATTAGCCGGAACAAAAATAATTGAAGTATTCGCATCTACTTTTGAAACAGCTTCAGCAACTGTATTAAATACAGGTTTTCCTAAATGTTCCTGACCACCTTTTCCAGGTGTAACACCTGCAACAACATTACTTCCATAAGAAATCATTTGTTCAGCATGAAAAGTACCTTCACCTCCTGTGAAGCCTTGAACTACAATTTTTGAATCTTTGTTAACTAATATGCTCATAAATTTTTTACTCTTTCCAAATAGGATCCTTTTTCAGGATCTATTTTAATTAAATCTCCTTCGTTTATAAATAATGGAACATTAATTGATGCTCCCGTTTCAACCTTAGCAGGTTTAGTCGCATTTGTAGCTGTATTTCCCTTTAAACCAGGTTCTGTAGCTTGAACTTCCAAAGTTACACTTTGAGGCATTTCAACTGATAAACTTGTTCCGTCCTCAGTATTTGTTAAAACAGTAACTATCTCCCCCTCCTTTAAGAATTGAGATGACTCTAAAAGATTACTATCAACAGTTATTTGATTATAATCATCAACATTCATAAAATGGTATGTTGAACCATCTTTATATAAATATTGGAACCTTTTAGTTTCAACCCTAACTTCATCAATTTTGTGACCAGCAGAAAATGTATTGTCTACAACTTTTCCGTTGGTAACACTTTTAAGTTTTGTTCTTACAAAAGCAGGTCCTTTTCCAGGTTTTACATGAAGAAATTCTACAATCTTATATATATCATTATTGTAATGAATACAAAGCCCTTTTCTTATGTCTGATGAGGTTGCCATAATTTAACTTTGAAAATAACCTTTCATTATTCCTCTTTGAGAATTTCGAATAAACTGTATAATTTCATCTCTTTCTTTAGTAGCTTTTATTTCTCCTTCAATAATTTTAACAGCCTGAGTATTATTAAATTTCTTTTGATACAGAATTCTATAAATAGATTGTATTTCCATAATTACTTTACTGTCAAAACCTCTTCTTCTTAGTCCAACTGAGTTAATTCCAACATATGATAAAGGTTCTCTCGCAGCTTTAACAAAAGGAGGAACATCCTTTCTGACAAGTGACCCTCCAGCTACAAATGCATGATTTCCAAGAGAACAAAATTGATGAATAGCAACCATACCTGCCAAAATCACATAATTTCCAACAGTGATATGACCTGCTAAAGTAGAATTGTTTGAAAAGATGCAATTATTGCCAATAATACAATCGTGAGCTATGTGTGAATATGCCATTATCAAACAATCTTTTCCAATAACTGTTTTATTTCTATCAGCTGTTCCTCTGTTAATTGTTACGCATTCTCTGATAGTAGTATTGTCGCCAATAATAGCTGTTGTTTCTTCTCCATTAAATTTTAAATCTTGAGGGACTGCTGCAATAACTGAACCAGGAAAAATGGAACAATTTTTTCCAATTCTAGCTCCACTCATGATAGTCACATTTGATCCAATCCACGTGCCTTGACCTATAACTACATTATTATCTATTGATGAAAATGGTTCTACAACAACATTTTTTGCAATTTTTGCTCCTGGATGTATAAATGATAACGGTTGATACATATTATATTTCTGTTTTTCTAATCATTTTAGCCAATAATTCAGCTTCACTTGTTAATTTTCCATCAACAAAAGATTTACCTTTCATGTGTATTATTCCTCTTCTCAATGGAGACAGGAGTTCTAGTTTAAAAACTAAAGTGTCACCTGGAACTACAGGATATTTAAATTTTGCATTATCAATCTTAGCAAAAAAAGTTAAATAATTTTGAGGATCAGGTACACTATTTAAAATTAATATACCTCCAGTTTGAGCCATTGCTTCTATCTGAAGAACACCTGGCATAATAGGTTTGCCAGGAAAATGCCCTTGAAAAAACCCCTCATTCATAGAAATGTTCTTTAAACCTATTATATGATCATCTGAAATCTCTAAAATTTTATCTACTAGTATGAATGGCGGTCTATGTGGAAGCACTTCCATAATTTGATTAACATCCATTATAGGTGGCTTAGTTAAATCAATTTCAGGAGCAGCATTTCTCTCTTCATTTTTTATAACAGATGCCAATCGTCTTGTAAACATTGTATTAACAAAATGTCCTGGTTTATGTGCAATCACTTTTCCTCTAATTCTAGTTCCCAATAAAGCTAAATCACCAACAACATCAAGCAACTTGTGTCTTGCTGCTTCATTTGGGTAATGTAAAACTAGGTTATCAAGAATTCCGTTACTTTTAACAGAGATTTTATCTTTATTAAATGCTTTTTTAAGTTTATTCATTGTTTCTTTTGATAATTCTTTATCAACATAAACAATAGCATTATTTAAATCGCCACCTTTTATCAAACCGTTATCTAGGAGCATTTCTATATCATGAAGAAAACTAAATGTTCTCGCATTAGCAAATTCATCATTAAATTTAGATAAATCTTTCATTGTTGCATTTTGAGTCCCTAAAACTTTAGTGCCAAAATCAACCATTGTAGTAACTTCATAATTGTTAGATGGGATTATAGTAATATCACTACCTGATTTCTCATCATAATATGAGATAATATCTTTAACTATATATTCATTTCTTTCAATTTTTTGTTGTTTTAAACCTGCTTTTTGTAAAGCTTCAACAAAAAACTTTGAAGAACCATCCATAATAGGAGGTTCAGAAGCATCAAGCTCTATTAGAACATTATCAATTTCCATACCTACTAGAGCAGCTAAAACATGTTCAGAAGTTTTAATTTTAACTCCATCTTTATTAAGATTTGTTCCTCTTTCTGTATTAACAACATATTTAATATTAGCTTCAATAATTGGTTTTTCATCTAAATCAACTCTACAAAAACAATATCCAAAATTCTCTTCTGCAGGTTTAAAAGTTAAATTAACTTCTTTTCCAGTATGTATACCAACTCCTTTTAAAGAAATGGGTTTCTTAATTGTTTGTTGTTTAGGCATTCTTACTATTCTTAAAGAGTTTATTCAATGATTTCATAATTGATGGCAAATTTTTAAAATGCACATATGATTTATTATAATCTAAATATTTAATTGCAGGAATTCCCATTACTGAGGTATCTGACTTTATATTCCTAAATACTCCTGCTTTAGCCTGTATCATTACCCTATCTCCTATTTTAAGATGACCTGAAATTCCAGCCTGCCCACCTATCATACAATTTTTACCAATTATAGTAGAACCGGCTATACCAACACAACCTGCAATTACAGTACTTTGCCCAATTTCAACATTATGAGCTACCATAACTAAATTATCTAATTTAACTCCTCTTCTTAATATTGTGGAGCCTAATGTAGCCTTATCTAATGCACAATTAGCTCCTATTTCCACATCATCCTCTAGAACAACGTTTCCATTGTGGCTAACTTTTATTTGATTTCCTTCTTTGTCTAAATTAAAACCGAAACCATCAGATCCAATTATACATCCAGCATGTAATATACAGTTGTTTCCTATAACAGTATCAGCATAAATTTTAACCCCGGGGTAAATAATTACATTATTTCCAATTAAAACATTTTCACCAATATATACTTGAGAATGAATTTTAACATTTTTACCTATTTTAGAATTCTTTTCACATATAGAAAAATCACCAAAATATAAATCTTTAGAAAATTTAACGCTCTTATGAATGATTGAATTATTACTAATTCCTGATAACTTTGAATTTTTATTATTAAAATGATTTAACAATTGAGAAAATGATTCATTAGGGTCTTCTACTCTTATTAGAGTTGATTTAACTGGTTTTTCTAATTTAAGATCCTTATTAACAAGAATTATTGAAGCATTTGTTGTATATAAGAAATTATTGTATTTAGGATTACCCAAAAATGACAAAGACTGCTTATCTCCATTTTCAATTTTGGAAAGCTTATTAATAGAGATTTTATCATCTCCTTCAACTACTCCTCCCAACATCTCAGCAATCTTATTAGCATTTAATTTCATCGTGGCAAAAGTATGAAAAATGAATTAATTTCATCTTATATTTAAAAATGAGAAGAATTTATATATATCTGGTTAAATTTGATTAAGAATAAAATACAAAAATGATAAAAATTTTATGGGTTGATGATGAAATTGAACATTTTAAATCTCATATAGTTTTTTTAAATAAAAAAGGCTATGATATTGATATTTGCAAAAGTGGTCCTGAAGCAATTAACTTTCTTCAAGAGAATGTTTATGAGGCTATCTTAATTGACCAGAACATGCCAGGTCTATCTGGCACTGAATCAATTAATCTAATTAATGAAAACTATCCACTTATTCCAATTATAATGATTTCTCAAAATTCAGATAATAAAACTATTGAAAATGCAATAGGATTAAGAGTTAATGATTACTTGATTAAACCATTAAATCCAAATCAAATTTTGTTATCATTAACTAAAATTTTTAGAAATAAAGAGCTAGTAACAAATACAGTCATTTCTAACTATCAAAATAATTATCAGGAAATAAATGACAAAATAAACTACTGCAATTCTTATGAAGATTGGATTGAACTTTATAAAGTATTGGTTTATTGGGAATTACAATTGGGAGATATTCAAGAAAAAGAAGTTTTAGAAATATTGTATTCTCAAAAGAAACAAGCAAATAAATTATTTGCAGACTTTATTGAAATAAATTATCAAAATCTTATTGAGAATAAAGACTTTTTATCATCAATAAACTTATTTAAAAACAAAATACTTCCTGAAATATCATCAAAAACCCCTACTCTAATGATTTTAATTGATAATCTTAGATATGATCAATGGAAGTCAATTGAACCATATGTCATTGAAAATTGTAAAATCAGTAGTGACATTTTATACTCTAGTATTTTACCAACTACAACACAATACGCTAGAAATTCTATTTTTTCTGGATTAAGTCCATTAGAAATAAAAAAAACACATAATAATTATTGGGTAAGTGAAATAGAAGAAGGTAGAAAAAATAAATATGAGGATGAATTATTAAAAAATCATTTATTAAGATTAAAAAGTGACATTAAATACAAATACTTTAAAGTTACCAATTCTAAGGAAGGAACTCTTTTTTATGATAGACTTAATAATGAAAAATCAAATGATTTGACAGTATTAGTATACAACTTTGTAGATATGATATCTCATGCTAAAAAGGATGTAAAATTTATTAAAGAATTAGCTCCTACAGATCAAGCTTATAGAGAGTTAACCAAAAGTTGGTATAAAAACTCCAAGCTAAATGACATAATAACTAAAGGAAAAGATTTAGGTTTTAAAATTATCATTACTTCTGATCATGGAACAATTAACGTAAACAAACCAGCTTTAATTTCTGGAGATAAGGAAATTTCAAACAATTTAAGATATAAAACAGCTAGACAGGTTCATTCAAAAAAGAAAGAAGTTATAAATTTAGATAATCCTTCAAATTATTTATTACCATCTAATCATTTAAGCAGTTGTTATATTTTTGCAAAAGAAAACACTTATTTTGTTTACTCAAACAACTACAACAATTACGTAAATATGTTTAAAAACACATATCAACACGGCGGTGTATCTCTTGAAGAAATGATTGTACCATTTATAGTAATTAATCCTAAATAGAATGGGTCTTGTTTATTCTAAGAAAAATTTAGTTGAAGCTAGTAAACTAGTTATTAAAGAATCTAAAACTAATCATTACTTTATTAAAGGAATAGTTGGCGCAGGAAAAACTACATTAATTAAACAGATTTGTCATGAATTAGGTGTAAAAGAAACTGTCAACAGTCCTACATTCAGTATAATAAATGAATATAAGGGAAAAAACAAAACCATATTTCATATGGACCTATTTAGATTAGAGGATAAAAAAGAAATATATAATCTAGGAGTTTTAGAATATTTAGACAATGATAATTTAATAATTATAGAATGGCCAGAAATTTTATTGAATAATTTTCAATGTCACTACACCCTAGTTGAAATAAGTTACATTAATAGTGAAAAAAGAAAAATAAACATAAATAATATCATAAAATGAATTTTTTTAAAAGATTACTGTTTTATTTATTTGGGTTCCTGCTTGGTATGATATTTTTATTTTATTTTATGGGTAAAAAAGAAGCTACTTTTAACTACTCTCCAAACAAAAGAGTATTAGCAGATATCCAAAAAAAAGATTGGCTATTTGATTCAAATATTGACACTTCTGAAATTAGCAGAATAAGCTTTACAGATAAATTCAAAGTTGATTTCTCAAAAAGCAATGTTGAGCTAGACTCGTGTAAAATATATGTATTGGTAAACAAAACAGAAAAAAAAGAATTTTTCTATAAAATTGAAAACTGTTCAAAAAAAGCAAAATTTAAAAAAGTAATTTTTTAATTTTTTTCTAATTTCCTTCTTTTTCTTTCATTAAGAATTAGCTGCAATTCTCTTCCTGTTTGCCCCTTAACTGAAGTGTTCTCCTCTGCCCTTCTAATCAAATATGGAATTAAATTTCTTACAGGACCAAATGGAAGAATTTTAAATACATTGTAACCTTTTATTCCCAAATTAAATGATATATTGTCACTCATTCCATATAGCTGTCCAAACCAAATCTTATCATCATTTTTATTAATGTTTTTCTCACTCATCAAATTCAATATTTTAAGTATAGAAGTTTCATTATGAGATCCACATACAAAACTTATTCTATCAAGATTTTTAAATACTAAATCTACAGCAAGATTAAAATTTCTATCTGTTGACTCTTTATCTTTACATATTGGAGATTTAATTTTTAATCTATTTGCGATTTCCCTTTCTTTTTCCATATATGCTCCCCTTACTAATTTAAAACCAAAGATTATATCTTCATGATTATTTAAAATTTTATTCATGTAATCTAAACGATCCCATCTATACATTTGAATTGTGTTGTAAACAATAGCTTTTTCTCCATTAAATTTAATCATCATTTTAAGAGCTAAATCATCTATTGCTTTTTGAACGGAAACTTCCTCAGCATCAATTAATATTTTAACATTATTTTTAAAAGCTTTACTGCAAACTTCATCAAATCTATTTATTACCCTTTTCCATTCTTGCTCTTCATTCAAATCCAATTTTTGATTAGAACTAACTTTTTCAAACAGTCCCTCTCTTCCTAAACATGTTGGTTTAAAAACAGTAAAAGGAATCTCTGTACGATTTTTAATAAAATCTATTATTGATAATTTCTTTTTTAAACATTTGTTAAATTCAGTTTCATTCTTAAATGCTTCAGTCGAAAAATCTAAAACTGAACAAACATTTTTATCATACATTTTATCTATAACTGAATTACAATCAGCTTCAGATACGCCTCCACAAAAATGATTAAAAACCGTAAACTTAATAATTGGAGTTATTGGAATATAAAATTTTAAAGCAAGATTTATTATTGAAGTGCCTATTTTAACTAAAAAACTATTTTCAATTATTTTAAACAAAAAATGGGCCCGTAGAAGTTCAAAGTCTGTTTTTATTGAAAAAGCATCTTTAGTATTACTAAATATTGTATTCAATTAGCTAAAATATTTATAATGCTAATTTACATCGTTTTTTAATAAAAAAAGATGTTATTTTGTAAAAGATGATTACGTAAATGAAAGAAATAAAAACTAATAATTACTCTGTTTTTTTTAATGATAAAGGATATAATGAATTATATAAGCATATCCAATCTGAAAATTATTCAACAATTTTTATTCATCTTGATAGTAATACTAATATTCACTGTTTAAAAGTCTTTTTAAAACAAATTCAAACCTTTAATTATAAAACTATAGTTTCAAAATCGGGAGAAGAAAATAAAAATATTACTTCATCTGTTATTTTATGGGATAAGCTATCAAAAAGCAATGGAGATAGAAAAAGTTTAATTATAAATTTAGGAGGAGGAGTTGTTGGAGATATGGGAGGATTTGTAGCTAGCACATTCAAAAGAGGAATAAGCTACATAAATATACCTACCACATTACTTTCAATGGTTGATGCTTCTATTGGTGGAAAAACTGGAATTGACCTAGGTGTTCTAAAAAATCAGGTTGGCACATTTTATGAACCTAAAATGGTAATAATTGATCCTTTGTATTTAGACACTCTTAGTGAATCGGAACTAATAAGTGGATATGCTGAGATTTTCAAACACTCCATAATTTCTGATCTAATTTTTTTTAACAAATTAATATCTCAAGAGAATTCTATTGATTTTAAAAGTTTAGAGACAATTAAATACTCAATTGAAATAAAAAACGATATAGTTCATAAAGACAGTAAAGAATTGAAAGAAAGAAAAGCTCTTAATTTTGGTCACACTCTAGGACATGCAATTGAATCTCTTTTTTTAGATAAAAATAAAAAACTATTACATGGTGAAGCAATTGCAATTGGTATTGTCCTAGCAGCATTTATTTCTAATAAGATTTTTAATTTTCCAATTGAAAAACTCAATAAAATCAAAAATCATATTTTAAAAGTTTTTAAAAAAGTAGATTTTAATAAATCTGAGATAGATAACATTATTAAACTTCTTATTCATGACAAAAAGAACAGTCATGGAAAAATCAACTTTATATTACTTAAAGATATAGGTCAGCCAATGTATGATGTTGAAGTTGACAATAAATTGATTTTAGAATCTTTTAGCTACTATTCAAATTAACTCAAGCAGAATTCCTACTAGCATTAATATTCCCAAATAAAGATCTAGTAACCATTTTTTCAAATGTTTTTAATTTATTTTTATTCATTGATCCTTTTTCAATTTCTTTTACTTTTCTCAATGCATATTGCTGAATAGTAATTAATGGAAGAACTATTTTTTCTCTTGCCTGAATTGAAGCTTTGTTTGCAGGTTCATTCTCCATTAATTCTTTAAAGCCAGAAACTTTTAATATCATTGATTTTGATAATTTGTACTCGTTGTAAATTAATAACCAAAATTCTCCAAACTCTGGATCATTTTTCATATATGATGTCAATTTAAAAAATGATTTTGTTAGACTCATCATACTATTTGAAATAAGAGCTCTAAAAAAAGATGACCTTTTGTAAAGCTTTTTTAATTCATTAAATTTTTTATTATCATCATAATATTTTAATGCAGAACCTAAACCATAAAAACCTGGTACATTCTGTTTTAATTGACTCCAACTCCCTACAAAGGGAATAGCCCTTAAAGATTTAAAACTAAATTTGGTATCAGAATTAGATCTTTTTGAAGGTCTACTACCAATATTTGTTTTGGAATAATATTTAATAGTACTCATATGCTCTAAATATGGAACAAATTTTGGATGATTCTTAAAATCTGAATATGCCTTAAAACTAATTCTAGCAAGATCATCTATAATAATCTTATCATCTTTATTGTTATGATTAAGGTCATAATTAAGTACTCTGTTTTGAATACCTGCACTAAGTAGTTGTTCCAAATTGTATTTACATGAATCGAATGTGCCAAAATTAGAACTAATCGTTTGACCTTGAACTGTTAATTGTATTTCATCAGATTCTACAAATGTACCCATTGAAGCATAAAATTGATGTGTATTTCCCCCTCCCCTTGCTGGAGGACCTCCTCTTCCATCAAAAAACAATACTTTAATGCCATATTTTCTAGAAATTGTAGTTAGAGACTCTTTTGCTTTTAAAATACTCCAATTAGCCATTAAATAACCTCCATCTTTAGTTCCATCGGAAAAACCAAGCATTATGGTTTGTTTATCTCCTCTATTTTTGAGGTGATTTCTATATTTTTTATTCTTATATACCAATTCCATAACCTTAGAAGCTACTTTTAAATCTGAAATAGTTTCAAACAAAGGTACTATGTCAATAGAAGGATTATTCCAATTACTTAACCTAAACATTGTAAATAACTCAATAATATTCAGTGCAGATTGATTATTACTAATAATATATCTATTTGAACCTTTTTCTCCATTTGATCGTTGAATTAATTTCATAGCTCTAATTGAGCTCAGTGTTGAGTTCACTAAATCATCTTTAAAAGAATCTGGATTTAAATCACCTTTAATATTAGAAAGAAATTTGATTTTATCTTCAAGTGTAAAATTATCGTAAGAAATAGGTTTTTTAATAATTTTTTTTCGTTGTGCAACTTTTAAAATTATTTCAAATACTTTGTTATGTATACTAGAATCTTGTCTTATATCTAATGAGGCAAAATGATATCCAAAAATATTTACTTTATTTATCACATCATCTAGGTGATCAAGGAATAAGGACTTGTGTTCAGAAATTAAAATCTCTCTAACTCTATAAAGTTTTTTCTTTAATTCATTCAAAGTGATTTTCGGGTCTTCATTATAATCCGAAATACTTTCATATAATCTAGCTTCAAGATCAATAATTATATTTTCAATATTTTTAAAGGTTAATCTTCTTCTAAGGTTTCTAATATCTCTATAATAATTTTTTATAATATCACTTCTAAGTTTTTTTGCAGTATTAATTGTAATTTCAGTCGTCACAAATGGATTCCCATCTCTATCTCCCCCTGGCCAAAAACCCAAATTAATTATATCATTATTAAAATCTTTTCCATTGAAAATATTTGATTTAATATATTTATATATGCTACTTACAGAATTGTAAAAAACATTCTCTAAATACCAAGTTAAATTAACTGCCTCATCAAATGGTGATGGTTTTTTATTTTTAAAAAAAGGGGTTTTGCCTAACTGAGACAAAAGAGATTTAATTTCTGATAAATTATTTTCTTTTACTGCATTAGTTAAATCTGTGATAATTCCAAGTACAGATCCTGGATAAAATTGAGTTGGATGAGCAGTTAAAACAGGTTTAACTTTAAATTTTAATAAATATTTTTTAAACTCTTCTTCTTTATTCTTTAATTTAACTTCATCTTTTAGAGCCCTTAAAGATCCACTTCCATCTATATTATTTATCTCCTTAAAAGCAGCATCTTCAATTGCATCAAACAATACAACCTGTCTTTCTATATATTGAATAAAATTAAAAAGTAAATCTATTCTTTCCTTTTGATTAGATTCTTTTAAATAAGTTTTGAAAAAAAATTCAACTATTTCACTGGGATTTTTATTTTTTTGATAACCTTCAATGCATATCCTTTCAAAAAGAGGAAGCATAACACCAGTATTTGTTATATTTTCATAAGGAAGTGTAGAAAAAATGCTATTATAAACTTGAAATTTTGAGAGAACATTGTCTAAAAATCTTTCTTTTTTGGTAAGCCTACTCACTGGAAATTTAAAATTTTATAGTTCATTAAATATTTTGTGCATCAATCTTTTTTTGTCATTGATGCTTTCTTCTAAAGAAATCATGGTTTCAGTACGTGAAACCCCTTCAATATCATCAATTTCAAAAATAATGTTCTTAGCATGATCTGTGTTTTTTGCTCTAATCTTACAAAAAATATTAAATTTTCCAGTTGTAATGTGGGCAACTGTAACAAATGGAACTAATTCCAGTGCTTGCAAAACAAATTTTGTATGACTTGTTTTTTCTAATAAAATACCGATATAAGCAATAAATGTATAACCTAATTTTTTATAGTCTAAGGTTAATGATGAACCTTTAATTATTCCAGCATCTTCCATCTTTTTTACCCTTACGTGTACCGTACCAGCTGAAATTAATAAAGTTTTTGCTATATCTGTAAAAGGGGTTTTAGTATTATCAATTAAGATGTCTAAAATTTGACGATCTATTTCATCAAGTTTAATATTTCTTCCCATATGTGTTAAATTTTATTTTTTAGGAGGACAAATATATTGAATTATTTTTAAACAATTATGCAAATCATTGAATAATTCGCAATTAATTCAAGTTTAACATCAAATCATTAATAAGATTATTGCTATTTGTAAAAATTTTATCATTATTCGTAAAATCTAATTCATAATGACCAAACATGTTTTTTAATTCACCTTTTTTATCTACAAATGGTTCAAATTTAATGGTGTTAGTAATTTTATCAAGAACTTCATTATACATTATAGATATATTTGTTCTATATTCTTTGTTATTATTATTAATTTTTACATTCCTTAGAAATATATCAGCTAAATTAGTAGTGTTTTCAGGTATAGAATAATATTCTTTATAATCTCTTTTTTTATATTCATTAGTAGTTATTGAGACTATTGCAGTAATTAAGGCAAAACACATATACTTTCTTGTGTTTTCCCTATTATAATCAGTATCAAAGTGACCTGATTCAAATAATAACGTAGGAGTTCCTAAAAATTGAAAAGTATCTCCAACGCAGTTTGGGTTATAATCGTCTTTATATCGTGATATATGGCCCTTTATAAGCTTTTTTAGCTGGTTATTGATAGATGAAATAACTTTCATGCTTGTAATCCTTGAATTTGTTTCAGATTTGTTTGTATTTGCAGTTGGGGATAAAAAAGACAATATGGAAGATTTATTAGTATCTGCTACTGAGTATATACTTCTTTGATCATGAAGATTGAAACAAAAATCAGGTATAATTTTGTTATATAAGTCTCTTAGAACAATACTTTCATTCTGACTCAGTGAAGAGGCATCTCTATTTATATCTACATTATTAAAGTTTTCTCTGGTATATGACAGGGAACCATCGGGATTTAAAATTGGTATTATATGAAGAGTAAAATGAGATAGATGTTTCTTGTCAATATGTAGAAAATATGACATAGTATCAAAAAGTGCCTTAGTGGAAGTGGATTCATTACCATGCATCTGGGACCAAATCAATATTTTAATTGGACCAGAGCCTATTTTCAGGTAATATATGGGTAAATTGTTACAGCTTTTACCTATTATAGAATAGGGGGGTATCTCTGTTAATTGTAAAATGGAATCATTAGTAATATATCTTCCAAATAAGGACTTAATTCTAAAATCATCATACTTACTAAATTTTAATTCCATTAATAACAAAAATTAAACAAATTTAACAATACAATTAATTACAATTGTAAACATTTTTAAATTATAAAATCATACAAATATTGAGATAAAATTTACATTTATATACAAAATTTAAATTGCTATTGCTAATATCCTGCAATTAAATCATTTATATATATTATTTAAAGTATCACTTTAAGTAAAATTATATATATAATGCTTGATTTAATCATTATAAATTATTATTTTTACAATTGTATACATGGAGAAATTCACAAATAGACTTTTAGAAATATTAGAAACTAAGAATTTATCAGCCTCACAATTTGCTGAAAAGATTGGTGTACAAAGATCTAGTGTTTCTCACGTATTAAGTAAAAGAAATAAACCAAGTTTAGATTTTATTATTAAAATCTCTAAAACTTTTGATGATATTTCATTAGACTGGCTAATAAATGGCGATAATAGTTTAAATTCAAGTGAAATAAACAGCGAAAACAACTCCTCCACTCCTATTTCTAAGGAAATCAAAACCCTTGACCTAACAGAAAGAGAATTAGAAAAAATTGTGTTCTTTTATACTGATAAAAGTTATAAAATTTTTAAAAATTAAATTATCTTTACATATGAAGCTACAGTATGTAATTGTAGTTCTTTTCTTTTTTTCTTGCTACAATCAAGAAAGAAACTGCAAGAACTTTCAATCAGGAACCTTTGAATTTGAATCTATTTCATCTAAAGGAGACACCCTAAAAACAACCTTTATAAGATCTAATAATCTTGAAATCGATTACTTTAACAATAAAGTTGACTCTTCCTATGTTAATTGGGTTTCTGAATGTGAATGTATTTTAAAAAAAGTTAATCCTATAAATTTATCTGAGAGAAAGCCTATACAAATGAAGATTCTCAGCACTTCTAATAATGAATATGTTTTTGAATATTCATATGTAGGGGATTTAAAAAATAAGAATAGAGGAAAAGCTCGAAAAATTTCTGATTAAATGCTGAAAAATCAATATATCTTCACATCTGATAGACTTGGTTTTAGAAACTGGCTAAAAGAAGACATTGAACAATTTGCAAAAATTAATGCAGATTTAGAAGTTATGAAATATTTTTCTAAACCATTAACATTTAAAGAGTCTGAAAAACAAATTTATCGTTATAAAAAGCATTACGATAAATATGGATATAATTATTTCGCAACTGAATTATTAGATTCAGGGGAATTTATAGGTGCTGTTGGATTAGGATATAAAGATTATAAAGCTAAATTTAATCCGGCTACTGATATAGGTTGGCGATTAAAAAAAAATGTTTGGAACAAGGGATATGCAACTGAGGGAGCCCGAAAATGTTTAGAATATGGATTTAACAAACTAAACCTTAAAAAAATAATCTCAACTTGTACAATTACCAATATAAAATCTGAAAATATAATGAAGAAAATAGGTATGATTAAAAAAGGAGAATTTAATCATCCTAATCTTATAGGTTCTCCTCATTTAGAAAAATGTGTTTGGTATGAAATTAATACTGAACAATACAGTATTAGCAATTAACTAAAATTCTAATTCTGTTTGCCCCTCTTTATTGTTCACTGGATCCTCTTCATTTAATACAGTTTCTTTCGGAACATCAACTACCTCATCATTAACCTCAAGTTCCATAACAGGTGTTTTTTCTGGAGGAGTATAAGGAATAGGATCTAATAAATTAATATTTTTAATCTTATGTGAAGAAAGCTGGTTACCTTGTGCTTTAATTCCTTTAACACTTATCAAATCTTCAATATTTTGAATTAAATTATCTCTTGTACCTTTGGATGTCTTTGAAAATGCTATTTCAATAACTGGCTTCCAGTCTGAAGAAACCATCTCAAGTTGAATTTTTGAACCTGTAGGAGTAAATTGTTGTTCAACCTTTCGATTATCAGCAAGAAAACGTTTTATATAATACCTATCCTTATTTCCATCAAAATATATTACTGAAATTGGTTTTTTAACAATCCATTTCTCTAGAATAATCATGTCTTCAGGAAAATGCATGTTGAGATCAGGTTTAACAGTTTTTAATATCCCTTTTTGCTGTACAATTAGTAATGAATCATCACCTTTAAATTCTCCTAAAAGCTCTCCCCTATTATCAACATTAAGTCTTTGGATAGTTTCATCAAACCAAATCTTTCTTGGTTTTAATGTAGATAAGCCCTTTTCCTTAAATTCTATCCTATTAACAGTGTATTTTGTTACTATATTCCCCTTTGAGCCTCTTCCTTTAATTTCAAGGTCAGCAAAGTCTAATTCCCATTTTAATTTTTTAATTGAACCAGACTGTCTTAAAATAACATTTACAATTTCAGCTTCACCATTAGGGTTTGCTGAAAAATAAAGAATTTTAGTCCCCTCTGTTCCCCTTGTTAGGTTATACATTTTGTCTCTAGTTATCCCCGTTACACTAAATCTTTTGATATAAGAGGTTCCTTTTTTTCCATCCTTATATATCATGTTATAAACTGTTCTATTATCTTTCCTTTTAAACACAGCTACATGCACTATGTTTTTTGCAATAAATTTTTTAGTATCAACTTTAGTGACCATCATTTCACCATTTTGAGTAAATACAATTATATCATCGATATCAGAGCACTCCTCAACAAATTGATCTTTTCTAATAGATGTACCAATGAAACCTTCTTCCTTATTTACATAAAGTTTTGAATTTTTAATCACAACTTTTTTAGCATCAACATCAGCAAAAATTCTGATCTCAGTTTTTCTCTTTTTATCCTTTCCATAAACAGATTTTAAATTCTTAAAATAATTTATCGCAAAATCAGTAAGGTTATTTAAATTATATTTAATCTTCTCTAAATCAGATTCGATAGATTGAATTTTTAATTTAGCTTTATCAATATCAAACTTGGAAATTCTTTTAATTTTAATTTCTGTTAACCTGATTATATCATCTTCTATAATTTCTCTTTTTAATCTACTTACAAATGGCTGTAATCCATCTGAAATTGCTTTAATTACACCTTCCCAAGTTTCAATATCTTCAATATCACGATAGATTCTATTTTCGATAAAGATTCTCTCTAAGGAAGCATAATGCCATTGATTTTCAAAATCTTCTTTTTTATATTCTAGCTCTAGTTTTAATAATTCTCTAGTATGTTCTGTTGATCTCCTTAAAATTTCAGAAACACCAACAAACAATGGTCTGTTGTTTTCTATAACACAACCTAAAGGAGAAATTGAAGTTTCACATGAAGTAAAAGCATACAAGCCATCAATTGTTTTATCTGGAGAAACACCTGTAGGAAGATGGACTAATATCTCAACATTATTTGCTGTATTATCTTCAATTTTCTTTATTTTAATTTTTCCATTATCGTTAGCCTTAACAATTGAGTCTATTAAAGAGGATGTGGTAGTAGAAAAAGGAATCTGACTAATTACTAAAGTATTCTTATTTAACTGATTTATTCTTGCCCTTATCTTAATCCTTCCTCCTCTAAGTCCATCATTATAATTAGTCACATCCATTATTCCTGAAGTAGAAAAATCAGGATAGAGAGTAAATTTTTTATCTTTTAAACATTTAATAGAGGAATCAATTAATTCTATAAAATTATGAGGAAGAATCTTTGTAGATAAACCAACAGCTATCCCCTCTCCTCCCTGTGCTAATAACAAGGGGAATTTAACAGGCAGGTTAATCGGTTCTTTTCTTCTTCCATCATATGAAGACTGCCATTCTGTTATTTTAGGGCTAAAAACTACTTCTAACGCAAATTTAGACAGCCTAGCTTCTATGTATCTAGATGCAGCTGACCTATCACCCGTTAGTATATTGCCCCAATTACCTTGGGTTTCAATTAAAAGTTCTTTTTGACCAATCTGAACCATTGCATCAGCTATACTTGCATCGCCATGAGGGTGGTATTGCATTGTATGACCAACTATGTTAGCTACTTTATTAAAACGCCCATCATCTAAATCTTTCATTGAATGAAGAATTCTTCTTTGAACAGGCTTAAAGCCATCTTCAATTGAAGGTACTGCACGTTCTAAAATTACATAAGAAGCATAATCTAAGAACCAGTCCTTATACATTCCAGACACTCTGGTTAACGAATCTCCTAATTCTTCTTCATTCAAATTATCTGAATCTAAATATTCTTCCTCCATCTATGAATCTATTCTATCAAGTTCTACTTTAAGATTTTCAATTATAAACTTCTGCCTGTCAGGTGTATTTTTTCCCATATAAAAAGACAACAAGTCCTCTATGCTAAAATTTTCATCAAGCATTACTGGATCTAACCTCATAGTTTCTCCAATAAAATGCTTAAACTCATTTGGTGATATTTCACCTAAACCTTTAAATCGAGTTATTTCGGGTTTATTACCTAGTTTATTAATTGCTTCTATCCTCTCCTTTTCTGAATAACAATAAATAGTTTCTTTTTTATTTCTAACTCTAAAAAGAGGTGTTTGAAGAATAAACAAATGTCCTTCTTTTATAATTTCCGGAAAGAATTGCAAAAAGAAAGTGATTAATAACAATCTAATATGCATTCCATCTACATCAGCATCTGTCGCGATTACAATATTATTATATCTTAAATACTCTATACTTTCTTCTATGTTTAATGCTGCCTGTAGTAAATTAAATTCTTCATTTTCATATACCACTTTTTTAGTCATAGAATAACAATTAAGAGGTTTGCCTCTTAAACTAAAAACAGCTTGTGTATTTACATCTCTAGACTTTGTTATGGATCCACTTGCAGAATCTCCCTCTGTAATAAAAAGAGTTGAATCTAATCTATTTTCTTTGTTCATATCATTCAAGTGCACCCTACAATCTCTAAGTTTCTTATTGTGAAGGCTAGATTTTTTAGCTCGTTCTCTTGCAAGCTTTCTAATCCCTGAAAGCTCTTTCCGTTCTTTTTCAGCTTGAATAATTTTCTTTTGAATACTTTCAGCTGTTTCAGGATTTTTATGTAAATAATTATCTAAATATTTACTAACAAAATCATTGATATAAGATCTCACTGTAGGTAATTTCCCGCCCATTTCAGTTGAACCCAGCTTGGTTTTAGTTTGGGATTCAAAAACAGGTTCCATTACTTTAATACTAATAGCAGCAATAATAGATTTCCTTATATCCGAAGAATCATATTGTTTCCCATAGAAGTCTCTAATTGTTCTAACTAAAGATTCTCTAAATGCAGATTGATGAGTTCCTCCCTGAGTGGTATGTTGACCATTTACAAAAGAATAATATTCTTCACTATACTGAATCCTACTATGCGTTAATGCAATTTCTATATCCTCTCCCTTTAAATGAATTATAGGATACAATAATTTTTCAACATCATTATTGTCCTCTAATAAATCTTTAAGTCCATTATCAGAAAAATATTTTTCTCCATTAAAAACAATGGTCAATCCTGGATTTAGATAAACATAATATTTGAGCATTTTTGAGACATACTCTGTTCTATATTTATAATGTTTAAAAATTGAATCATCAGGTCTAAAATAAACCTTTGTTCCTTTTCTTCTTGAGGATTCTTCTACAGGTCCATCTTCAAGCAAGTTTCCTGTTTCAAAAGTAACAGCCTTTAATTTTCCATCTCTACATGATTCTACTTTAAAAACAGAAGAAAGTGCATTTACTGCTTTTGTGCCAACTCCATTAAGACCAACTGATTTTTTAAAAGCTCTTGTATCATATTTTCCTCCTGTATTCATTTTTGAAACAACATCTACAACCTTTCCAAGAGGAATTCCTCTTCCATAATCTCTAACAGAAACACCAGAGTCTGATATAGAAATTTCAATAGTTTTTCCAGCACCCATTACAAATTCATCAATAGAATTGTCTAAAACTTCTTTAAGTAAAATATATATACCATCATCAGGAGATGAACCATCCCCTAATTTGCCGATATACATTCCTGGACGCATTCTAATATGCTCTTTCCAGTCAAGAGATCTTATGTTTTCTTCAGTATAATTCGATGAAATTACCATTTACTCTGCTAAAGAGCTAAGATAGTGCTTCAATAAAAATAATAAAATGGTGTATAAATAAATTAATTAACAATAAGAGATGCATGGTTGTTGAAATCTTTTTAAACATTAAATCTAAAATGCATTATATCTCCATCCATTAAAATATAATCCTTACCCTCAACATTTAATTTACCTGCTTCTCTTGCTTTTGATTCACTTCCATAATGAATATAATTATCATATGAGATAACTTCTGCCCTAATAAAACCTTTTTCAAAATCAGAATGTATAACACCAGCAGCTTTTTGAGCAGTCATTCCTTTTTTAATTGTCCAAGCTCTAACTTCTTTGATTCCAGATGTAAAATAAGTTTGAAGATTCAATAAGTCGTAGGCTTTTTTTATAAGCTTAGATGATCCCGGTTCAGATAAACCTATGTCTAACAAAAATGCTTTTCTGTCCTCATAACTATCCAATTCATTAATATCTGCTTCAGTACCAACAGCCAAAATCATTAATTCAGCATTTTTATCATTTAATGAGTGTTTTAAATTATCAACATATTTGTTGCCATTTATCACAGATGATTCATCCACATTACAGACGTATAGAATAGGTTTACTTGTAATTAATTGAATTGAATCAGAAAACTTTTTTTCATCCTCAGAAAAATCTAAACTTCTGACAGGATTAAAGGCACGTAAATGGTCTATTATTTTATTTAACACAACAGACTCTTTAATAGCTTCTTTATTTCCTGTTTTTACAAGTCTATTTAATTTTTCATGTTTTTTTTCTACTGTTTCTAAATCCTTTAACTGTAATTCTAAATCAATAATTTCTTTATCTCTTACAGGATCAACAGAACCTTCAACGTGAACAATATTATCATCATCAAAACATCTTATTACATGAATTATAGCATCAGTCTCTCTTATATTTGCTAGAAATTGATTACCTAAACCTTCACCCTTACTGGCACCTTTAACCAAACCCGCTATATCTACTATTTCAACTGTTGCTGGAATTACCTTTTCAGGATTAACAAGTTTTTCAAGTTTTTCAAGTCTTAAATCTGGGACATTAATAATTCCTATGTTCGGTTCAATAGTACAAAAAGGGAAATTTGCACTTTGAGCTTTAGTATTAGACAAACAATTAAATAAAGTAGATTTCCCAACATTAGGGAGTCCAACAATTCCAGCTTTCATATATTAGTTTTCAGGGTGCATAAATTTTTGTTTTCCCAGAAGAACTTCTTTACTTTCCTCGTTTTTTTCATCAGGAATACAACAATCTACAGGGCAAACCGCGGCACATTGAGGTTCTTCATGAAAACCAACACACTCAGTACACTTGTTAGATGCTATAAAATAAAATTCATCTGAAATTGGTTCTTGTTCAAGATCAGCATTAGCAGAAGTCCCATTTGGTAATATTATATCACCAGACAAACTAGTCCCATCAGAATATTTCCATTCATAGGAAGCTTCATATATTGCAGTATTAGGACATTCTGGTTCACAAGCACCACAATTTATACACTCATCTGTAATTTTAATAGCCATGGTTCTTACAAGATCTTTCTATAGATTTGCATGCAAAAATAATTTAATAAATATTCTTAACAAATTTAGTGACAACAATAGATCAAAAAATTGAGGCATTTAATAAATTAGGAGAACTTTTTGATGATATTTCTAGTCAAAAAGAAAATTCTAAATATAATGAATGGATAACTGTTTTTAATAAAAAAATTAAAGAAGCTTATCAATACAATAACTGGTTCACGAGAAATAACTGTTTGCTTTCATTTAAAAATTGGAGCAAGGAATTAACTACAGAAAAGCTTTCAAAATGGATAGATAATTATAATCTAGATGATTATTCAAAAAAGACTATTGCTATTATCATGGCAGGAAATATTCCTTTAGTTGGATTTCATGATTTTATATGTGCAAAAATTTTAAACTATAAATGTTTAATAAAGATGTCCTCAGATGACAAAATTCTATTACCAGTTGTAATTGATTTTTTAGACTTTATTTCGCCTGGTTTTAAAAAGGATATAGAATTTACAGATAAGCCATTAAAAAACTTTGACGGGGTTATTGCAACAGGAAGTAATTCTTCGTTTAAATATTTTGAATATTATTTTAAAAAGTATCCTAAATTATTAAGAAAAAATCGTCATTCAATTGCTGTATTAGACGGTAATGAAAGCAAAGAAAATCTAATTGATTTAGGGTATGATATCTTTAATTATTTTGGAATGGGATGTAGAAATGTTTCAAAGATATTTGTTCCAAAGAACTACAGTTTTGATTTGCTTTTTGAATCATTATTTGAATTTAAAGATATAATAAAACACAATAGATATGCTAACAATTATGACTACAATAAAGCTGTTTATTTAATGAGTGATATAAAATTTATTGAAAACGGTTTTCTTATTTTAAAAAAGGACAAGAAGCTTGGCTCATCAATTTCATGCTTGTTTTACGAAACATATAATTCAATTAAAGAAATTGAAAAATACATTGATAAAAATTCTGAATCCTTACAGTGTATAGTTAGTAATTCTAACTTATCGAATTCCATTCCACTTGGATCCAGTCAAAAACCAAAAATCGATGATTATGCAGATAATATTGATACACTGAATTTTTTGTTGAAAATCTGATGATATATTATTTAAAATTTAACATTTTTTATAAATGATTTGATTAATTTGCAAACCTTTTAATTATGAAAAAACATAATTTTAGTGCAGGACCAAGTATACTTCCAGACGGAGTAATTAGAAATGTTTCTGAAGCTATAAAAGAATTAAACAATTCAGGATTATCATTAATAGAAATTTCTCATAGAAGTAAAGATTTTGTTGAAATAATAACCAAAGCTAAATCATTAGCTTTAGAATTGTTGAATCTAGAAAACAAAGGCTATAAGGCTTTATTTCTACAAGGTGGAGCAAGTTTTCAGTTTTTAATGACTGCATATAATCTGCTTGATAAAAAAGCTGGTTATTTAAATACCGGTTCATGGTCAACAAAAGCAATTAAAGAAGCAAAATTATTTGGAAAGGTTATTGAAGTTGCATCTTCAAAAGATAAAAATTTTAATTATGTTCCTAAAGATTATATTGTTGATCCTCAGCTTGATTATTTACATATAACTACAAACAACACAATCTTTGGAACTCAAATTAAAAAACTTCCAGAAACAAATGTTCCATTAATAGCTGATATGAGTTCTGATATTTTGTCAAGAAATATTGATTTCTCAAAGTTTGCTTTAATTTATGCTGGAGCACAAAAAAATATTGGTCCAGCAGGAACTACTCTTGTTATAGTTAAAGAAGATATTCTAGGAAAAATTAATAGAAATATTCCTTCTATGCTTGACTATAGAATTCATATTGAAAAGGATAGTATGTTTAATACACCTCCTGTTTTTGCGGTATACACTTCTATGCTAACTCTAGAATGGATTAAAAATAGTGGTGGAATCAATTTTATTGAAGCAAATAATTCTAAAAAAGCTAATTTGATATATAATGAAATTGACTCAAATGATTTGTTTCAAGGTTTTGCTGCTGTTGATGATAGAAGCTTAATGAATGCTACATTTAATCTCAAAAATGATGCTCATAAGGAGATTTTTAATAAAATGTGCAAGGATGCAGGCATTAGTGGAGTTAACGGTCACAGATCTGTCGGTGGATATAGAGCATCAATATATAATGCACTGGATATTTCATCCGTAAAAACATTAGTAGATGTAATGAAAGAATTACAAAATAAAGTTTAAAGAATTGATAATGGCAAATATATTAGCTAACGATGGCATCTCAAAAAGTGGTAGTGATAAATTAAAAAAGGAAGGATTTAATATTTCAACAACCACAGTTGCTCAAGAACAACTCATAAATCATATTAAATCAGAAAATATTGAAGTTCTATTAGTTAGAAGTGCAACAACAGTAGGAAAAAATTTAATTGATCAATGTCCCTCAATAAAAATTATAGGAAGAGGTGGTGTTGGAATGGATAATATTGATGTAGATTATGCAAGAAGCAAAGGAATAAATGTAATAAATACACCCGCAGCTTCATCTGCTTCTGTTGCAGAACTTGTATTTGCACATTTATACAGTGGAGTAAGATTTCTACATCAATCTAATAGAAACATGCCTCTTGAAGGGGATAATAATTTTAAAGTACTAAAAAAATCGTATGCTAAGGGGGTTGAACTTAGGGGAAAAACAATTGGAATAATTGGTTTTGGAAGAATTGGCAGAGAAACAGCTAAAATTGCTCTTGGAGTTGGCATGAAAGTGTTAGCATATGATAAGTTTATAAAGAACACTAACATTAAACTAGATTTTGGAAATGAAAAAATTATTGATTTTAAGATTAAAATTTCTTCCTTTTTAGATGTATTAAAAAAATCTGATTTTATAAGTCTTCATGTTCCTGCTCAAAAAGAATATCTTATTAATAAAAATGAATTTAATTTAATGAAAGATGGTGTTGGAATAATTAATGCAGCTAGAGGTGGTGTTATTAATGAATTAGAACTTCTTTCAGCACTTGATTCTGGTAAAGTTTCATTTGCCGGATTAGATACATTTGAAAATGAACCAAAGCCTGCTATTAAGCTATTAATGCATCCTAACATATCCTTAACTCCTCATATAGGAGCAGCAACAAATGAAGCACAAGACAGGATTGGACTTGAACTTGCAGAGCAAATAATTAAAATATTGAATTAAAATGTTTGAAAATTTAAAAAAAAAATGGGGAATTGAAAACTCTTTTCAATTAACTATAGTTTTTATTGTTTTTGCAGTAACTGGATCAGTTGCAGCAAAGATATCTGACCCAATCACTGTGTATTTAAATTTAGATACTTTACCTGGTTTATTTTACTGGCCTATTAGATTATTAATCGTTTTTCCAGCATATCAAATATTACTTATTTTCTTTGGTTTTATCTTTGGAGTTTTGGTAAGCATCATTACTTTTAAAAAAGATAAATTTATTTTTAATTTTTTTTTAAAAATGTCTATTTTGTTTACTAAAAAATTAATTAAATTTCTATCGTTTGGACTATTTTTTAAAAATTAGTTTATTTAAGCAATGAACTTTTAGTGTCCATTAATTTTTTGACCTTTGGGGAAATTATAGCTGAACAATAAGGTACATTTTTATTTAAACTAAAATAATTATGATGATAATTCTCAGCAACATAAAAAGTACTCTTTTTTTCAATTGTAGTTACAATCTTATTTTCATACTTATTAGACTTTTCTAAATCACTAATAAAATCTAAGATCATCTTGATTTCATTTTTGTCATCATTAAATATTGATGATCTGTATTGTGTTCCAATATCATTTCCCTGCCTATTTAAAGTGGTTGGATCATGAGTTGAAAAAAAAATCATCAAAATATTTTCCAATGAAACTATTTTAGAGTCATAATCAATACTTATTGCTTCAGCATGTCCAGTACCTCCTGAGCAAACATCTTTATATGTTGGATTTAGAGTATGACCACCAATATAACCAGGAACAACAGTTTTAACACCTTTAATTCTTCTAAAAATTGCCTCAGTACACCAAAAACAGCCTCCTGCTAATGTTATGTTTTTAATCATGAATTATATAAAATAAACTTTCAGTAATTTATTGTTGTCAAAATTAATTAATTTCGCCATAACTATTTAAAAGTTACTTGTTGACTAAATGAAATACTTTATTACTTTTTTTTCATTATTTTTTTTCTCCATAAACCTAGGTCAAGAAAGAAAAATCATTGAATTAAAAAGATTTAATTCTCCTCCAAAAATTGATGGAATTTTAGACGATCCTAATTGGAAAACATTAGTGCCTGCCACTAATTTTGAAAGGTGGATGCCAAATAATGGTTCTTCTGAAAAAGATGGATATGAACATTTTGTATATATAGGTTATGATGACAATGCAATTTATGTAGCTGGAAAATTTAATAATCCAAATCCTATTCCTGTTGAATTTAGTCAAAGGGACGATATATGGGAGATTAATGCAGAGACCTTTTTCATCTCTATCAATTCATATGACGACAATATTAATGAACAAAGTTTTCAAGTTACAAGTGCAGGAACATTAGGAGATTCATATACTTCTGGTGAAATGTCAGATGAAGATTGGGATTTTGACACAGTTTTTGAATCAAAAGTATCTATTGGTAATAAAAGCTGGAGTATGGAAATGAGAATACCGTATAGTGCACTACGTTTTTCATCAAAAAAAATTCAAAAATGGGGAATAAATTTTGGAAGAAAAATCGCTGAATCTGGTGAAGTATACACCTGGAATTTTATTGACCAAAAAAATGCAAATTATGGTGAATCTATGGGAATAACTTCTGAGATTAAAGACATATCCCCTCCCCTAAGATTGTTTTTTTATCCATATGCTCAGTCTTCTATAGACTTCAAAAAAGGAAGTAGTCCTTTAAATGGATATTCTGCTGGAATGGATTTAAAATATGGAATTAATAACAGCTTTACATTAGATGCAACTCTTATTCCTGATTTTGGACAAGTAACATTTGATGACAAAGAGCTAAATCTTAGTCCATTTGAACAACAGTTTGATGAAAATAGAGCTTTCTTTACTGAAGGTGCAACATTATTTAAAAAAGCTGATGGAATGAGCTTTAGAGGAGGTAATTTCTTTTACAGTAGAAGAATTGGTGAAGAAATTAATTTTAAAGAAAGTGATTTTTTAAAAAATAATGAAGAAATAATAAATTATGATGTTAAACCCGACCTGTTAAATTCCATAAAAGTTACTGGAACTACAAATTCAGGATTAAGTATTGGATTTATAAATTCTATTACAAACAATGCTTATGCCCGAATTATTAATACATCTACAGGAGAATTAAGGAGTGAGAAGATTTCTCCTCTAACTAATTATAATGTCTTATCATTTAGTCAACAAGTTTTAAATGAATACTCTACTTTATCCTTTTTAAATGCAAATGTAAATAGATCTGGAAATTTTGAGAATTCCAATAACAGTGCTTTTGTTTTTGATTTATTTGACAACAAAAGAAAATATAATGTAATGGGAACTGTTTATCAAAGCGACTCTCCAACTTTCTCTGCCACAAAAGGATTTAGGGGGACATTTAGGTTAAGTGATCTAACCGGTAATTTTAGATATTCTATAGGGTGGGCAGGCGTTGATGCTAATTACTATCAAAATGATCTTGGTTTTTACAGCACTAGAAATGATCAAAGATTTTATTCAATAATTAGATTTTTGACCTTTAAACCCTCTAAAATTTATGAAAAAATTCAAGGTTATTTATATGTTAGTGAAAGAAGCAGGTTTTATCCTAAAATCTTCAAGTCTAGAGGAATAAGAACAGGAGTTGATATTACAACCCTAGAATTGCATAAAATTGAGTTTGATGTTGATTATACTACAAAATATAAGAATTATGACGAACCTAGAAAAAAAGACACTTTTATAATTGATCCTGCTGAATATGAGTTAGAATTCAAATTTAATTCAGATTCTAGAAAAAAAATTGAATATTCATTTGATTTAGGACACACATTTGGTTTAAATGAAGATTTTAATGAGGAAAAAAAAGATTATGATTTTGGTGTTGGAATTGGAATTAGAGCTAATAATAAATTGAATTTTGATTATAAAGTAAAAAAATCTTTAAACTATGATGATATTGGACATGTTTTTAAGGATAAAGGAGAAGTTTTTTTTGGAAATAGAGATGTAAAAGCTATTGAAAATAATTTCTCACTTAATTATAATTTTGATTCATATAAATCTATTAATTTAAAATTACGTCAGTTTTGGAGTACTGCTAAGTATCTTAACTCCTTTTATTTACTTAAATCAGATGGAACAAGAGAGCTTTCTAATAAAAATACAAGTGATTATGATCCAAACACTAATTTTAACTTATGGAATTTTGATTTAGGTTTTAATTGGGAATTTGCTCCAGGAAGCAAAGCAACATTATTATATAGAAACAACCTGTTTAATGAAGATAATATGTCCGGAGTATCTTACTACACAAGTACTAAAGATCTATTTGACAAGCCTTTTAACCATCAAGTTTCTTTGAGAATAAATTATTTCATAGATTTCAATGTAATTAAAAAGAAAAAAAGCTAAACTCTTTAAAAATATGATTAAATGAAAAAGATATTATTAGTAATGCTGATTATTTCCGTTACTAATAGTTGTGATGATTATACTCCGATTAGATTTATTGAAACTAATTATAGCAAGGAATCATCTGAACCAAATTTACATAGATCTAATTCTGGAGAAATTTATTTAAGTTTTATATCCTCTAATTTGGAAACTAATGAAAGTCAACTTCTTTACAGTTTGCTTAATTATTCTAAATTCTCTTGGAATGATTTTAATTTAATTACAAAATCTTCAGAAATGTTTGTCAATTGGGCTGATTTCCCAAAAATCACAACTAATAGCTCAAATGGAGTATCTGCTCACTATTTAGAAATGACCAGTGAGGAAAAATATTCATATGATATTAAAATTCTTAATTCTAAAAATGGGGGAATAACCTGGAATAAACCTATAAAACTTCATAATGACAATACTAAAACTGAGCATGGTTTTGTTTCAACAATTAATATCAAAGATCATTTTTTATCTACATATTTAGATGGCAGACAGAATGAGCTTTCGAATCATAACAGTTCAATAAAAGCTCAAATGACATTAAGAGGTACTAGCTATAATATTGAAGGCCAAATAATTGACGACAAATTGATAGATGATAGAGTATGTGATTGTTGCCAAACGGATTTAGGAATTACAGATCTTGAAATTCCAATAGTTGTATATAGAGACAGATCTGAAGATGAAACAAGGGATATATATTATTCTTATTTAGATATAAATAATACGTGGAGCAAACCCGCAACTGTCTATAATGATAACTGGATAATATCAGGATGTCCAGTAAATGGACCTGCAATTTCTACATTTAATAACAAAAGTGCCGTTGTATGGTATACTTATACAAATAATAAGAGTCTGATAAAAATTGCTTTTTCTAATGATATAGCTGAGGGATTTAACACTCCAATTGAAGTTAATGCTGATAATCCAATAGGAAGAGTTGATATTGAGCTAATAGACGGTGAGACAGCTTTAATAAGTTATATGGATAACATAGACGGAAATACTTTCGTTAAACTTCACATGGTAAATAGGTCAGGAAATCAAAACAAATTTTTATTAGTTGATGAGTCTTCTAAAGAAAGATCTTCTGGTTTTCCAAAAATTGTTTTAGATAAAAAAAGAAACCTTACAATTATTGCTTGGACTGAAGTTTCTAATAAATCTAAGATAAAAACTGCTTTAATAGATAATTCTTTTTTTTATGACTAATAGATGTAAAAAGAACAGTTATTTAGAGAGATTGTAAAAAAGAAGTTTTCATCTGTAAAAATAGAAATGGTTTTAGTATTTTTATCAAAATTTATTTCATTTAATCTTACATCAATATAAATGAATTCACTTATCAAATCATCTACTATAATTAATAAAAAAAGTAAATTTCATAGATTTCAATGTAATTAAAAAGAAAAAAAGCTAAACTCTTTAATAATA
>CAYSTA010000017.1:0-33035 GCA_964433845.1 uncultured Flavobacteriaceae bacterium
TCAAAAAAAATGGAAAAGAAATTAACAGAATTGTTGAGTTCCCTGTTGAAACTTTAGAAAAAGACATTTTTAAAATTTTGAGTGGACAAGAATATAAAAATATTTACGCTGATTTTTAAAAAATGAGTTTAATTAAATCATCCGAAGAAATAGAATTAATCAGAGAAAGTGCACTATTAGTTTCAAAAACTTTAGGAATGTTAGCTAAAGAAATTAAACCTGGAATAAATACACTTCATCTAGATTCTTTAGCAGAATCGTTTATAAGAGACCATAATGCAGAACCAGGATTTTTAGGTTTGTATGATTTTCCTAATACATTATGTATAAGTCCAAACTCTCAAGTAGTCCATGGAATTCCAAACAAAGATGAAATTAAAGATGGTGATATATTATCTATTGATTGTGGAGTTCTAAAGAATGGATACTATGGAGATCATGCTTATACTTTTGAAGTTGGAGAAGTAAATAAAGAAATTAAAAGATTATTAAAAACTGCAAAAGAATCCCTTTACCTAGGAATAAAAGAATTTAAACAAGATAATAGAGTTGGAGATGTTGGCTATGCAATTCAAAAACATAATGAATCCAACGGTTATGGAGTAGTTAAAGAACTTGTTGGACATGGGCTGGGAAAAAGTATGCATGAAAAACCTGAAATGCCAAATTATGGCAGAAGAGGAACAGGAAAAAAATTTAAAAATGGAATGGTCGTTGCTATTGAACCCATGATTAATATGGGAACTGCAAGAATAAATCAATTAAATGATGGATGGACAATTTTGACAGCAGATAACTTACCCAGCGTACACTTTGAACATAATGTTGCGATAATCAATGAAAAGCCTAATTTACTTTCAACCTTTGATTATATATATAATTCCTTAGGAATTAAAAGTATAGAAGAAAATAAATTTAAATCTTAAAAATTGGATTGGCTTATAAAGTTCATAATTAATAAAGTACCTCGTCCTCAATTAATTTTTTGGAGTAATTTATTTAGACCAATATTAGATTTATACTATAGAGGAAATAAATTCTATGATCCTATTAATAATAAATCTTACAGGAAATTTTTACCGTACGGTTATAAAAATCAAAGGAAAAATGCTCTTAGCCCAGGAACATTGTCTTTAGAAAGACATAGATTATTATGGCTTTATTTAAAAAATAAAACAGAATTTTTTAATACAAAAATTAAAGTATTGCATATAGCGCCTGAACAAGCCTTTTATAAAGTTTTTAAATCAATAAAAAATGAAAATTATATAACATTTGATTTAAATTCACCTTTGGCTGATATAAAGGGTGATATATGCAAGATGCCTTTTGAAAACAATTTTTTTGATTTTATTCTTTGTAATCATGTTTTGGAACATATAGATGATGACAAAAAAGCGATGCAAGAGCTTTATAGAGTTTTAAATAAAAATGGAACAGCAATATTACAAGTTCCAATTGATTTAAATATTAAAAGAACGTTTGAAGATCCTGGAATTAAAGATAAAAATGAGAGAATTAAAAAATTTGGTCAATACGATCATGTTAGAGTGTATGGTTTAGATTACTTTGATCGACTTAAAAAAGTTGGTTTTCATGTTGAAAAAAATAATTATGCTAACGAATTTTTAGATAAAGAAATTAAAAAATACAGCATAGTAAAAAATGAAATAATTCCAATCTGTAAAAAATTAGTTTAAAACAAGTCTATCAAATCCATCAGTAGAAAAAATCTCAACTTCACTTTTTTGTTTATTATAAATAATCATTACTTCAATATTATTTAATTCTGAAATCATTTTAATTGATTTCTCTATTGGCATTGCCATAAATGAAGTAGCATATGCATCAGCAGTAATACAATCATCTGCAATGACTGAAACTCCTAAAACATTAGTGCTAAATGCATTTCCATTTTTTGGATTAATGGTATGCACTATTTTTTTTCCAGTTTGATTATCAATTATATATTTTCTATAATTACCTGAACTAGCAAGGGCCGAATTTTTTAATACTATCTTTTTAATATAATTATTAGATGAGGGATTTAAGGGGTCAGTAATTCCTACTCTCCAAAAATTATTAGTTTCCAAGTTTTTGCCACTAGCTACCATTTCTCCTCCAATTTCAACTAAATGATTATGAATATTTCTATTCTTTAACATATTTGAAATTACATCAACACAGTATCCTTTTGCAATTGCATTAAAATCTAAATAAATTCCTTTTTTTTCTTTAACAATAAAATTGTTTTTCAAAGACACTTTAGCAAACCCTGTTAAATTCATTATACTATCTACATTAACAGGGATTATACTATCATTTTTAGGACCTAATCCGTATGCTTTTACTAAAAGGCCAATAGTTGGATCAAAAAATCCATCTGTAGATTTCCAAATAAGTTTAGACTTATTAAAAACTTTTTTAAAATGAGCATCTATTTTAATTGAATCTATATCATCATTTATTTTTGAAATATCTGAAGAAGAAACATATGTTGATAAAGATTTATTTATTTCTATAAAAATAGAATCTGTTAAAACATCTATATTTTTTAAGGGTTGGTCAGATGCATATAGTATTTTAAAAGAAGTTCCTAAAGCCTGTCCAGAATAAGAATGAATGCTAGTTTCATTAGAACAACTAATAATTATGCAGACTATAAATAAAAATGATTTTTTAAACACCCTTAAAATTAACAACATAATTTGAATTCATTGTAAGCTACAAGTAGATTAACTTACCAATAGGTAATTAGAGAAATATTATCCTCCAAAATCATCAAATCTTACATTCTCTGGTGGAACACCAAAATCATCTGCCATTTTTTCAATAGCTTGATTCATAAGTGGGGGGCCACAAAAATATACTTCAACATCTTCAGGAGCTTCGTGATGTATTAAATAATTATCAATAAGGGCTTGATGAACAAAACCAACAAAGCCATCGCCTTCACCATCTAAACCATCCTTAATTTTCCAGTTATCTTCTTTATTAGGTTCAGAAAGAGCCATATAAAATTTAAAGTTTGGAAAATCTTTTTCTAGAGCTTTAAAATGTTCAACATAAAACAATTCTCTTTTAGATCTGCCGCCATACCAAAAATTTACTTTCCTTCCACTCTTCAACGTTCTAAATAAATGGTACAAATGGGATCTCATTGGAGCCATTCCTGCACCTCCACCAACATACAACATTTCTGCTTCAGAATGATTTATAAAAAATTCTCCATAAGGACCTGAAATAGTAACCTTATCTCCAGGTTTTTTAGAAAAAATATAGGAAGATGCTATCCCTGGATTCACATCCATCCATCCATTTGCACTTCTATCCCATGGTGGAGTAGCTATTCGTACATTTAACATTATTTCTTTTCCTTCAGCTGGATAAGATGCCATGGAATAGGCTCTTTCAACTGATTCAGAGTTTTTCATTTTTAAATCCCAAAGATTAAACCTATCCCATTCTAGTTTAAATTTTTGAGGGTCATCTGGATGTTCGTCAGGATGTGCACTAATATCCATTTCTTTATAATCCACTTCACATTCGGGTATTTCAATTTGAATATAACCTCCTGCTTTATATCCCATATCATCTGGAATTTCTATTACAAATTCTTTAATAAAAGAAGCTACATTCCAGTTTCTAACAACAGTAGCTTCCCATTTTTTAATTCCAAAAACTTCTTCAGGAATTTCGATAACCATGTTCTGTTTAACCTTTACCTGACACCCCAGTCTCCATCCTTCTGATATTTCTTTCCTACTGAAATATGGTGATTCTGTAGATAGAATTTCTCCTCCCCCCTCTTTCACAACACATTTACACTGAACACAAGTTCCTCCTCCCCCACAAGCCGATGGTAAAAAAATTTTATTATTTCCAAGTGTTGATAGCAAAGTCCCGCCAGAAGAAACTTTCACTTCATTTTCTCCATTAACTAAAACAGTAACTGGTCCGGATGGCAATAATTTCGCTTTAACACCTAAAAGCATCCCAACTAAAAGAAAAATAATAATTAAAAAAATAATTATACTTAAAAAAATGTATGTAGAAATAGATGTCATAAAATTATAATTTTATCCCCATAAAACTCATAAAACCAAAGGCCATTAATCCAGTAATAATAAAAGTTATTCCTAATCCCTTAAGAGGAGCTGGAACATTAGAGTATGCTATTTTTTCCCTGATTGCTGCAATTGCAACAATCGCTAAAAACCAACCTATTCCAGATCCAAAACCATAAACAGCAGCTTCAGAAACTCCTGAAAAATCTTTGATTTGCATAAAAAGAGAACCACCTAAAATTGCACAGTTAACTGCTATAAGAGGCAAAAAGATTCCAAGTGAGCCATATAATGCAGGTGAAAATTTTTCAATAATCATTTCAACTAATTGAACCATTGATGCTATAACTGCAATAAACATAATTAAACTCAAAAAACTTAAGTTTAATTCTTCATACTCAGGTCCCAACCAAATTAATGCGCCATCAGCTAATAAATATGTATCAATTAAATAGTTCAATGGAACAGTAATAGTTAAAACAAAAATTACTGCAAGTCCCATTCCAACTCCATTTTTTAAAGTTTTTGATATAGCTAAATAAGAACACATTCCAAGAAAATATGCAAACACCATATTTTCAATAAAAATGCTTTTGACAAAAAGATTAGCGTATTGTTCCCACATATTTTTTTATTATCTCTGTTCTATTAAATCTGTATTTCTTGATCTTTGAATCCATATAATTATTCCAACGGTTATCAATGCCATTGGAGATAATAACATAAGTCCATTATTTTCATAACCCATTTCATATATAAAATCTGGAATTACTTGATAACCCATTAAATTTCCTGAGCCTAAAAGCTCTCTAAAAAATGCTACTGCAATTAAAATTGCTCCATAACCAAATGCATTTCCAACTCCATCCAAAAATGATTTCCAAACACCATTTCCTAAAGCAAAAGCTTCTAATCTACCCATTACAATACAATTGGTAACAATTAATCCAATAAAAATTGATAGTTCTTTACTAACATCATAAGCATAGGCCATTAAAAACTGATCTACAAGAGCTACAAGTGATGAGATAACAACTAAAAAGACAATAATCCGGATTCTATTTGGAATGAAATCTCTTAAAATTGAAATAATAACATTACTACATGCCATAACAAAAATCACAGAAAAAGTCATAACAATAGCTGGCCAAAGTTGAACTGTTATTGCCAACGCAGAACAAATACCAAGTACTTGAACTGTGATAGGATTATTATCATCTAATGGATCTTTTAATAACTGCCTATTTTTTTTTGAAAAAAGAGGTTCTTTTCCTTTAGAAACAAAAAGAAATAAAGGGTTTTTATTTTTCAATTTTTTCATTTTAATTCATCATTGAATTTAAGTTTAACTTTTCGAAATAAGGCAAATAATTATTTAGTCTTTCTTTAATCATATTTGTTACACCATCACCAGTTATAGTAGAACCTGAAATTGCATCAACTTCATGATCGTCTTTATCCTGATTATTAGGATCATTATTACCTTTTAAAACTGTAATTCCTTTTAGTTCACCCATATCATCAAAAACCTTCTCATCTATAAAACTTTCCTTAAACCAATCCTTAGTTATCTCAGCACCTAATCCCGCAGTCTCACCTTGGTGATCAAATGAAACACCTTTTATTGTATTTAAGTCATTTTTTAATGAAATATATCCCCAAATAGCATTCCAAAGACCATTACCACGTAATTCCATTATGTAATATTTTTTAGAATCTATTTCAGCTATATATAAAGGGAAATGTTGATCTTCATAATCTTTTTTTAATTCCTTTGCAAGTACTATATCAGAAAATGGATTTATTTTTTCATTTATAGACCCATCTTTTCTTAATGCTAATTCATTAGTAATATATTTTTTGTATAATTCTTCTGATTCATCTCTACTAACATTTATTCCAACAGATGATAAAATATTTTGCATTTTTTCTTTTCTTATATTTTCATTTTGTAAACCTTTTAAAGATTGAGAAGTATAAGCTAAAACTGTTGCAACTACTAAAACCATAAGGGTTGCAAATAAAAAAGTATACAAATTTGAATCTCTATCCATATTAAGCAATATTTACAGCTGTTTTAATCCCTCTTTTTTTTCTTCTTTTAATATTAGCCTCAACAACATAATGATCAATTGTTGGAGCAAAAACATTCATAAGTAGAATAGCAAGCATAACCCCTTCAGGATATGCAGGGTTAAAAACTCTAATTAGAATACAAAAAATTCCAATCAATAAACCATATATCCACTTGCCTTTTACTGTTTGAGCTGCTGAAACAGGGTCAGTAGCCATAAAAACAACTCCAAAAGCAAACCCACCAACCAGCATATGATTTATCCAACTAAAACTCATCAATTCATTTGCACCCCAAAGATTAAACAATAACCCCGTTATGGCTGCTCCAATTACTCCACCAACCATTATCCTCCAACTTCCCACTCCAGTATATATTAAAATAAATGCACCAATTAAAACCATCAAGGTTGATGTCTCCGCAATAGATCCTGGAATTGAACCCATAAACATTTGTAAAGGCTCATAGTTTAATGAACTTTCTCCAGATGCCAAAACACCCAAAATAGTCTCTCCTGAAATTCCATCGATATTAGAAGCCTCTGAAACCCAAACTTGATTACCAGACATATATGTTGGATAAGCAAAAAATGCAAATGCTCTAGCTGTTAATGCAGGATTCAAAATATTCATTCCTGTTCCACCAAATGCTTCTTTACCAATTATCACAGCAAACGCAACTGATAACCCAACCATCCATAAAGGAATATCTACTGGCATAATCATAGGAATTAATAGTCCTGTTACTAAATATCCTTCATTTACTTCATGTCCCCTAAAAACTGCAAAAGCAAACTCTATTGCAAGTCCAACAATATAAGACACTGCAATCATCGGGATAATTTTAGCAGATCCATGAATAAATAAATCTATAGTATTGTATTCTACATCCAACTGAGAATAATACTGAAAACCAGTATTATAAATTCCATAGAACAAAGCTGGCAACAAGGCTATAATAACTGTGATCATAGTCCTTTTTAAGTCTACAGCATCTCTAATATGGGCGCCATGTTTAGTAGTATGGTTTGGCACATATAGAAAAGTATCCAATGCATTAAAAGCAGGTGCAAATCTTTCCCATTTTTCTCCCTTATTAAAGGGTTTTTTAAGTTTATCTATAGTTTCTCTAATATTCATATAAATAATTAACCAACTTCTTTAATCATTAAATCAAGTCCTTTTCTTATTATATACTGAGCCTCTATTTTTGAAGAGGAAGAATAATCAATAAGTGAAAAATCCTCTGGAGCAACTTCATAAATTCCTAAATTTTCCATTTTATCAATATTTTCAGCCATGCATTCCTTAAGCAATTGCATAGGATAAATATCCATAGGGAAAACTCTTTCCATTTCACCGGTTACAACAAATGCTCTTTCTTCACCATTCAAATTTGTATCTAAATCATATTTTTTATTTGGAAATAACCAAGAAAAAGAGGTCTTATAAATACTTGGCACCTCATTATTAATAAAAGGTATCCAACCAAACATTCTGTAATGATTCCCTTCCCTTATGACAGAGACTGTATTATTATAAAAACCTAAATAATTGTCAAGATCAACTTTAGTTCCGGTCAGAACATCTCCATTAATAATTCTTAATGAATCGTTTGAATCAATACCAGCATCATTAATAATCTCATATAATTTAGATCCAGCAATTGTTTTATAGTATTGAGGATTTTTAACCGGCGCACCTGAAACCGCTATGGTTCTAATAGGTTTATAAATTCCTGTTAAAAAGAATCTGCCTAAAATTGCCACATCTTCAGGGCCTAATGTCCAAACTCTTTCTCCAGAATTAATAGGATTAATATGATGAATTTGAACTCCTACATTACCTGAAGGGTGAGGTCCACTTACAGTATGTGCTTTTATACCTTTAATATCATTAATAAATGTTGAAATATCTTTTTTAATGCAAATATTTATTTCACCATCAGTTAATTTAGATAAAACTTGTAAACCCGTTTTAAACTCTTCTTTCTGATCATCTAAAATAATATGAAAATCAGCAGAAATTGGAGCGCTATTAAATGAGGAAATGAAAATGGATTTTGGTTTATCAGATGGATTTGCAATTATATCATATGGTCTTTGTTTAATAAATGGCCAACATCCAGAATTTAAAATAATATTTTTAATTTCATCATCATTTAATTTTTCAAATTCAATAATACTAGGTTCTATTTTTTTTTGATTATTATCTACATCAATAATAATTTCTATAATTTTTCTTTTTGCTCCTCTAACAATTTCTTTAATTATTCCATCAACAGGTGAGCAAAATTTTATTCTTTCATCTTTTTTTGAATAGAAAATAATATCTCCAACATTTACTTTTTCACCTACTTTTACAATCATTTTTGGAATAATAAGATGAAAATTTGAAAGATTTAAAGACACTGATTTAGGATAAGGAGCCTTTTTTATAACGTTCTTGGCAGCACCTTTCAAATTAATGGTTAAACCATTTTTAATTCTGATGTCGTTTGACATATTTATTTGTAGTGTCTAATCGGTCGCAAATTTATTAATTTAAAGCCTTAAGTAAAAGTCGATTTAACATTAATTTGTAAATAAAGTTTTTATTTATATTCATTCTAAATAGCAAAAAATTGTTGATTTTTTATTTGTGATATCTTTACACTTGAAATGTCATTAAAATATAAAATCGTTTATACATTTTTTTTCATTCTAATTGGAAATTATCTAAATTCTCAAAGCCTAGAAATTCCAAAAAATATTAAAACAATTGTTCTTAAAAGCTCAAAATCATCAAGCCCGTTTATTTACTTTGGCGATTTAATAGAATTAAGTTTTGATGACCTAGAAGCTGATGAAAAAAACTATTATTATCAAATCAAACATTTTGACTATATGTGGAATCAATCTAATTTATATAAGTCTGAATATTTAGAAGGATTTGATGACATAAGAATAAAAAAAATCAGAAATTCATTTAACACTTTACAGCCATATACCAACTATACTTTAAGTATCCCCAATGATGATGTAAAGTTAAAATTATCTGGAAATTATTCCATTAGCATTCATTTATCAAATGGTAAAAAAGTTTTTGAAAAAAGATTTTCATATATAAAAAATCAAATACCTATTCAACTAACAATATCCAAATCAAATATTATTAACAATTTAAAAACAGATCAAAAAATTAAAATAAATATTAATTGTGGAGATTGTTCTAAAATCTATAATAGCTCTTCAAAATTAAAAGTAATTGTAATAAAAAATTACAATTGGTCAAATTCAATAATTATAGAAAAACCCAAATTCATTTTTTCTAATAATTTAATTTATGATGACATTTATTTTCTGGGGGGAAATGAATTTTTAAATTTTGACAACTCAAAAATTAATTCTACAAACTATCGAATATATAAATCAACATTAACTGATATATATAATAACTTTTTAGTTGATGATCGTGAAAGAACTAATGACATCTATGAGTTTAATCCTGATATAAATGGTGAATTTTTAATTAATTCAAATAATAATTATGACTTTGATATTGAAAATGATTATGCAAGAGTTCATTTTAATTTAAAAATTAACATTTTTGATAAGAACAATAATGTTTATTTGCTTGGTAGGTTTAATAATTTCATAGCAAATGAAAATTATAAATTAAAATATGATGAAAAGAAAGAATCATATCAGGGTTCTTTTTTATTCAAACAAGGATTTTATAATTATAAATATGGTTATACAAATTTATTAATACCAAATACTATTAATTACTTTGAAGGAAATTTTTGGCAAACTGAAAATTTATATACTATTTTAATTTTTCATAAAAAAAACAATGAAAAGTACTTTAAATTAATAGGAGAAAGGAGTATAAAATCACTAAACATAAAAAATTAATAAAAAGAGATTCATTTTCTTTTATTTAATCAATATATTAGCTATGAAGATTTTTTTATTATGATCAATCACGTAACAAAAGGAATTAAAATTTCTGTAAAATCCATTTACGATGGTTCTTATTTTAAAAACTATAATCTACATTTTTCTTTCAATTACATCATTACAATAACAAATCAAAGTAAAAATACAGTTCAACTAAAAACTAGACACTGGAGAATTTTTGATTCCTTAAGTTCAGATATAATAATTGATGGAGAAGGAGTAATTGGTGAAAAGCCTTTATTAAAACCAGGAGATTCATACAAGTATTCTTCAGGATGTTTAATAACATCTCCTGTAGGTGCAATGAGAGGGTTTTATAATATGGTAAACGTAAATAATGGTAAAAAGTTTAGAGCTTATATTCCTACTTTTAAATTAACTGCTCCACAAGCTTTAAATTAAACTAAAATTAACTTTTTAAATTCATAATAAATGAAAAACAACACTTTTCAATTACCAAAACGTATTAATGAAGAGACTAAAGATTATATAAAAGGATCCAAAGAAAGAAAAGAGGTAATTGAAGCTTATAATTCAATGTATTCTGAAAAAATTGATATTCCACTATTCATTGGAGAAAAAGAAATTTTTACAGAAAATAAAAAAAACATTACCCCTCCTCATGATCATCAAAAAATTGTGGGAACTTACTCTATATGTGAAGAAATTCATGTAAAAAATGCAATTAAATCTTCATTGGATATAAAAAATGAATGGACCAATACGCCTTGGCAAGAAAGAGCTTCTATTTTTTTAAAAGCAGCTGAATTAATTGCTGGACCATATAGGTCAAAAATTAATGCTGCTACAATGATAGGCCAATCAAAAAGTATTTTTCAAGCAGAAATTGATGCTGCTTGTGAATTTGTAGATTTTTTAAAATTCAATATTATCTACATGTCTGAAATATATAAAGAACAACCTATTACTGTTGGAAATGTTTCCAACAAACTAGAATATCGCCCATTAGAAGGGTTTGTATATGCAATTACCCCATTCAATTTTACAGCTATTGGAGGGAATCTTTGTGCTAGTGCTGCATTGATGGGTAATGTTATTTTATGGAAACCTAGTGATCATCAAATTTATTCAGCTAAAGTAATTATGGACATTTTTAATGAGGCAGGTCTTCCTAAAGGTGTTATTAATATGGTAACTGGAGATCCAGAAATGATTACAAATATTGCATTAGAAAACCCTAATCTCTCTGGAATTCATTTTACAGGATCAACCCATGTTTTTAAAGGTCTTTGGTCAAAAGTTGGTAAAAATATAAATCTTTATAAAGATTACCCTAGAATAGTAGGCGAAACTGGTGGGAAAGACTTTATTGTTTCACACCCGTCATCTGATTCTAAAGTAGTATCAACGGCAATTTTAAGAGGAGGCTTTGAGTATCAAGGTCAAAAATGTTCAGCAGCATCAAGAATTTATTTGCCAAAATCTAAATCTGATGAAATTTTGGAAAATTTAAAGAACCAAATGAAGACCATAAAAATGGGATCTCCTATTGATTTTGAAAATTTTATGACAGCTGTAATTCATAAAAATTCATTTGATAAAATTGTGAAATATATTGAAAAAGCTAGAAATGATGATGAGGCTAAAATATTAATTGGCGGAGATTATGATGATTCTAAAGGCTATTTTATTTCCCCCACAGTAATTTTAACTACAGATCCAAATTATATTACAATGAATGAAGAAATTTTTGGGCCTGTTGTTACTATTTTTATTTATCCTGATAATGAATGGAAAGATATATTAAAAACAGTTGATAAAACATCTATATATGCTTTAACTGGTGCTTTTATTTCAAAAGATGAGGAAAGTATTGATTATGCTTTAAAAAACTTAAGATACAGTGCAGGAAACTTCTATATTAATGATAAACCTTCTGGAGCAGTAGTTGGTCAACAACCTTTTGGAGGCTCTAGAGCATCAGGAACAAACGATAAAGCTGGATCAAAATTAAACTTATTGAGATGGGTTTCTCCTAGGCTAATTAAAGAAAACTTCAACCCTCCTACTGATTATCCTTACCCTTATATGGAATAGGTAGATAAACAATTTTTTTTGTATCAAAAAAAGGGTAATGAAAAAAATTATTTATATCAAAAACAATAGATGACTTAAAATTTTTTAACTCTAAGCTAAGATCTCCTCCTTTTAAATAAAAAATTCCATTTCTAAACTCATGATTGTTTATTGATGAGATTTTGCCATCAATAATTTTAACAAAGTCTGTCATATTGGTAACTGCTCTACAAACAACAAAGTCAAACTTTTCATCAATTTTTTCAGATCTAATTTTTTGAGCTCTTACATTTTTAAGATTTAGTTCATTAATTATTGATTTAACAACTTTAATTTTTTTTTCAATTGAATCAGATAATACAAACTCTGTTTTAGGAAACATAATAGCTAATGGGATCCCAGGAAACCCTCCTCCTGTTCCAACATCTAATATCTTAGAACCACTTTTAAATTCTATAATTTTTGCTATAGATAAAGAATGTAATATATGTCTAATTTTTAATTCTGTAATATCTTTTCTAGAAATTACATTTATTTTACTATTCCAAAACTCATATAATTTATTTAAACTATTAAATTGTAATAATTGTTGTTCTGATAAATTAGGAAAACTTGATTTAAAAATGTTCAAAACTTTTTTTTATTTAGTCAAAATTACATTATTAATTTTATGAAAATAAATATCTTTAAACCTAATTTTTTTACATAAAATGGGAAATAACCTTTCAGATAGAATAAATAATTTGCCAGTTTCAGCAACATTAGCAATGGCTGCAAAAGCAAGAGAATTAAAAGAAAAGGGGATCGACATTATTGGTCTTAGTCTTGGAGAGCCTGATTTTAATACCCCCGATTTTATTAAAAAAGCTGCAAAACAAGCAATTGATGATAATTTCAACTCTTATACTCCTGTAGATGGATATGGTGATTTAAAAAAATCGATTTGTAATAAGTTTAAGAGAGATAATGGATTAAACTATGAAACTAACCAAATAGTAGTATCTACTGGTGCTAAACAATCAATAGCTAATGCAATTCAAGTTTTGGTTAATCCTGGTGATGATGTTCTTCTTGTTGCACCATATTGGGTGAGTTATTCAGCTATTGTAATGTTAGCTGAGGGGAATCCAATAGAAATTCGTTCTGATATTTCTTCAGATTTTAAAATAACTCCTTTACAATTAGAAAATTCCATTACTAAAAAAACTAAATTGGTAATAATTAATTCCCCTAATAATCCCAGTGGATCTGTATATAAAGAAAAAGAATTTATAGAACTATCTAAAGTTCTTGAAAAATATCCTGAAATATACATTCTGTCAGATGAAATTTATGAGCATATAAATTATGGTGTTCCTCACTTCAGCTTTGCAAAAATTCCTTCAATGTTTGAAAGAACAATTACGGTGAATGGATTAGCAAAAGCATTTGCTATGACTGGATGGAGAATTGGGTATATTGGAGCACCTGGATGGATAGCGAAAGCATGTACAAAAATGCAAGGTCAAATTACAAGTGGAGCAAACTGTATTGCCCAACGTGCAACTATTGCGGCTTTAGAAGCTCCAGCTAGTAAAATTAAATATATGGTAGATGAATTTAAATCACGAAAAGAATTAATAATTGAATTACTGAAAGATATAAATGGATTTAAATTAAATGACCCTATGGGGGCATTCTACGTATTCCCGGATATATCCAAATTTTTTGGAAAGAACATTAAAGGAAAAATAATAAATAACGCATCTGATTTTGCCATATTCCTTCTAGAAGAAGCTCATGTTGCAACAGTTACAGGAGATGCGTTTGGAAGTCCAAAAAACATTAGAATTTCTTATGCTGCATCAAAAGAAGAAATAAAAAAAGCAATCATTAGAATTAAATTGGCTCTTAAATGTTAACGATCTCTCCAAAAAAATGGAGTAAATAAAATTAGGACAGTAAATAACTCTAATCTTCCAATTAACATTAAAAAAGAACAACAATATTTTCCAAGTTCAGGAAGACTATCAAAATTACTTATTGGACCCAATGTTCCTAAAGCTGGACCAACATTTCCTATAGATGAGGCTGCTGCCCCAATTGCAGACACAAAATCCAGTCCTAGTAAACTTAATACTCCAGCGCCTACAATAAATAAAATAAGATATAAAATAAAGAATGCTAGCACATGAATAATAATTGGTTTTTCAACAACAGAATTATTGTGTTTTAGAGGAAAAATTGCATTTGGGTGTAAAGATCTTTTAAATTCAAGAAAACCATTCTTGATAAGAATTAAATGTCTTAAAACTTTAACTCCGCCAGAAGTTGATCCAGATGATCCCCCTAGAAACATAATTCCAAAGAAAAACATAGTTAAAAAAGGTCCCCAAGAAATAAAATCGCCTGTAACGAAACCTGTTGTGGTAATAATAGCAACAACTTGAAATAAAGCATGTCTAAAACTACTTTCAAACTTTCCATAAACTTGTGGATGATGAACATCTGTTGCACTTAAGTCAACAGAAAAATATAAAGTAATTGTTACTATTATTGCAAATGAGGAGATTAATGAAAAATACCACTTAAATTCTGTGTCTTGAATAATTTTCTTAATTTTTCCAGTAATTCCAAAATATATTAAGACAAAATTAGTTCCTGCTAAAAACATAAATAGAATAATAATATATTGAATTGATGGAATGTCATTCCAATAACCAATGCTTTCATTTCGAGAAGAGAATCCTCCAGAAGCTATATTACTCATAGAATTATTAATTGCATCAAAAAAACTCATTCCAGCTATTTTTAACAATATAGTTTCTATAAATGTTAGTCCAACATAAATAATCCATAGTCTCTTAGCAGTATCACTAATTCGTGGATGTATTTTATCACTATTAATTCCTGGAGCTTCAGCAGAAAAAAGTTGCATGCCACCAATTCCTAAAAGTGGAAGAATGGCTATTGCTAGAACAATTATTCCCATACCTCCTAACCAGTGAGTCATACTTCTCCAGAAAATAATACTTTTAGGTAATGATTCTATATCATTTAATATAGTTGAACCAGTAGTGGTATAGCCAGACATCGTTTCAAAAAATAGATTGGGAAAAGAATTAATTGAACCTGTTAAATAATAGGGAAGCATACCTGAAAAAACCATAGTAAGCCATCCAATAGTAACTATAACATATCCATCTCTTTTATTAATTTGTCTAACATTATTTTTAGAAAAAGTCATAATTAAGAATCCTGTAATAATCAAAAAAATTGCTGAAAAAGTAATTTCTTTTAATACACCGTCATCAAAAATAACACTGACAAATGAAGAAATTATCATAGCTGCTCCATTAAAAACTAGAAGCATTCCAATAATATAAAAGATTAATTTCTTATTAAGTTTGGTCATATTAGTCTATAAAAATAAACTCTCTACTTTACTTAAAACTTCAGGTGTAGAACATACTAAAACCCTATCTCCAAGTTGAATTACAAAATCTCCTAGAGCTATTATACCTTCATCATTTCTAATTACACCTCCAATTATTGCCTCTCTAGGAAAATTTAAATCAACTATTTTTTTATTTAAAACTTTTGATTTCTCACTTACATTAAACTCAACAATTTCGGCATCCATATTATTCAACTTAGCTAATTCTACAATATCTCCATTTCTGACAAAACGAAAAATATCATTTGCTGCTAAAAGCTTCTTATTAATTAGCGTATCTATCCCAATAGATTGAGATAAATTAAAATAATCCATATTATCAACAAGTGCAATTGTCTTTTTAATCTTTTTAGACTTTGCCATCAAACATGACATTATATTAGTTTCTGAATTTCCAGTAGTTGCAATAAAAGCATCCATGTATTCTAAATTTTCTTGAACCAGTAAATCTACATTTCTTCCATCAACATTTATCATCATTACATCAGACAATTCTTCCGCTAAATGATTTGCTTTTTCTTGATTAATTTCTATGATTTTAATATTCAATCCTTCATCACTTAGATCTTTAGCCAATTTAGCACCTATTCTACCTCCACCTAAAATCATTACATTTTCAATTTTTTGTTTTATAGTTCCTAAAAGATCGTAAAGTTCTTTTAAACCTTTTTCATCAGTAATAAAATAAACTTGATCTCCTTCAGAAAAAATTGTATTCCCTCTAGGAATAATAGTTTTTTCTGTTCCTTGTTTTTTTAATGCTATTGGCATAAAATGTACCCCCGGAAATACTGAGGCAGCCTCCATGACAGTTTTACCAATAAAAGGAGCCTTTTTCCCCAGTTTTACTCCCATCATTTTTAATATTCCATCTTCAAAATCATGACTATTTGTAAAGGCTGATTCGTGAATTAAAAGTTTTATTTCTTCAGTAGCTAAATTCTCAGGAGAAATTAATTCATCTATACCTATAGAATCAAAATCAATATTATGATCATTATTAATAAATTCCGCATTAGAAATCCTTGCAATTGTTCGTTTAGCTCCTAATTGTTTTGCTAAAAAACAGGTCGCAAAGTTTGTTGTCTCTGAATTGGTTAGTGAAATAACTAAATCAGATTTTTCAACGTTTGCCTCTTTTAAAATAGAAATTGATGATGCATCTCCTTCAATTGTTTTAATATCAAGTTGATTTTCAGCAATATTCAGGTTTGATTTTTTATTATCAATTAAGGTAATATCCTGAGACTCATAAGAGAGTAATTTTGCCAAATGGAATCCAACTTCGCCAGCTCCTGCTATTATGATTTTCATATATATAGCATTGAATAACTATGCAAATATACTTGATTTTAAAAAATGAATATGTTTTTTTGTATCAAAAGATTTTATATCAGTTAAATTAATGTTTCATAAATTTGATGTTAAATTATGAATAAATACTTTTCTTCTCTTTTAATACTCTTTTTTTGCTTTAATGGCCTTAGTCAAAGAAAAGGGATTAAAGTTGAAAATCTCCAAAATTTTGATAAGCAAAAAATACATTTCGGATATTTTATTGGATTAAATCAATACAACTTTAAAATTGATTACAAACAAAATCCTAATTATACTACTCAAGTTGAAGAAGAATTAGGGTTAAATATTGGATTAATTGGAGACCTTAAAATAAATGAACATTTAAACTTACGTTTTGAACCTGGCCTACATACAAATAAAGGAGCATTAAAATATAATGAAAGGTCTAAGTTTACCCAATATAGTGATACATTACGAACAATTAAATCAACTTATATTCACTTACCTCTTTTACTAAAATTTAGCTCTAAAAGAATTAATAATTATAGACCTTATTTAATTGGAGGAGTTTCTACATCTTTCAATCTTTCAAGTAATGAAGATTCCCCTGAAGACAATAAAAACAATGTGTTTAGATTAAAATCTAATACCCTATATTATGAATTAGGGTTTGGAATTGACTTTTATTTACAATATTTCAAATTTTCACCATCAATAAGGGGCTTATTCTCTTTAAAAAATGAATTAGTGCCTGACAATGATTTAAATAGTCCATGGACTGGGCACATAGATAAATTAAGTACAAGAGGAATATTTATTAATTTAACTTTTCACTAATCAAATATTTTTTCTTCTTATTTCTGATAAAATAATTCCTAGTGAAGAAGCCAAATTCAAGCTTTCTGGAAATTTATTTCTTTTAAACCTTGGAATGGAAAAATTAAAATCTATTAACTTAAACAAATCACTAGATATTCCGTTTGCTTCATTTCCAAATACAAGAATTCCATTATCAAAAGATTTATTATGTTGATAAATAGATTTTCCGTTTAAAGATGTGCCTATTTTTATTTTTTTTGAAGATTTTAAATATGTATATAAATCTAAATATGTAATGTTTACTCTTGAAACTGAACCCATAGCTGACTGGATAACCTTAGGGTTAAAACAATCTACAGAATCTTTAGAACATATTACATCCTTTATTCCAAACCATTCACAACTACGAATAATTGCTCCCAAATTTCCTGGATCACTTATCGATTCTAAAGCAATAATTAGATTATTATTATCTATTGGCTTTGCATCATTCAATTTAAAAATAGCTACATGATCATCTGGATTAATTAAAAAACTAATCTTTTTTAATAAACTATTATCAATTTTTACTTGATTTTCTATTTTACTAAAAAAAGAACAATCAACTGAAAAAAGCTTAATAAGCTCATAATCAGAATTCAAAAATTCTGTAATTGTTTTTTTACCTTCAACAATAAAACAACTATTTAATTGTCTAATTTTTTTATGCTTTAGACTATTTATGAATTTTATATCCTTTTTGGTAACCATATTTAAAGATGTATTTTTGATTATAATATTTTATTTGTGAAATATAGATTAGCAAAAATACTATTATTTATATTCTTGATTTCTTTTACTGAATCTTGTGTTGTTTCCAAAAATATTGAAAAAGGGAAATTAATTCTAAAATCTAATCAGATTTTAATAAATGGAAACCAAATTTCAAAAGACTCATTAAAACCATTACTAACCCAAAATAAAAACAAATATTTTCTAGGTTTCCCCTTATCTGCATCACTATATGAATCATCTAAAAAAAATCCTGATTCCATTTTTAATAAATGGTTAAAAAAATCTTCAAAGAAAGAGAAAAAATTAATCAAAATATTATCTAAAAAACAAGTACAACAAATAAAAAAATATATTGGAAATTTTAATGATTGGAAAAAAAGAAATGGTGAAGAATTACAATTAATAGACTCTACTAAAACTAAAATCTCTATTGAAAATTTAAAGTCCTATTTTAAAAATAATGGATATTTTGACGCTAATATTTCCTCAGAAATAGAAATAGATAAAAATAATAGCAAGTATGGAAAAGTTACTTACAATATTCTGTTAGGAAATCAATATTATCTTGACAGCATTAAATCTAATATTGAATCAAAATTATTAGACTCTATATATAGAAATAATTTGGAAAATTCTTTTTTAAAAAAAAACAACCCTTTTAATACTTTAGATTTTGAATCAGAAAGAAATAGACTAGATAAATTATTTAAAAACTCTGGGGTTTATAATTTTCAAATTAGCTCTATTTCTTTTGAAGTTTCAAGAGATTCTAGTGGTTTAGATTTAAGAATCCCTGTCAAATTAAATATTTCTAAATATGATTCAAAAAATGATAATTCACAATTTAGTGATGAGTATCAAATTCACTATATAAATAAAATAAATCTTTACACTGATGATTTTATTTCTCTCTCTAAAGATGATTTAGAAAATAGTATAGAATATGATAATATAAATATTTTTTCAAAAGGAGAATTAAGATATAAACCAGAAAATTTAACAAATTTAATTTCTTTTAAAAAAGGAGATTCTTATAGTGATATATTAAGGTCAAAAACTATACGACAATTAAACAATCTTGAAAATTTTCAATACCCATCAATTAGTTACAGTTATTTAGATAATTCCAATAATAAGTTGGAAGCGAATATTTTATTAAGTGCAAAAAAAAGATTTTCACTTGGTTTTGGATTTGACTTAAAACATTCAAACATTGAAGATATCGGAATCGCATTTGAAAATTCCTTTACCAGTAGAAATATTTTTAAGGGTGCTGAAAGATTAGAAATAAGTACTAGAGGTACCGTTGGAAAATCAGCCAATACTACTATTTCAGAATTTGGAATTGATCTTAGACTTAAATTTCCTAGATTTTATATGCCATTCAATTCTAAAAAAATTCTTCCTCTAGAATTTAATCCAACCACTTATATCGGATTAGGAACATCAAAACAAACAAACATTGGATTGGACAGACAAAATTTTAAGTTTGATTTAAATTATGATTGGACAAATAAGAGTAATAAAAAAATAAATTTAGGTTTAATTAATATTGAGTTAGTTAATAATAAAAATAGCATTAACTACTTCAATATTTATTCTAGTTCATTTAATTCTATAAATACAATTGCAAAAAATTATAATACTAATAGCACTTATTTTGATGCTTTAAATAGATTGATTATTCCAGAAGGAATTAATTCATTTATTAATGATGTCATTTCTAATAACATATCTTTAAGCCAACAAGATTACAATACTGTTAATTATATAAATGATCGAAGAAATAGACTTACATCGAATAATCTTATTATTGGTTCAAATTTTTCAATAATAACCAATACTAGAAAAAATATTTTTGATGAAAATTTCTCTCAATTTAAATTTAAAGTTGAATTAGCAGGAAATATAACAAATTTATTAGCAGGTCAATTTAACACCTCAAAAGATCAATATGGAAATAATAAAATTCTTGGATTAGCATATTCTCAATATTTTAAAACAGAATTTAATTATATTAAACATTGGGCTGTTTCTTCAAATTCAGTACTTGCACTTAGAGGGTATTATGGAATTGCTATTCCTTTTGGAAATTCAGATAATATTCCATTTTCTAAATCATTTTTTTCAGGTGGTTCTAATGACAATAGAGCATGGGAGGTATATAGACTTGGACCTGGAAGTAGTGGAGCCGTTAGTGAATTTAATGAAGCAAATATGAAAATTGCATTTAATCTTGAATACAGGTTTGAATTAATTGGAAAATTGGATGGAGCAATTTTCACTGATATTGGAAATATTTGGAATGTATTTGATAATACAAATGATTCCAAACGAACTTTTGATGGATTTAAAGATTTTAATGAAATTGCCATTGGAACTGGATTTGGAATGAGATATAATTTAGGATACTTTGTTTTAAGACTTGATATGGGATTAAAAGCTTATAATCCCGCATTAGATTTAAAAGAAAGATGGCTAACTGATTTTCAACTTAAAAAAGCTGTATTCAATATAGGCTTAAATTATCCCTTTTAATCAATATTTCTTTTTAATTTAGCAACCTTATAGAAAGAAAATTATAATGAAAGAAATAAAAAGCGGTGTTGCAACTGGAGATGAAGTGCAACAAATTTTTAACTTGGCAAAAGAAAAAAAATTTGCTTTACCAGCAGTAAATGTTATTGGTTCAAATTCTATAAATTCAGTTTTAGAAACAGCATCTTCACTAAATTCTCCTGTAATAATTCAATTCTCACACGGAGGAGCTATTTTCAATGCAGGTAAAGGATTATCAAATGATAATCATAACGCTGCAATTAAAGGTGCAATTGCGGGGGCAAAACATGTTCACGAACTTTCTAAAGCTTATAATGTTCCTGTAATTCTTCATACTGATCATGCTGCAAAAAACCTTCTTCCTTGGATTGACGGATTACTTAATGCGAGTGAAAATAATTTCAAATTAACGGGAAAATCACTTTTTAGTTCTCACATGATTGATCTTTCTGCTAAGCCGATTGAAGAAAACATTTCAATTTGTAAAGAATATTTCAAAAGGATGGATAAAATAGGGATGACTTTAGAAATAGAGTTAGGAATTACAGGTGGTGAAGAAGATGGTGTTGACAATACTAATATTGATAATTCAAAATTATATACTCAACCAGAAGAAGTTGCTTACGCATATGAAGAGTTATCTAAAATCAGTAATAAATTTACAATTGCAGCTGCTTTTGGCAATGTTCATGGAGTTTATAAACCTGGCAATGTTAAGTTAACTCCAAAAATTTTAAAAAATTCTCAGGAATATATTTCTAAAAAGTTCAATTTGCCAAATAATCCTATCAATTTTGTTTTTCATGGAGGATCTGGTTCTTCAATTGCAGAAATTAGAGAAGCAATTGATTATGGAACTATTAAAATGAATATTGATACAGATATGCAATATGCTTTTATGTCTGGAATTAGAGAATATTTTAATGAAAATAAAGATTTTCTAAAAACTCAAATTGGAAATCCAGAAGGATCTGATATTCCTAATAAGAAATATTATGATCCAAGAGTTTGGCTAAGAAAAGCCGAAGAAAGTTTTAAAACTAGGTTAACTAAAGCATTTTATGATCTAAATAATGTAAAAACACTTTAATAAGCTAGGTTTCTTATATTTGAACAAATATCCTTAAAAATGGCTTGGTTTAAAAGAACAATAAAAGGAATTCAGACAACTACAAAAGAGAAAAAGGATACTCCTGAAGGATTGTGGCATAAAACTCCTACTGGTAAAATTATAGATACTGATAAATTAGAAGAAAATTTTTATGTTTCACCTGAAGATGGGTTTCATTTAAGAATAGGAAGCGATGAATATTTTAAAATTCTTTTTGATAATGAATTCAAAGAATTAGATAAAAAAATACGTTCGAAAGATCCTTTAAAATTCATTGATAATAAACCTTATAAAAAAAGAAGCAAAGAAGCAGAAAAAAAAACTGGATTAAAAGATGCTGTAAGAATTGCTATTGGGAAATCATTAGGTAAAGAACTGGTTATAGCCTGCATGGATTTTAGATATATTGGAGGTTCAATGGGATCAGTAGTTGGAGAGAAAATTGCAAGAGCTGTAGATCATGCCATTTCTAATAAAGCACCTTTATTAATAATTTCAAAATCTGGAGGAGCTAGAATGATGGAAGGTGCAATTTCTTTAATGCAGATGGCAAAAACATCTGCAAAACTTGCACAGCTTTCAAATCATAAGCTTCCATATGTTTCTTTATGCACTGACCCTACTACTGGTGGAACAACGGCTTCTTTTGCTATGCTTGGAGACATAAATATTTCTGAACCAGGAGCTTTAATTGGATTTGCTGGACCAAGAGTTGTTAAGGACACTACAGGTCAAGACTTGCCTGAAGGGTTTCAAAAATCAGAATTTTTGTTAGAGCATGGGTTTTTAGATTTTATCACTCCAAGAACAGAATTAAAGGAAAAAATAAATTTATATTTTGATTTAATCCTTAATAGACCTGTTAGAACCAATACTATTTAATTCGACCATTTCAAAATTTAATCCTATATTTGCGCCTCCAATAATTAAATATTGGTTACATAATAATTATTTACAATAATATTGGCATGTATTTATCTAAAGAAAATAAAAAAGAAATATTTAAAAAGCACGGTAAATCTGAATCAGATACGGGCTCTGCTGAAGGACAAATAGCATTGTTTACAGCTAGAATCAACCATTTAACTGAACATCTAAAAAATAATCGCAAAGATTTTAATACGGAAAGATCTTTAGTAATGATGGTGGGTAAAAGAAAAAGCTTATTGAACTATCTTAAAAATAAAGATATTAATCGTTATAGAGAAATAATTAAAAAATTAAATCTCCGTAAATAAAAATTCATATCATAGTTTTTCATTGGTATTCTACCTAAGACACAACAAAACTTAATTAATTAATGAAAAAATATGAAAATTAAAACTTATAATGAGTCTATCGATTTAGGTGATGGACGTACAATTACATTAGAAACTGGAAAGCTTGCTAAACAAGCACATGGATCAGTAGTGGTTCAAATGGGAAAAGCAATGCTTTTATGTACTGTTGTTTCAAACTATGAAGCTTCAAACGTAGACTTTTTACCATTAACAGTTGATTATCGAGAAAAATTTGCTGCCGCAGGCAGATACCCTGGTGGGTTTTTTAAAAGAGAAGCTAGACCTAGTGATGGAGAAGTTCTAACTATGAGGCTAGTTGACAGAGTTCTTCGTCCTTTATTTCCTAAAGACTATCATTCTGAAGTTCAAGTTATGATTCAATTGATGTCTCATGATGAAGATGTAATGCCTGATGCATTAGCTGGACTTGCTGCTTCTGCTGCTATTCAATTGAGTGATTTTCCTTTTGAGTGTGCAATTTCAGAAGCTAGAGTAGCAAGAGTAAATGGAGATTTTATAATAAACCCTAGCAGATCTCAATTAGAAAATTCTGATATAGATATGATGGTAGGTGCTTCAGCAGATTCTGTAATGATGGTTGAAGGAGAAATGGATGAATGTAGCGAAGAAGAAATGTCAGATGCAATAAAATTTGCTCATGAATCTATAAAAATTCAAATTGCAGCACAACTAAGATTGGCGGAAGCAGTAGGGAAAAAACCAATAAGAGAATATGAAACTAGTTTAGAAAATGAAGAGCTAGCTAAAAAAATTCATAATGAAGCATATGATAAATGTTATGCAATTGCTAAAAAAGGAACTTCAAAAACAGAACGTAGCTTAGCTTTTTCAAGTGTCAAAGATGAAGTAAAAGCTTTATTTACAGAAGAAGAAGTTGAAGAATACGGAAGTTTAATTGGAAAATACTTTAGTAAAACTCAAAAAGAAGCTGTTAGAGAATTAACTTTAAGTGAAGGTTTAAGGCTTGATGGAAGAAAAACAACAGAAATTAGACCAATCTGGTGTGAAGTTGATTACTTACCATCTACTCATGGTTCTTCAATATTTACAAGAGGGGAAACTCAAGCACTTGCAACTGTAACTCTTGGAACATCAAGAGAGGCTAATAAAATTGATATGCCCTCTTTTGAAGGAGAAGAAACATTTTACTTACACTATAATTTTCCTCCTTTTTGTACGGGAGAAGCTAGACCTCTAAGAGGAACATCTCGAAGAGAAGTTGGTCACGGAAATTTAGCACAAAGGGGCCTAAAAGGAATGATCCCTGATGACTGTCCATATACTGTAAGGGTTGTTAGTGAAGTTCTTGAATCAAATGGATCGTCCTCAATGGCTACTGTTTGTTCTGGAACCATGGCATTAATGGATGCTGGAGTTCAAATTAAAAGACCTGTTTCTGGAATCGCTATGGGATTAATATCAGATGGTGAAAGATATGCTGTTTTGAGTGATATTCTTGGAGATGAAGATCATTTAGGAGATATGGATTTCAAAGTAACAGGAACTTCTGAGGGTATTACTGCATGCCAAATGGATATAAAAATTAAAGGTTTATCATACGAAATTTTAGTGAATGCTTTAAAACAAGCAAGAGACGGAAGGTTACATATTTTGGATAAAATAACCGAAACTATTGAAAAACCAAATGCTGAAGTTAAACCCCATTCACCAAAAATGGTAACTAGCAGGATCCCTAATGAATTCATTGGTCCATTTATTGGTCCAGGTGGAAAAGTAATACAAGAATTACAAAAAACAACAGGATGCACAATAGTAATCAATGAAGATCCTGAAACTGAGGAGGGAATAGTCGAGATACTTGGCACAAATCAAGAAGGAATTGAAGAGGTTCTTGCAAAAATTGATTCTTTATTATTTAAACCTGAAAAAGGAAATACTTATAAAGTAAAAGTTATAAAAATGCTTGATTTTGGTGCTGTTGTAGAATACTTAGATGCTCCAGGAAATGAAGTCCTCTTACATGTAAGTGAGATAGCTTGGGAACGAACTAATAATGTAAGTGATGTTTTAAAACTAGGTGATGAGTTAGAAGTTAAATACTTTGGAGTAGATCCTAGGACAAGAAAAGAAAAAGTTTCTAGAAAAGCTTTATTAGAAAAACCCGAGGGTTATGTCGAAAGATCTCCAAGATCAGATAACAGAGGAAGAGATAACAGAAATAGAAAAAATAGGTAAATTAATTATTGTTTTTTTCTAATTTTTAAATTATTCTAAGTTTAATTGTAACCTTTACGTGGATTTTAACGTATAATATATTTAAAACCTTGAAATGAGACAATTAAAAATTACTAAACAGGTAACTAATAGAGAAACAGCTTCTTTAGATAAGTATTTACAAGAAATAGGTAAAGTAGATTTAATTACTGCTGAAGAAGAGGTAGAATTAGCTCAAAAAATTAGAGCTGGTGATGAAAATGCATTAGACAAACTGACTAAAGCAAACTTAAGATTTGTTGTTTCTGTTGCAAAACAGTATCAAAATCAAGGTTTAACTCTCCCAGACTTAATTAATGAAGGAAATTTAGGTCTAATTAAGGCTGCTAGAAGATTTGATGAAACGAGAGGTTTTAAGTTTATTTCGTATGCTGTTTGGTGGATTCGTCAATCTATACTTCAAGCATTAGCTGAACAATCAAGAATTGTGAGACTTCCTTTAAACAAAATTGGATCTATTAATAAGATAAATAAGATGTATGCTTTTCTTGAACAAGCGAACGAAAGAGTTCCATCAGCTGAAGAAATAGCAAAAGAATTGGATATGACTATTTCCGATGTGAAAGAATCAATGAAAAATTCTGGAAGACATGTCTCAATGGATGCTCCTCTTGTTGAGGGAGAGGATTCAAACCTTTATGATGTTTTAAGAAGTGGTGAATCTCCAAACCCCGATAAAAACTTACTTCACGAATCCCTTAGAACTGAGATTGGAAGAGCTCTTGAAACGTTAACCCCTAGAGAAGCAGATGTTGTAAGGCTATATTTTGGACTAGGTGAAAAACATGCCATGACATTAGAAGAAATTGGAGAAACATTTGACTTAACTAGAGAAAGAGTTAGGCAAATAAAAGAAAAAGCGATTAGAAGGCTTAAACATACATCTAGAAGTAAAATTTTAAAGACCTATTTAGGATAAAATGAAGTTAATAGCGCCATCTATGCTTGCCTGTAATTTTGGTGATCTCAGAAATGAGATTAAAATGGTTAATAACAGTAAAGCAAATTGGTTTCATGTTGATGTAATGGATGGTGTTTTTGTTCCGAACATCTCTTTTGGAACACCTATAATGAATATTTTAAAAAAATATGCAAAAAAACCATTAGATGTTCATCTAATGATAGTTAACCCTGATAAATATTTAGAAAAATTTGCAGAACTTGGTAGTGAAGTTCTTACAGTACATTTAGAAGCATGTACTCATCTTCATAGAACTGTTCAAAAGATTAAAAGTTTAAAAATGAAGGCTGGGGTGGCAATTAATCCACATACTCCTGTTTCATCTTTAGAATCAATTATAAAAGAAGTTGATTTGGTTTGTGTAATGAGTGTTAATCCTGGTTTTGGTGGACAATCATTTATTGATTCAACTTTTCAAAAAGTTCAAGACCTTAAATTATTAATTGAAAATCATAAATCAAAAGCATTAATTGAAATAGACGGAGGAGTTAACTCTGAAAATGCAAAAAAATTATCTGAACAAGGTGCTGATGTCCTCGTTGCTGGAAGTTATGTATTTAAATCAGACAATCCAACCAATACAATCAATAATCTTTCAAGTTTAATAAATTAATTATTAATATATTTTATTTAATTTAAATACATAAATTAATTAATGTATAATAATTCTATTTATGTGATAGGTTTAATGAGCGGAACATCTTTAGATGGTATAGATGTTTGTTTAGTTTCCTTTAATAAATCTGATTATAGAAATTACACTATTCTACATGCTAAGACCTATAATTATAATAAAATTTGGATTAAAAAATTAAAAGAAGCTGTTTTATTAAATAATAAACAACTCGATCAATTGGACAATGATTATGGAAAGCTATTAAGTGATTCTATAAAACAATTTATAAATGAGTTTTCTATCTCTAAGGTTGATTTAATCTCATCACACGGGCATACAATTTTTCATGAACCAAATAAAGGAATAACACTACAAATAGGTGATGGAAAGACAATTAATAATAATACACAAATTGATGTTGTTTCAGATTTTAGAACTCAAGATATAAAGTATAAAGGCGAAGGTGCTCCACTAGTTCCTATTGGAGATTTAGACCTTTTCTATAAGTACAAATATTGCCTAAATCTGGGAGGATTCTCTAACATTTCTATCAAAGACAACAAAAACATTAAAGCCTTTGACATATGCCCAGTTAATACTGTCTTAAATCATTATTCAAATAAATTAGGATATCCTTTTGATAAAGACGGTTTTTTATCGAAAAAAGGGAGATTAAATATAGATCTTTTAAGAAAATTGAATGGCATGAATTTCTATAATAAATTAGGACCAAAATCATTAGGAATAGAATTCGTTTTATCAAAAGTTATACCATTAATTGATCAGTATATTATAAAACCAGAAGATGTCTTAATAACATATATTGAACATATATCAGATCAAATAAATAAGTGGATTACACCTGATGCCAAAGAAAAAATTTTAATAACTGGAGGAGGAGCTTACAATAAAACTCTAATTGATTCCATAAAAAGTAAGCTTAAGACCAAATTAATTATTCCAAAAAAAGAAATAGTAAATTTTAAGGAAGCATTAATTTTTGCCTATATGGGTTTACTTAGAATTAAAGGAAAAATTAACTGTCTAAAAAGTGTAACAGGCGCTATAAAAGATCACTCTACAGGGAAAATATTTAAAAATTAAAATTTATATCTGATTTTTCAATTCCTGAATTTTTATGTTTTTCCATTTAACTTTAATTCCTCCACCATCATGAATTTGTAATGCAATTCTACCATTGGCCTCTCCAATTTTTCTGTCTGAATAAGTAATCATTTGTTCACCATTTAACCATGTAGTTACTGTATCTTCATAAACTTTTACCGTAAGCTTATTCCAATCCCCCATTTGTAGAGAAGAATCTTTGCCATCACTAGGTTTTACAAGCCAACCTCTTCCATAAGATTCATAAATTCCACCTGTATATAATCCAGGTGGAGCAACTTCAACTTGCCATCCACTTACTTTAGTGCCTTCAACTGTAGATCTAAAGAAAACTCCACTATTTCCATTAGCTTCTTGCATAAATTCTAGATTTAAAACAAAATTTTTGTAAAAATTTTCAGTTCCTAAATAACCATATTTAGCATCAGGCCCACTTTCACATACTAATAACCCATCTTCAACATACCACTTTTCAGTTCCATAAATAATCCATCCACTCAAATCTTTTCCATTGAAAAGATCTTTTGTTTTATTTTCATAACCTTTTAATAAAACTTTTTCTTTATATTTTTTATCTGGATAGTTATGATTATGTGTTTCAGGTGAAAATAATTTTAGTGAGGTGCATGCACTTAGCATAAAAAAAATGACTACTAAGGATATTATAGATTTTTTTTTCATTATAGATTTTTTTTCATTCAGTAAGGCATTAATCGTGCCAAACTCATTTTTTATGTTTTTTTTAATAAAAGTATTTAAGTGATTCGAAAATAATTAAATTTTCATAATTTAATAAGATTAATTTAATGAACTTATTATTAAATAAAATGAAAATTAAATTCGTATACGTATTATTGTTTTGCTTATTATCAAGTTTTGCAAATTATGCTCAATTTAAAGTTGGATTATTAAATACTCTAGAAGCAGTTTACCCAGATCATAATAATCTAAAGTTTCGTAATAATTATAAAACCAATATTCCTTTAAATTCATCTGCCGAAGTTCTCATTTTAATTAAATCTAATATTGGAAATAAAATTTCTATCGATACTAGGTCAAAAAATATTAGCTCTATGAACTGGGATATAATTGAGCCTGTCCCTGTTGAAGAAAATACTGGTTTAGATAGTAGAACTGAACAATTTAAAGGAAAAATTAATCCATATGTTATTAGAAGAGCTCCATTCAATATTTTTGAGGTAATATATCCATTGAATAAGAAAAGTTTCATAACAAAACATAAGTATTCATTATTAAGGCTTACTGTAAATTCAAAAAATCTTCAAGGTGAAAAAAATCATTCAATTGAGATTTTAATAAAAGAGAATTTAAAAAATCTTCAAAAACTTTATTTTAAAATTAAGGTTCACTCCGCTTCTATTCCTAAATTAATTGATAGTAATTTCTTTTATACAAATTGGTTTAATATTACCAAAATGGAAGAAAAGCACAACCTTAAAAGATGGAGTGATAAATGGTATGAAATGTTGGAAAAATATGCAAAAATTATGGCTGATGGAAGACAAAATTGTGTTATTATTCCTGGTGAACTTATTAGCCTTAAAGAAAATAAGATTCATCTAGATGAAGATAAAATGATTTCATTTATTGATGTATTTAGAAAAAATGGTTTTAAATATTTTGAGTCTCCTCACCTTTTAGGTAGGGGCAAAAATGATGATTGGGGAAGTCCTGAATTAATAACTAATTTAAGAGGAAGGGGTTATTTTAGTGATGATGCAAAAAAAGATATAGACACAATTATCAGAAAAATAAAAAAATTTACAAAAAAATATAACTTAACAAATCAATGGCTACAACACATTGCAGATGAACCAACTAACAATAATGCTGAATGCTATAGACAAGTTTCTAAACAAATAAAAGCTATCTATCCTGAAATAAAAATTATGGAAGCTACTAATGCAAAAGAATCTTTAAATGGAGCTATTGATTTTTGGTGTCCAATTATAAATGATTTTCAAGAAAATGAAAGTTTTTTTAGATCAAGAGAAAAAATTGGAGAAAAAGTGCTAATTTATACATGTTTGGTTCCAGGGGGAAAATGGCTGAACAGAACTCTAGATATGGAAAGAATCAGACAAGTTTATTTTGGATGGGCTGGATCAAAATATAATACTTTTGGATATCTGCATTGGGGTTTAAATCAATACAAAGCAGACCCTTTTAAACAAAGTGTTGTAAAACACCCATCCCCAATTGCTTCCCCTACAAATTACCTGCCTGCAGGAGACACCCACATTATATATCCTGGAAAAGATGGTCCATTATCATCAATAAGATTTGAAGCACATCGAAAAGGTATTGAAGATTATGAACTTCTTGAAATTTTAAAATCAAAAAATAAAAGAAAACATTCTAAAATTGTAAAAAAATTATTCTTAGATTACAAGAATTACTCCACATCAATAAACAAATACATGAGAGTAAAAAGAAAATTATTAAAATCCCTTTAAACTAAACTATTATGAAACAAATTATAACCTTATTTTTTTTATTTAATTTTTTAAATACTTTTTCACAAGAAAGAAAAGTCTTTTTCAATAATCCAGAGGGAACTTACCTTATTTCATCCGATTTACATATCCATAGTGTTTTTTCTGATGGACAAGTATGGCCAAGCATTAGAGTAGAAGAAGCTAGAAGAGATAGTCTAGATCTAATTTCCATGACAGAGCACTTGGAGTATTTAAGTTACAGAAAAGATATAATAATTCCTGATAGAAATAGATCATATAATGTTTCGAAAGAACTACTAAAGGAAGATGAAACACTAATGATTGTGAATGGTTCAGAAATTACAAAACCAATGCCCCCTGGTCATTTTAATGCAATTTTTATCAAAGATGCAAATTCTCTAAATGTTTATAATAAGCCCAATAAAGAGGACGGAGAAAAAGCAATGCAAGAAGCAAATAATCAAGGAGCTTTTGTTTTTTGGAATCATCCTAACTGGATAGCAAATAGAGACGATGGAATTGCTAGACTTGATAAATTTCATAAACACTTATTACAAAAAAAGCTATTTCACGGAATTGAAGTTGTTAATGAGCATACATATTCTGAAGAAGCATTAGAAATAGCTCTTTCAAATAATTTGACCATAATGGGTACTAGTGATGTACATGGTCTTATTGACTGGGATTATCCAAAAGAAAAACAAGCACATAGACCCATTACTTTTATTATTTCAAAGAATAGAACTGTCAGCAGTATAAGAGATGCTTTATTTAATCAAAAAACTTTTGTCTGGCATAAAGACATGTTAATTGGGAAAAAAGAGAATATTCTTCCAGTAATCCAAAAAAATATATCAATTAATAGTTTAGGATATTATAAAAAAATAGTAACAATAAAAATTAAAAATCATAGTGTTGTTCCTCTTAAATTAAGATATTTAGGAGATTATACATTTCATAGCTATAGTTCCATTTTAGAAATTCCTGCAAGAGGTGAATTAAATGTCACGGTAAAAACCAAAGATATTTTGGATTCGATTGATATGGATTTTGAAGTATTAAATGTTATAGTTGCTCCAAATAAATTCCTTAGAATTAACAAATCTGTTAATTTATAATTAACTATTTGTTTTCATAGTTTATATGAAAAAATCTATAAGAATTTTATTAATACTCGCCCTTTTTAATAACCAATCGTGTACTATGGAAAATGATATCAAACTGTTAAATAAAAGTGATTTTCAGAAAAATATAAATGAGCTAAAAACTGATTTATTTGTTCTGAGAAATAAAAATGGTGTAATCTCTGAATTAACAAATTATGGAGCTAGGGTAATTTCATTATGGGTACCTGATAAAAATGGAAATTTTGATGATATTGTTTTAGGGTGCAATACACTGGATGATTATATAAATATTAAAGAAAGATATTTTGGAGCTACAATTGGAAGGTATGCAAATAGAATTAAGAAGGGAAAATTTAAAATTAATAATACAGAGTTTCTCTTGAAGAAAAATAATGGGCCTAATCATTTACATGGTGGAAATATTGGCTATAATGATGTTGTATGGCAAGGAAATCAATTAGATAAACAAACAATAGAGTTTAAATATCTATCAAAAAATATGGAGGAGGGGTATCCAGGTAATCTAAATGTAAAAGTTATTTATCATTTAAGTGATCAAAATGAATTAAAAATAGAATACTTTGCAAATACAGATGAGTCTACTTATGTCAATCTAACACATCACTCGTTTTTTAATTTATTAGGTGCTGGAAATGGTGATATCAATGATCATTTATTATATATCAATGCAAAATCATTTACACCTATTGATAGTAAATTAATTCCTACAGGAAAAATAGAATTAGTAGAGGGAACCCCTTTTGATTTTAATACTTCAACAAAAATTGGAAAAAGACTAAATGATAATAATGAACAATTAAAATTTGGAAATGGATATGATCATAATTTTGTACTGAACACTTCAAATTCAAAGGATATATTAGCAGCAAGAGTTTTTGAAAAAAAATCTGGTAGAATTTTAGAAGTTTATACCAATGAGCCTGGAATGCAACTATACGGAGGAAATTTTTTGGATGGAAAAACAATAGGAAAACAAAACAAAGCTTATGATTACAGATCTGCATTTTGTCTTGAAACTCAACATTTTCCTGATAGTCCTAATAACCCAAATTT
>CAYSTA010000018.1:0-27976 GCA_964433845.1 uncultured Flavobacteriaceae bacterium
GAATTTTCTCTTGTAAGCTCTGTCTATCAAGAGCTTGCCAAACAATTGGAGCAATCAAAGCTTCAAGTCAGTAAAGACACTCCTATTTTTTCCGTAATAAAGCCCGTTACAATTCCTAACAAAAGATCCGCTCCTAAGAGGACACAAATGGTTCTTATCTATTTATTTATAGGTTTTATTCTAGGGTCTGGTTATGCGTTAATTAAAGAGCCCGCAAAAAACATTTTAAAGGAAATCAGATCCTAAAAAGAAAGTTAAAAAAAGACTCTTTCTGAGCAAGCTGCTGAGTTATTTTATAAATTTTATATCTATTGTCCTCGGGGTCCTTAGCCTCCTCAACTAGGTTTAGCTTTGTGCCTGTGACCTTTTTGTAAACCTCATTAATTTCTTTTATAAATTCTGTTCTTAATGCGGTAAAATGGGATTTTACAAATTTTTTAGAGGATATAATTTTGTTAAGCTCAAAAGAAGTAAGCTGGCTTTGAAGATGTAGAGCTTTAATTGCTAAAATTTGTTCAGGGCTTAATAGCGCGGATTTATTTTCAAAATAAATTCTGTTTTCGTCATATAACACAAGCCCTTTTAAAAAATCTTTGAAAACAAAAAGCTTGTAGGCTGTCCAGCACACCAAAAGAACAAGCAGTATTGTTAAGAAAAGCTGGAAAGGAAGTTCTTTTTTATAAGAAATTTGATAAAATTCTGGCCTTATTTTTTTTAAATTACTTAAAGGAAACTTCGCCAGGGAGCTGTATTGGGCTGTTTCTTTGATAAAAAAAAGCGTGTCCTTAAATTCAAATACTGGCTTTTTGGTGTTAATATTTTTAAACAGGCCTTTCTTTTGGTAGCTTATAGCGGTGTCCCTTTCAAAATCAAAAAAGACTGCTCCATCGTTTTGAAAATATGCTTTTTTGCCATTAATAGTAGTGCTAGAGATAATTTTAGATTTAATAGGCAGTTCGGGGTTTGTCTGACCGAGATTTATAAACTTTTGAGCTACAAGGTCAAAATAAAAATGGTCGTTTATTATAACGTCTTTCTGGCTGGATTCTACAGGATTGTGTCGTCCACCTAAAACATATAGCCTGTCGTTAAAAACATGTGAAATGCTTTTCCATCTTCCAGGGGGTATATATTTAGATTTTGGCAATACAATCTCCCATTGGCCAGTGTGGTTGTCTAAATAAGTTATGTAATTTTTAAATGTCCAAAAGCCATAGCCTCCATACATATAAAGCTTGTCTTGATAAAAAAACACGGAGCTCTGAAGTTGGTTTCTTTGAATTACAGAATTGTCTATTCTTGACAGGGAATTCTGTTTTAAAGACAAGACATGGCCTCCTCCGCAGAGGGCTAACGTCGTTTCTTTTGAATCGTTAAAAGTCCTAAAGCGCTGATTGCTAAAATCCCCCAGAGATTTTAACAAGTCTGGCCCAAGATTTATAGAATCGATTTCTAAACTAACGCCTGTCCATTTCTTTTTTAACCTAAAAATCTTGTTTTTGGTTATTAGCATAGGGGTGCCTTTCGAGTCAACATTGAAAACATATTCTAAGGGCAAGTCATTCGGGAGCAAAATGTCTTGGCCACAGAGAGATGGGGGCATAAAAAATATGCCGATCACAAAAATTTTAAGAAGCTTTTTCAATTTTTTTATAAATATAATTTAATCTTTAAAACTTTGACAAATTCTACTATATTTTATCTAATATTGTTTTTAATATTGTCCAGCATAACGTCTTACTTTTTAAACAAATACATCTATGGGGTTTTTTCTAATAATAAAATACTTGACCCTATTACTAGTCGGTCTTCTCATAGATCTAAAGCCACTCGTTCAGGAGGACTCTCTGTCTTTCTGAGCATTTGCATTTGTTTTGCTATTGCCTCTTCTACTAATACATTAGAGGTCAATCCGTATGGCCTTTTGGGTATTTTATTTATGGCTTTAACTGGGATTGCTGATGATTTTTTTAATGTTAGATATCGAGAAAAGTTTTTTTTACAACTTTTTTCTGGAATTATAATTCTTCAGGCAGGATTTGAGATAAATTCTTTTCATGGAATATTTGGTGTTTATGAGCTCCCCGGCTGGTTGTCAACTGCTGTAACTTTGTTTGTTTATATTATCGTGGTAAATGCTATTAATTTAATTGACGGCCTTGATGGCCTTGCCTCCCTGTTGTTAATTAAATTCTTTGTTGTTGTTGGAGGAGTTGTAATGGTTGGGTCCAGCAATATGGGGCTGTTTTTCCCAATAACAATTGGCGCTCTCCTTGGGTTTCTCCTTCATAATTTTAGTTCTGTTAGCAAAGTTTTCCTTGGGGATACAGGGTCTTTGTTTCTGGGCTCTGTCATGGCTTATTTTCTTTTTTATATTCTAGACAGTTCAAGCCAAATAGTCACAGATGATTATATCTCAAGACCTCTTTTTTGTGTCCTTTTATTGCTCTACCCGTTAACAGATACTCTTAGGGTTATTCTTATTCGTTCATACAAAAGACAATCTCCTTTTGTCGCAGACAGAATACATCTGCACCACCGCCTTAGCGACAAAGGCTATGAGCACTGGGAGGCTTCTTTATTAATTTTTTGCCTTTCTATCTTTATTCTTTCTATTAATTTTTTGTTGTTTCAGTTGCTCGGCTTGATTTTGTGTATTCTTCTGACTTTAGGGCTTATGCTTCTTTCATTTTATGTTTTTTTTAAATGAAAAAATTTTTAATTTTTATTTTATTCTTTTCCTTTTTTTCTTATTCTCAAGACAGACTTAACGATTATTTGTTAGTCGAAAAAGATTCTGCTTCTTTTTACACTTTTACAAAAGAGGGCGTTTATCTTTCTTCTTTTGACGCAAATAATAATATCCATTACAAATACTCCCCCTACAGCAAGCCTGTCCCTAAGACCTTTAAAGACATTCCCGTCAATAAGTTGTCGGCAGTTAATTTAAATAACATTGTTTATTTATTATATCCGGGGGGAGGAGTTTTATATCGCTATCTCTATGGGGCTATTGAAAGAATAGATGAAAGTTTTCCTCATCGAAACCAGTTTGCTGGATACTTTTTTGCTCATAACAACTCGCTTTACCTTTTGGGGGGGTATGGGTATTGGGCTGCTAAAAGCTACCTGACCAAATTTGATTTTGAGTCCGGATCCTGGGACATTGTTTCCCTTTCTGGAGAGGCTCCAAAAGGCGGAATAAACCAAGGCTCCTATGTAAAGTCAGGGAGCTTTGTTTATGTTTTTGATTTTTTTTCAAAGGAGCCTAAAAGTTTGATTGACAATAAAAACGATTTCCTATATGAATTAAATCTTTCCAGCTATTCGTGGAAAAAAAGGGGGAGACTCTCCTCCTCCTTCTCTTCTTTTTCATTTGAAGAAGCATTGCTTTCGGTTCGCACAAAATATGATTCTTCCCTTTTTGAAAGAGTCAATACGTCTAATTCTTTTAGAATCATCGACCCTGTTAATAATCTTGTTAAAACATATCTGTCTAACAATGAGCTTTCTAAGCTCAGCAAAAACTCCATTTTTGTAGGCTCTAGAATTGTCTACGCTTCTCAAAGCGCCGATAACAAAACGTATAAAGTCGCGTTTGCAAATATTGACAATTACCCTCTAATTAATGAGCAAAAGCTCGCTGTAGATGATGTGACGCTTTTTCAAAATTACATCATCCTTTCAACTATATTTCTGGTGTTTTTAGTTGTTTTTCTAGTTGCTTTTTTTAAAAACAGAGACGTTTTTTATTCCCTTTCCGACGTGTCTTTGTTTAATGAAAAAGGTCTTCTTCTTCTTTCACAAGAAGAAAAAAAAATATTGTCTCTTTTTGTTGCTTCATCCTCTGTTGAAAACAATGTTCTTTTGGAGCTTTTCTCTGATGAAAGCAAATCGCTTGATGCAATTATTAAACGAAAAAACAAAGCTGTTAAAGACCTGAATCAACGATTTAACGCGATTTTTAATCACGATTTAATTTTTAAAGCCGCCGACAAGCTTGATTCTAGGCAAGTGGTTTATTCTCTGGCTCCTAAAACAAAGCTTTTAATCGAGTTCTCTGATTCTTCTAGCTCTTAGCTGCAGTGCCTATCAATCCCTTCTACTATTTTTCTGTCGTTTGAGAGCCGTGGCAATTTGTTTTGTCCTCCTAGCTTTCCAATTTCTTTCATATAGTTTTTAAACGTATCTTTTTTAACTACAATTATCTCTAGATCTTTTAAAACTTTTCCGTCAATTAAGTCTTTGTAGTAGGCGTTCCGCATTTTTAAATTTTGATTTAGTTTTTTTGCAAGTGATTTAACCTCTTTCTCTTCTGGCACAAAATCAAATTCTATCCACCATTCATGACAAGAAAGGCCTTCTTTTGAGCTTGTTTTCGGAGCAACAGTGAATTCATTAATGGTAAGGCTGCTGGATTTGATTGCCTCTTTTAACGCTCCTTCCACTTCACTACTAATTACATGCTCTCCAAATGCTGATATAAAATGCTTATGCCTTCCTGTGACTACTATTTTGTGTGGAGACAAAGAAACAAATGCAACTGTGTCTCCGGTATTATATGCCCATAGCCCTGCTGATGATGAAATAATCAAAACATAATTTACTCCCGTCTTTACGCTTCCGACATTATGTCTAATTGGAGTTTTTTTGTCCATCTCTTCAGGTTCTATAAACTCATAATAAATTCCGGAGTTTAAACGAAGAAGTAGTCCTTTAGATTTTTGAGAGTTCTGATATGCAAAAAATCCTTCTGAAGCTGGATAGTATTCAATACTGTCTACTTTCTTCCCAATAAGTTTTTGAAAAGTTTTTTTATATGGCTCAAAGTTTACTCCACCATAAACAAACAAATTGAAGTTAGGGAAGATTTCCGAAACAACATCTTTGTTTCCTGCCTCTTTTAGTGCCTCAAAATACATTTGAACCCAAGGAGGAATCCCTCCAATCACAGCCATATCTTCTTTAATGGTCTCTTTTGTGATTTCGCTCACCTTTTTTTCCCAATCTTGTATGCAGTTTGTTTCCCAGGTTGGCATAATATTAGCTTTTAAATATCTTGGGGTAACATGTGCAATTATTCCTGAAAGCCTTCCTGTTTTTATCCCATTTCTTTTTTCTAGAACAGGACTCCCTTGTAAAAAAATTACTTTTTTATTAAGAAATTCTGTTTTCCCTGTTTCTTTTATATAGTGAAAAATTGCATCTCTCGATCCTTTGGTATGGGTCGGCATAGAGTCCTTCGTTATTGGAATATATTTTGCTCCTGATGTTGTTCCTGATGTTTTTGCAAAATATATTGGCTTTCCCGGCCAAAGAACATCTTTTTCCCCCATAACCACTCTGTCAATATAAGGCCTTAGGGCTTCATAGTCTTTAACCTCTGTATTTAACACAAAGTCTTTATGCGATTTTATTTTTTCAAAGTTATGGTCTTTTCCAAAAGAAGTCTTTTTTGCCTTAGCTATTAATTTTTTCAGAATTTCATTTTGTGTTTTTAAAGGCTTTCTTGACCATTTTCTTATGCGCCAAACATAGAGATGGGCTAAAACTTTAGCTGTCACTTCTTTAATTGTCATGTTGCTTTATTCAAAAATAACATAGTCTTCTGGATTTACAGGATTCCCGTCCCTCCAAAGCTCAAAGTGCAAATGGGGCCCTGTGCTTAGCTCTCCTGTGTTCCCTGACAAAGCAATTACCTGGCCTGACTCTACTATTTCTCCCTGAGAGACAAGGCCCGACTCATTATGCTTATATATGCTTGTTAGCCCAAAAGAATGCTCTATAATAACGACATACCCTGTTTGAAGCGTCCATTCTGCAAAAACAACCGTGCCGTTGGCAACAGATTTAACTGGTGATTTTGATGGCGCCGCTATGTCCGTTCCAAAATGCTTTATCCCGTAGTCAAATCTTGCCGTTACCTTTCCATATAATGGAGAGAATAAAACAAAATCCACTTTTTTCGATGCTGATTCTAGTGCGTTGAAACGGTCTTCTTTTTCAACAATTCTTCTTAGAATAGAGTCTTCTTTTTTTGTTGGAAATTCCAGTTTTGAAGCCTCTAGCCTTAATCTTTCTCCTTCTTTTTGTATCTCTCCTTTTGTGACTTCTCCTGTAATAACAGCTCCAATTGAATTTATATAGTCTTGGTTTTTTTCAATAACTAAGGCCAACGAATCCAGAACTTCAATGTTGTTAATTGCATTTGTCCTTAACATTGTGGAGTCATATCCAGGGATATATTCTTTTATTGAAGTAAATGCAATTAGGCTAATTGTAGAAAGAACTATTACCAAGCTCAACAATGACGCTAGTAAAAAAACATTTAATCCGCTAAGCCTGTAAGAAAACCTTTCCTCATATGTCGCCTCATTTAATATGACTAATCTATACTTATTTAAAAGCCTTTGTCTTAATGGTTTTTTGTTTTTTCCCTTCATTCTACAACAAAGATAATAATAGCTAAATATATTCGAGCTACTTGTTATATTTTAAAATATCTCTTAAAAATTATATTTTTCTTTATATTTTTGTTTAAATATCTTTTAACATGTTATCATTTAATTTATTATTAGCGATTGGCCCTTGGCAAGTTGTTTTAGTTGCTGTAGTAATCCTTTTGTTGTTTGGGGGAAAGAAAATTCCTGAGCTGATGAAAGGCCTGGGCAGCGGAATTAAAGAATTTAAAAAGGGGGTTAAGGAAGAAGATGAAGGCTCTGACGAAGCTTCTGATAAATAACCTTCTCCAGCTAGTCCCTTTTTAATTTTTGCTTTATAATCTTTAAAGACTTAAAAATTGCTTCAAGTTCAAAAACTTGTTCTCGTTTTTTTGAGGAAGGAGAAAAGACAAACCCCTCTAAAACAACGTTCCTTTGGCTTAGGGTGTCTTGTATTATGTAGTTTAGAAAAGGCCCTGCCATAAAATCGTTTTTCACTTCCCAGGTTCCTCTGGTTTCTATAGCTTCTAAGCCGCTTATTTTCACTCTATTAAGATAAGGTTTGTACGCCTCTTCTGTAATCATGTAAGAGTTTTTGTTTCTGCCAGGGACAAACGCTTTCCCAACAGAATCTCTCATTTTTATAATCTTGTCAAGGCTATAAAGGCTTAGGGAGCCTTCCGTAGGCAATTCATATGCCAAAACATTAATGCTCCCTTTTTTAGTTTCTTTTTGAAACCAAATGATTTTATTCTTGCCTTTTTTGAAAAGCACATATGCAGAAGGCATTATTAAATCAATAGACAACAACGATCTTAAGTCTTCTGATTTTAACGGAGATATTTGCATCCTTCGTTGTTTTTCTATTAAATCATTCTTTTTTATTTCATTTATAATCGTTTTTTTATTCTTTATTATGTTTTCTATTATGTTTTTTTCTGATGATCCCAAGATCTTCGCTACAACTTGTGGTTTGGCAAATTGGTCATATGACAGAGAAAAGGCGTCTTTTTTCGTTTTCTGGACCAGCAATATGTTTCTGCTTTCTCTAGTAAAGTCCGAAAAGGTATTTAAAGGAATCTGTTTTAAGGAAAAAATAGGCTCTTGTTGAGGCAGGCCAATAAACTCGGCTGCAAAAGCCTCTCTAATAGCGTCTCCTACAGGAGAGGCCCATAAAGAATTGTCTATTGCTACTGTTACTGTGTTGATGTTTCCGCTAGAGCTTGGCTTATAGGCAATCGTATTGTTTTGACAAGCAAACAAAGAAGAAAAAATAACAAAAAGGACCTTATATCTCATTTTTATTTGTTATTAAGATTATCTCCTCTAAAGTACAAAGACCCTGCCACTTAGTTTGATAACGCTTCGATTCCCGGCAACATCTTTCCTTCAAGGCTCTCAAGCATAGCGCCTCCTCCTGTAGAGACATAGCTTACTTTTTTTTGCAAATTAAATTTTTTAACTGCAGCAACTGAATCCCCTCCTCCGACAAGAGAAAAAGCCCCTCTTGCTGTGCTTTTTGCCACAGAATCTCCTATTGCAATTGTTCCTTTTGAAAAACTTTCTAACTCAAACACACCAACAGGTCCATTCCAAAGTATTGTTTTAGCCGACATGATTGCTTTATCAAAAATTTTTATTGACTTTGGGCCTGAGTCTAAGCCTTGCCATTTTGCTGGAATTTTGTTTATTTCAAAAACTTTTTTGTTTCCTGTGTTTGAAAACTGGTCTGAACAAATCGCGTCAACTGGCAAATAAATTTTAACATTTTTGTTTTTTGCTTTTTTTAATATTGATAGCGCAAGGGTTAGTTTGTTGCTCTCAAAAATAGATTTTCCTATATTTCCCCCTAGTGCTTTAATAAAAGTAAAGGCCATTCCTCCGCCAATAATAATCTTATCTACCTTGTCTATAATATTTTCTATTATAGTAATTTTTGAAGAAATCTTAGCTCCTCCTAATATTGCTAAAACAGGCTTATTTCCTTTTTGAAGAACTTTTTTTATTGCCTTTAATTCATTGTATAGTAGAAGCCCCGAAAATTTTTTGTTTTTAAAAAACTCTGCTATTGTTGTTGTAGAAGCGTGTGCTCTATGGGCTGTTCCAAAAGCATCGTTAATATAGCAGTCGGCATATGAGGCTAGTTTTCTTGCAAATTCTTTGTCTCCTTTAATTTCTTCTGGGTAAAATCTTAGGTTTTCTAATAAAACGACCTCTCCTGGTCTAAGGGTTTTTGTAATTTCTTTTGTTCGGTCCCCAATAGCATCCTCGACAAATTTTACTTTTAATCTTAATTTTTTTTCAATTTCTGGAACTATATGTTTAAGCGAAAGCGTCATTTCCTTCCCTTTAGGCCTTCCCAGGTGTGACATTAAAATACAACTTCCTCCATCATTTATTACTTTCAAAATGGTAGGTTTTGCTGCTTCAATTCTAGAAGAGTCTAGAACTTCGCTGTTTTTGTCTAAAGGCACATTGAAATCCACCCTGATAATTGCCCTAAGGCCTTCAAAGTTTTGTTTTTCAATTGAAACCATATAGAAAGATATTGGTTTTCAAAGATATGCATTTGTTAAGTTTTTAGAACATAATTCTACTATCTTTGGCTTATGTTGTTTAGAGATATTATAGGAAATGAATCAATAAAAAAAGAGCTGTCTAGAGTTCGTTGCTCTGGCAGAATTCCGCATAGTCAATTAATTTCCGGGCCTGAAGGGTCCGGAGCATTGCCTATGGCAATTGCTTATGCTAGAGAAATTCTGTGCAATTCTCGGATTAAAAATATTGATGCGTGTAATATTAAATTTAGCAACTTAAAACACCCTGATCTACACTTCATTTTTCCTGTGGCTAACACTCTAGAAATAAAGAGTAGGGCCATTTCTTCTCATTTTCTTCCAAGCTGGAGAGAGTTTATTAACACAAGTCCTTACGGCAGTTTGTTTGATTGGTATGGCCGTCTAGGAATAGAGAATAAACAAGGCAAAATTGGAAAAGACGAGGCTGAAGATCTTATTAAAAAACTATCATTAAAATCATACGAGGGAGGATGGAAATGTGTAATTGTTTGGATGGCTGAAAAAATGAATTCTAGCGCTACAAATAAGCTTTTAAAGCTAATTGAAGAGCCTCCCCAAAATACAGTTTTTTTATTTGTCTCAGAGGCTCCATCTCTATTAATGGACACGCTCTTGTCTAGATGTCAAAGAATTGATTTAAAAAAAATTTCTGTGCAAGAGATTGAGAAGGCCTTATTGGACAAGGGCTTTTCCTTAGAGGTTTCTAAACAGGCTGCGCTTGCTTCAAACGGCAACTATAATAAGGCTCTTTCATTTGCAAATGGCTCAGAAAATGAGGCTTTGTTTGAGGGCTGGTTTCAATCTTGGGTTAGGTCTGCTTTTAAGGTTAAACAAAACAAAGAAGCTGTTCTAGAGCTCGTTGATTGGAGTAAAAAAGTTTCAAAATCTGGTAGAGAAACCCAGAAAAGCTTTATTAGTTATAGCCTTGAGGTTTTTAGACAAGCTATGTTAACAAATTATAGCCTTAGTCAAATTACAACTCATCGCCCTTCTACAGGCTTTGATTTTCAAAGCTTTTCAAAATATGTCGGGGGAGCAAACATCGAAGAAGTTTTCACTGAGCTCGAAAAGGCATATTCACAAATTCAATCCAACGGAAACCCTAATATGATTTTTTCTGACCTGTCTTTAAAACTGACGCGATTAATACACAAAAGCTAAATTTCTAAATTATGGCCAACACTAAAATTGCATTTCTTTTAATATTGTGCTTCTTCACAATAGTATTTATACAAAGTGGTTTAGACAAGGTTTTTGATAAAAAGGGGAATTTAGACTATTTGTATTCGCTTCTTGGGGCGTTCTTTTCTAACTCCCTAATTCGTCTTGCTTTTTATTGCGTAACAGTCTTAGAGTTGGCTTCTGGGTTGTTGTGTGCCGCTGGTCTCATTGAGCCTTTCCTAAAACCCTCTTCGTTTGTTGGGGTTTCCGGCCTAGTTGCTGGTTCGCTTGCATTATTGATTCTTTTAATTGGTCAGCGTGTGTCAAAAAATTATGAAGGGGCGAAAACGTTGGCAATTTATTTTATTATAGCAGTGGCAGGCATTGTATTGTCTTAGCCTATTCTTTGCGTCTTTAGTATAGTTTTTGTTTATGTTTGCTGGCTTTTATATTTCTTTCTTATGGGAGTTTTTTTGTTTCAAAACCCTATTCTTTAAGGCTTAATAGAACCGGCCCTTAAAACGGCCTTAATTGCTTTTTTTTCTAAAAACATAAATTTGTGACGAGAAATTGTTGCTAAAAAAGCCAATAAGGTTCGAAGCAGCGCCAATCATAATTCCTTTAAAAAAAGGGGTTCTGCTTTTTTTGTTTTTTTCTGACAGCATAGAAATATAAAATGAGTCTAGCGGCAGAGGCTTGATCTTAGTTTGCTCTAGCCCCAAAGGCTCCAAAATTAGCCTCAAAGATTTAGGAGAAAAATGGCGCAAATGCCTAGGCACGTCCCAAGCTGCCCAACTACTTTTATAATGTTGCGCTTCCCAAGATTTGTAATTTGGACAAGCTACTATCAGCATCCCCCCTTTTTTTAACGTGACAACCAAATTCTTTATAGTCTCTTTTAAGCTATAAACATGTTCTAAAGAATGCCAAAAAGTTATTAAGTCAAACTCTTCCGGTTTGCAGTTTTTTATGCCCTTTATGTGCCGAAGCCCTCGTTTATTAGCTTCGTTTCTTGCTAAATCCGCTGGCTCAATACCAACAACTTCCCAGCCTTTGTTTTTTAAAACCAAAAGAAAGTCGCCTGTTCCTGAGCCAACGTCCAGAGCTTTTCCTGGGTTGTGAAAAAGCCCAGAAATCATTCTTGATTTAAAAAGGAGCATGCATTTTTTAGCAAAAAAATAGCTTTTAGAAAACAACGTTTCTCCTTTCTTTTGATGGGACAAGTATTCTTTTGAATCATAATACCCAGGAAGGTCCTTCAAGGAAGGCTTTGGTTTTGTTTTGAGAATTTCTGTGCTAGGGTCAAGCTCTAAAGAAAAAAACTCGTGGCTTAAAAAATGGTCCTTGATTCTATATTTGAACTTTTCGTTTTTCATTCTGTCTGTGTGTTCCACGTGGAACACATTTTTTTACCTCCCCATATATACCATAAGGACGTTAATGTCATTTGGCGACACTCCGCTAATCCTAGAGGCTTGTGATAGCGTAGTTGGCTTTATTTTTTCAAGCTTTTGAACAGCTTCTGCTGATAAGGAGCTAACTTTAGAATATGCAAACTTAGCTGGAATTTTGAGGTTTTCTAAGTTGCTAAGTTTTTCGGCATTTGCCTTTTCTTTTTCAATATATCCTGAATATTTTATCTGCACTTCCGTTTGCTCTAAAACCTCATTGTCTGGAGAGGTTGAAGAACAAAATTTTTGAACAGACTTTATTTTTAACATGTCTTTCATGGTTAAGTTTGGCCTAGAAAACACCTTATACAGTTTTACAGACTGATTGATTTCTGATGAATTTTTCTTTTTTAGTATTGGGTTTATCTCTTCTGGCTTAACGCTCGTTTTTCTAAAAAAAGAGACAAAGGCGCTTGTATTCTTCTTTTTCTGATCAACATTCCGAAGCCTTTCTTTAGAGGCAAGGCCTAAATTGTATGAGACTTCTGTAAGCCTCAGATCAGCATTGTCTTGTCTTAAAAGAGTTCTATATTCAGCCCGTGAAGTAAACATTCTGTAAGGCTCATCGGTTCCTTTAGTAATAAGATCATCTATTAAAACCCCTATATATGCTTCGTTTCTTTTAAGAACAAAAGCTTCCTGTTCTTGAATCAAAAGGTGTGCGTTTATTCCTGCCATTATTCCTTGAGCTGCAGCTTCCTCGTATCCGGTTGTTCCGTTAATTTGCCCTGCAAAAAATAGTCTAGAAATAGGTTTTGTTTCTAATGAATTTTTCAGCTGTGTTGGGGGAAAATAATCGTATTCTATAGCGTATCCTGGCCTAAAAAACTTAACCTTTTCAAACCCTTTAACGGTTCTTAGGGCTTTAAACTGAATGTCTTCAGGTAGTGAAGTAGAGAACCCGTTTACGTAGACCTCAACTGTGTTCCACCCTTCTGGTTCGACAAAAATCTGGTGCCTATCCTTGTCTGAAAACCTATTGATTTTGTCCTCAATGGAAGGACAATATCTTGGCCCGGCACTATTAATCGAGCCATTGAACATAGGGGACCTGTCAAACCCTTCTCTTAAAAGATCATGAACCTTTTTGCTAGTATAGGTCATATGACAGTCCAGTTGCTGTCTTAATGGGGTAGTAGATTTTAGATAGGAAAATTTCCTTGGAAACAAATCTCCAGGCTGCGGCTTCATTAAAGAGTAGTTTAATGATCGGCCATCAACCCTAGGGGGAGTTCCTGTCTTCATTCTTCCAGAAGAAAACCCGTAATTAAGAAGCTCTTCTGTAATTCCTGTAGAAGCTTTTTCTCCTGCTCTACCTCCTCCAAATTGTTTTTCGCCAATATGAATTAAGCCATTAAGAAACGTTCCGTTTGTTAAGACTACTGCATTTGACATGATTTCAAGGCCTAAAGATGTTTTGACCCCAACTACAGTGTCGTTAGAAATTAGTATTCCTGAAACCATTTCTTGATAAAAATCTAGATTTGGGGTTTTTTCTAACATCCCCCTCCAGGTTTCCGCAAAACGCATTCTGTCAGACTGAGCCCTTGGGCTCCACATGGCTGGCCCTTTAGACATATTTAACATTTTAAACTGAACAGCTGTTTTGTCTGTTACTATCCCGCTATACCCCCCAAGCGCATCTATTTCTCTGACGATTTGACCTTTTGCAATTCCTCCCATTGCAGGATTACAGGACATCTGGGCTATGTTTTGAAGGTTCATTGTAATCAAAAGAGTTTTGCTGCCCATGTTGGCGGCGGCGGCGGCGGCTTCAGAGCCGGCGTGACCTGCTCCCACAACAATAACATCATATTTTGAGCTAAACATAATTTATTGTTCCACGTGGAACATTTTAAGTTTTAAGTTTTCCGCTTTTCTAATACGAGCTTTCTCAGCACTAGTTTTGTCGTTATACCCGACACAATGAAGTACGCCATGAACCATAACTCTGTAAAGTTCGTTTTCAAAAGAAGAATTATATGTCTTCGCGTTTTCCCTAACTCTATCAATAGATACGGCTATGTTTCCGTTTACTATGCCAGAGTCTGAAGCAGCAAACGAAATAACGTCCGTATAATAGTCTCGTTTTAAATGCTTAATGTTTATTTGCCTTAAGTCGTTGTCGTTGAAAAAAGCAAAAACCAGCTCTCCTAAAGTGTGTTTTTCAGAGATAATAACATCTTTAATCCACGAGGACACTGAGCTCTCATTCTTGAGAGCAAAATCTGTGTTATAAACATACTCTATTGGCATAGGGTGTTTTTTTGCAAATATAGGCTCTTGTAAGACATAATGAAACTTGATTATGTTTTTTTATCTTTAGGGAGATGAAAGACCTTAAATACCTGGCAGCATATACAGTCCCCCTGGCAACTATTGTTGCTATTGGATCAAGAGGGTGGCTTACTTTTTCTACCATTTTGTTTGCTTTTGTTATTATACCAATAATCGAAATGCTGGTTGGTAAAGATTCCCAAAACCTAAGTTCGAATGAGTCAGAAACTAAAGGGGCTCAAAAAATATTTGATATAATGCTTTATCTTAACCTTCCTATTGTTTTTGGCTTGCTTTCTTGGGCTCTTATAAATGTCTCAACTATTGAATATTCCGCGCTTGAACTGGTCGGCCTCTCTTTTTCTGTCGGGAGCCTGTTGGCTACAAACGCGATTAACGTTGCGCATGAGCTTGGTCACAGAAAGTCTCTTTTTGACAGAACCTTAAGCAAGGTGCTTTATATTCCCTGCTTATATATGCATTTTTATATTGAACACAATTTTGGACATCACCTAAAGGTAGGGACGCCAGAAGATGGCGCTACTGCAAAATACAATCAGTCCATATATTCTTTTTGGGTAACGTCTGTTTTAAAGCAGTATTTTGATGCCTGGAAAAAACAAAAAGAGCTTTTAAAAAGATCTGGATCTGGCTTTTTTTCTATAAAAAATGACATGGCCTGGTATGTTTTAATACAATTGGCATATTTAGCTCTTGTTTTCTTTTTGTTTTCACTAAAAGGGACGGTTTTTGCTGTAGCCGTAGGGGTAATTTCTTTTTTATTCCTTGAAAACATAAACTATATCGAACACTATGGGCTTAGAAGGCTAAAAAATGCTGCTGGAAGATATGAGCGAGTTCAAAAAATTCATTCTTGGAATTCTAATCATAGCATTGGAAGGATTGTGCTTTATGAGCTTACTCGACACAGTGACCACCATTATAAATCCTCAAAAAAATATCAGCTGCTAGATTGCCATGAGGAGAGTCCTCAGCTGCCTTACGGATACCCCGTCTCAATTCTTTTGTCTATGGTGCCGCCATTGTGGTTCAAAATAATGAACCCGCTAGTGCCTGAAAGAATGAAAATCACATAAAAGCTATTAAAAGTCTTGTCAACGGTGTATTTTAGTAAAAAATTTCTATGTCTAAAAGAACTAGAGTGCGGTTTGCTCCAAGCCCAACAGGCCCCCTTCATATAGGTGGGCTTAGGACAGCTCTGTTTAATTATCTTTTTGCAAAAAAAAACAATGGGGATTTTATAGTTCGAATTGAAGACACAGATCAAAAAAGATATGCTGAAGGAAGCGAAAAACACATCTTAGATTCATTAGGCTGGTGTGGCTTAAGCGTTGATGAGGGGCCTTACAGGCAAAGCGAAAGAAGCTCCCTTTATAGAAAGAAAATAAAAAAACTGATTTCTTTAGGCTCTGCATATTATGCTTTTGACAGCAAAGAAGAGTTAGACAGACACAGGAAGGCCCATGAGAAAAAAGGGAAAACTTTTATATACAGTCCCCACAATAGGCTAAAGCTAAAAAATTCCTTGTCGTTAAAAAAAGAGGAAACAGAAAAGCTAATAAATGAGGGGAAAGACTATGTCGTTCGGTTTAAAACGCCTGATAAAGGCGAGGTTGTTTGTTTTGACGCATTAAGAGGAAGGGTTGTTTTTCCAATAAACACTCTCGATGACAAGGTGTTGTATAAATCCGACGGAAACCCCACTTATCATTTTGCAAATGTTGTAGATGATTTTTCGATGAAAATATCTCATGTTATACGAGGAGAAGAGTGGCTGCCTTCGTTAGGGCTTCACTGGCTCTTGTATGAGGCTTTTGATTGGGAAAAGCCGAAGTTTGTTCATCTGCCCCTTATATTAAAGCCAGAAGGAAAAGGAAAGCTTTCCAAAAGAGACGGGGACAAGTTTGGCTTCCCGGTGTTCCCTATAAAATGGGTCTCACAGGGCCAGGAAATAGAGGGGTACAGAGAAAAGGGGTATCTTCCTGAAGCAACGATAAATTTTCTCGCACTTTTAGGCTGGAGCCCTGGATCTGAAAAAGAAATTTTTTCCTTAGCTGAGTTAATACGTGCTTTCTCAACAAAAGGCCTTAATAGCTCTGGCGCCCGGTTCGATCCAGAAAAAACAGCCTGGTTTAACCAACAGCATATACAGATGGCTGATTCCGCTTTTTTAGGCAAAAAACTAACGGAAAGACTTATGGAAAAAGGGGTCTCTTATAAAAAAGAAAAAATTCCAGCAATTATTGATTTGATTCGACCAAGGCTTGATTTTATGACAAATCTATTAGGGCTGTCTATGTATTTTTTCATGTCTCCAAAAGAATATGATGAAGGCGGTCTTAACAAGCTGGCAGACAAAAACAGTTTAACAATCTTAAAGGCTGTGGCTAGAATTTTTTTGAATTCATCTGTTTTTTCTGCTTCTTATCTAAAGGCTGATGTGGAGGTTTTTGCTAAAGACATGTCTTTAAGTTTTGGAAAAGTGCTGGGCCTAATTAGAATCGCTATTGTAGGGGAGTTGTCTGGCGCAGGCCTTTTTGAAATTGTAGAGATTATTGAAAAGGCCGAGGCTATTAAAAGGGTTGAGGCGCTTGCAAATTATTTAAAAAAATAGCTTTGTAATGCGGCATGGTCTTTGTACTTTAGAAGCCATAATCTTAACGTTAAAAACTTATGTCATTCTTTACGCCTTTAATAATTTTCTTTGTTATTCTTCTTTTGTTTGGAACTTTTTTTGTGGTCAAACAACAAACCTCTGCGCTCATAGAGCGTTTTGGAAAATACACGAGCACTCGTCAGTCTGGCCTACAAATGAAAATTCCAATAATAGACAGAATTGCGGGAAGGCTTAGTTTAAAAATTCAGCAACTAGATGTAGTAATCGAAACCAAAACAAAGGATGATGTCTTTGTAAAGCTAAAGGTCTCTGTTCAGTATAAGGTTATTAAAGATAAGGTTTATGACGCTTTTTATAAATTAGACTTTCCCCAAGACCAAATTACTTCATATGTTTTTGATGTGGTTAGGGCCGAGGTCCCTAAAATGAAGCTTGACGACGTTTTTGAAAGAAAAGACGACATCGCAATTGCAGTAAAGTCTGAGTTAAACGAGGCTATGCTTAATTATGGGTATGACATAATCAAAACTCTTGTTACAGACATCGATCCTGATCTGCAAGTAAAAGAGGCGATGAACAGAATTAATGCTTCTGAAAGAGAGAAGGTTGCTGCTCAATTTGAGGGAGACGCGCAGCGTATCTTAATAGTTGAAAAAGCTAAAGCTGAGGCAGAAAGCAAAAGGCTCCAGGGTCAGGGGATCGCAGACCAAAGAAGAGAAATCGCGCGCGGCCTTGAAGACTCTGTTAAGGTTTTAAACAACGTAGACATTAACTCTCAAGAGGCTTCCGCTTTAATTGTTGTCACCCAACATTACGACACTCTTCAGTCTGTTGGCGCAGAAAGCAACAGCAACCTTATTCTTTTGCCCAATTCTCCTCAGGCAGGGTCTGAAATGCTGAATAACATGGTGGCTTCATTTACGGCAAGCAATCAAATTGGAGAGGAAATGAAAAAAGCAAGTGAACGAGAAAAAGGAAAGAAAAAAACAGAATAATCAAGAGGCTTTCCATGTGTCTCTAAGGCCAACAGTTTTGTTAAAAACTGTATTGCCTGTTGAGCTGTCCCTGTCCACAACATAATACCCTTTCCTTTGGAACTGGAAGCTCTCTCCTGGTTTTGCGTTTGCTAAAGAAGGTTCTGCAATCCCATTTCTTTTTTTTAATGATTCAGGGTTTATGTCTTTTAAAAAGTCCCCTGTTTCGTCTCCTGGAGTTGGGGTTAAAAAAAGCCTGTCATAGTCTCTTATTTCTACAGGAAGTCCGTGGTCTTGCGAAACCCAATGTAGGGTTCCTTTTACCTTTCTCTGACTTTCTTCTGTTCCGCTTCCACTTTTGCTTTTATTGTCGTAAACACAAAGAACTTCTTCTATTTCTCCTTTGTTATTCTTAATCGCTTTTTCCGCCTTTATGATATATGCGCTTTTAAGCCTTACCTCCTTGCCAACTGTTAGCCTGAAAAATTTTCTTCCTGCTTCCTCTTTAAAATCTTCTTTTTCAATATAAAGGTGCCTTGAAAAAGGAATGTCTCTAAAGCCTGCGCTTTCTTGTTCTGGATTGTTTTCAGATTTTATTTGCTCAATTTTGTTTTTGGGGTAGTTTGTTATGGTAAGCTTTAGCGGGCTTATAACCACCATTTTTCTGTTTGCGGTTTTGTTAAGGTCGTCTCTTGCGCAGAATTCTAATAAAGAAACGTCTATAAGGTTTTCGCGTTTAGCTACCCCCACTTTTTCTACAAAAGCTCTTATTGATTCTGGAGTATATCCTCTCCTTCGAAGCCCTGAAAGTGTTGGCATCCTGGGGTCGTCCCATCCGGTAACGTTTTTGTGTTTTACTAGTTCCGCTAATTTCCTTTTGCTCATTATTGTATAGCTCAAGTTTAGGCGCGCAAACTCTCGTTGTTTTGGGAAAAGGGGGAGGGCCACATCTTTTTGGGCTTTAAGGTTTTCGACAAACCAATCATAAAGTTTTCTGTGCGGCCTAAACTCTAAGGAACACAAAGAGTGTGATACTTGCTCGCAATAATCGCTTTGTCCGTGAGCCCAATCATACATTGGATAAATACACCACTTGTCTCCCGTTCTGTGGTGTGATTTGTGGATTATTCTGTACATAACCGGATCTCTTAAAAGCATATTTGGGTCTTCCATGTTAATTTTTGCTCTTAAAACATGAGCCCCTTCTTTGTGTTTCCCGTTTTTCATTTCTCTAAAAATGCTTAAACTCTCCTCTGAAGGCCTGTTCCTGTATGGGCTGTTTGTCCCTGGACTTGTTGTTGTTCCTTTTTGTTTTGCTATTTCCTCGGAGGTTTGAGAATCAACATATGCTTTCCCTTGTATTATTAAGGCTTCTGTCCATTTATATAATTTGTCAAAATGATCTGATGAATACGTAATCTTGTCCCACTTATATTTCAGCCAACGAACATCTTTTATTATTGCCTCCACATACTCCGCTTCTTCTTTTGTTGGGTTGGTGTCGTCAAACCTAAGGTTTACTGGAGCGCTGTATTTTTCTCCTAGACCAAAATTTATTGCAATTGCTTTAGCGTGCCCAATATGAAGATATCCGTTTGGCTCTGGAGGAAACCTTAGTCTAATTTTTGAGGGGGAAAATCCTTCTTTAAGGTCCTGTTCAATTATGTTTTCAATAAAATTTTTTGATTCGGTCAATGCTCAAAATAAAATATAAAGTTAAAAAATTCCTCTCTCTTATTCTTTATTTATCTTTGTTAATTATGTTTGAAATTTGTTTAAAAAACATTCGTTGTTATTCATATCACGGGTGTTTAAAAGAAGAAGAAATTATTGGAAGTGACTATTTGGTAACCTTGTGGGTAAGGGGAGAGCTTAGTAAGAGCGCTGACAGCGACAGCCTAAAAGACACGGTGGATTATGTTTTTTTAAACAAAATAGTGCTTGAAGAAATGGCTATCAGATCAAAGCTTCTTGAAAGCGTTGCCAACAGGGTTGCTTCTAGGGTTCTTCAAGAAGAGGTTCGTCTAAATCAAGTCACCGTTTCTATAAGCAAGCTTTCTCCTCCTGTTAACGGAGACGCTGAACTGGTGTCGGTAAAATTTTCTAAAAAAAGAGAGGCTTGATTTTAAAAAAATGTACTTTTGCTTTCCTTTTGGCACTGTGGCCGAGTGGCTAGGCAGAGCTCTGCAAAAGCTTGTACAGCGGTTCGAATCCGCTCGGTGCCTCAAACCCCTCCTTTTCAAGAGGGGTTTTTTATTCAATACTGTTTTTTTATATTTATGCTCATGGAAAAGGCTGAGCTTATAATTTTACAGTTTACCCTGCTGCCTATAGTCGCTTGGGTTTTTCTTTGGGGGTATGACAAGCTAGAACATGTTTTGTTACACAAATACTTTGAGTGGACTCTGCGTGTAGAGCGTCCTCAACGCCCATTGAAAGAGTCTTTTAAAAAACTGTTTCGTTCTCTTTCTTCCCGGGACTTTAAAAACTCTGCCAAGCTCCTAAACGACATTAGCCGGTCTGGTTTCCTTAAGTTTGTATTAGCGTATGCTATTGGGGTTGGGCTTGTTCAGCTTGGGACATATGGTTGGCTAAAAGTAACCTCATTATAAAAAAGGGGCAATAAATTAGCGCCTGGACAGGGTTGGCTTGTAATTTTATAAAAGCCCCTTGTAAAGGAGGAATAGGCCGCAGATAACAATAAAAAGATTAACAATAATTTTTATGCCCTTAATAACAGAGTCTGTAAGTCTGTTTTTAAGCTGCTGGGCTAAATAAATTTTTACTAAGTCAACACAAAAATATGTTCCAACAATTACTATAAAAAAGACAATTATTTTGTGTTTTTCCATTTCTAGCAGAGGGCCAAAATAAAGGATTATTCCAACCCAATAAAACAAGACCACGACGTTTATAATGTTTAAAAGAAATCCTTTTATGGCTAATTTTAGAAAATTCGGCTCGTCATCAATAGCTGCCCCTTTTTTGTCTTCTTCTTTGTTTTTTTCCTGTAGAATCTTTATGAGACTTACCCCTCCATATGTTGCAAGCAAAACCCCTCCTAAAAAATACCATGAGCTTGTGTTTTCTTCAATTGAACTTAAGAGGCTGCTGGTTCCAAAAAAAGCAATGGCAAAGAAAACAATGTCTGATATTACAACCCCTATATCTAGAAAAATTGCGGATTTAGTTCCTTTGCTAATGCTTGTTTCTAAAACCGTAAAAAAGACGGGGCCTATAGTAAAAGAAAGAACAATTCCAATAGGAATTGCCGGTATAAATTCTATCATGGTTTTTCTGAATATAAATTTAAAGTTTTTCTATTAATAATAGGTCTATTCTTTTTTTATATTCATCTACGCCTTTAACTCTTACTAAAACTTCGTCGCCTAGGCGGTATTCTTCTTTTGTATGTCTTCCTAACATTAAGTGCTCTTGTTCTTTAAAAACAAAATAGTCGTTCGGAATTTCTTTTGTTTTAATAAACCCCTCACACTTGTTTTGGTTAATTTCAACAAAAATGCCTCTTTCCATAATTCCTGAAATCGTTCCAACAAACCGCTTGTTTACTTTAGAAGACATAAATTTAACTTGCATAAACTTTATAGAGCTTCTTTCTGCTTTTGTTGCTAAGTCTTCTCTTTCTGAGAGATAAAAACATTCTTCTTCTAGTGTTTTGTTTGATTTAGTTTCTTTTCCTAAAAGTATTTTTTGAAGGTTTCTATGAACGATGATGTCCGGATATCTTCTTATAGGGGACGTAAAATGTGTGTATTTTTTAAAAGATAATCCAAAATGCCCTATGTTTTTTGTGCTATATTTTGCTTTGCTCATGCTTCTTATAACTAGTGTGTCTATAAGATTTTTTTCTGGGGTGCTCTTTATTGCTTCTAAAAGTTTGTTAATTTTTTTGTGTATGTTTTTTATATTATCAAACTTATAATTATACCCTAGCTTTTTAACTATTCTTTCCAAAGAAATTAGTTTTTCTTCATTAGGAAGGTCATGTGTTCTATAAACGTTTTTTTTGTTTTTATGTTTGGAAAAAATTTCTGCCACTTCCTTGTTTGCCAACAACATGTATTCCTCAACCAGATTGTTAGAGTCTTTTACTTCTTTTATTTTTGTTTCTATCGGCTCCTTTTCTTTGTTTAAAACAAACCCCACCTCTTTTTTGTTAAACAAAATAGACCCGTTTAATATTCTTTGTCTTCTTAATTTTTTAGATATTGTGTTTAATAAAACAATTCCTTCTTTTAGTTTGTTGTTAATTTTATATTCTTTATTTGTTAAAGAAATTTCTTTTGGAACCGTGTTTGCTTCGTTTTCTATTATAAATTGTGCTTCTTTATAACTAAATCTATGGTTTGATTTTATTACGGTTTTCCCCGCCCACTTCTTTGTTATTTTTCCTTGATTACTAAAAGAAAAAATTATTGAAAATGTTAGTTTTTCTTCGTTCGGTCTTAAAGAACAAAGGTTGTTTGATAATGATTCTGGCAACATTGGAACAACTCTGTCAACTAAATAGACGGACGTTCCTCTAACATACGCTTCTTTGTCTAGGTCTGTTCCTTTTTTTAAAAAATGTGAAACGTCTGCTATATGAATGCCTATTTTGGTTTCGTTTTCTCTTTTTTCAATTGAAATAGCATCATCAAAGTCTTTTGCATCTTCCGGGTCTATGGTTAAAGTTGTTATATCTCTTAGATCCTTTCTTTTTTTTAATTCTTCATTCGATTGGTGTTTTACTAATTCTGCCGCATCTTTTTTGTGTTTTTCTGAAAAACTATATGGCAAACTATATTCTTCTAAAATGGCATGAATTTCATTGTCTACAACTCCCTGATTTCCTATTATTTTAACAATGTCTGCTTCGGGGAATTCCCTTTCCCAATTATTAAATTCCACTACCACAATTTCTCCTTCTTTCGCTCTTGTTTTGTTTTTAATATAAAATTCTACTTTATCTTTCTTTCCTGTTGTATAAACAAAAACATTCCTTTTTTCTTTTCTAACTATCCCTACAAATCTTTTTTTTCTTCGTTCTTTTATCCTTATAATTTTTGCCTCCTTGTTTGAAATGATTTCAAATTCCACTAAGTCTCCATCAAAACAATTTAGCATGTTTTTTTCTGAAACATAAATGTCTTTTTCTACATTTTTTTGAATTATATATCCAGAACCTTTGTTTGTTTTGTCTATTATACCAGTTAAAAAACTTTTTTTATTTAATAATCTATAGCTACCAGGATTAATTTGTTCTATTTTTTTTTCTTGTTCTAATAAAAACAATGTCTCTTTAATTTTATTTTTATTTATTTCATAAGGTAGTTTAGATAATATTTGTCTATAATTAAATTTCTTTTTTGGGGAAGAAATAAAAAAAGAGAGTATGTGATTAATAATTGTTTTTATCCCTTTTTTATTCATTTTATTTATTTACTAAGGTAATTTTTATTTATGTTCTTCTTTTAAATTTTTATAATTAACAAATAACTATTATTAATTATATTTTTAAATTTAAATTAAGAGATTATAATAGACTGTTAATATATATAATAAGAAAAGCATATTATATTATTTTAAGAACAATTAACAAAATATAAACACATAGTTTTAAGAAAAACACTGATAATCAAATAATTAAAAAGAAACAAACAGGGTGTTAATTAAAAAAATGTTAATAAATAAAATAAAAAACCCTGTTAATAATTAGAGTAATATTGTTATTAATAGAATAATAAAAAATGATAAAAGAGAACTAAATTTAATAATACAACAAAAAAAGGGAGTTATTAAAAAAAGCAAACAAGTAATAAACAAAAAATAAACAACATGAAAATTTCTATCGGCAATGACCATGCAGGAACGGAATACAAAAAAGAAATAATAAAATATTTAGAATCAAAAAAAATTAGTGTTATTAATAACGGAACAAACGAGAAAGAAAGCGTAGATTATCCAGACCACATACACCCCGTTGCAAGCCAAATAGAAAAAGGAGAAAGCCAGCTGGGAATAATTATTTGTGGAAGCGGAAATGGAGCAAACATGACGGCAAATAAACATCAAAAAATAAGATCAGCCCTTTGTTGGAACAATGAAATAGCCCAGCTAGCAAGAACACACAACAACGCAAACATATTAAGCATTCCCTCTAGGTTTGTTTCGTTAAAGGCGGCTATAGAAATGGTGGAAATATTTATAAAAACAGAATTTGAAGGAGGAAGACACTTAACAAGAATAAACAAAATCCCTAAATAAAGTTTGGAAAAAATAGAGTGGAACAACAAGTCGTGGAAAGAGCTTACAAACGAAGAGATAGAAGAAATTTTTATGTTAAGAGCAAAAGTGTTTGTAGTAGAACAAAACTGTGCATACCAAGACATAGACAGTTATGACCAGAAAGCAATTCACGTTTTAGGAAGAAAAAACAACAAAATTATAGCATACTGTAGGGCTTTCGATGAGGGGGACTTTTTTAATGAGGCTTCTTTTGGAAGAGCACTAATCGAAAAAAAATATAGAGGAAGAGGGATTGGACACCAGCTAGTAACAGAAAACCTAAGGATAATGCAAGAAAAATTTAAAGACAAGAAAATAAAAATATCTGCACAAGCTCACCTATCAAGGTTTTATCAAAAACACGGGTTTAAAGCAAAAGGAGAAGAATATTTAGAAGATGGAATTCCGCACGTCGCGATGTATAAAAACTAAAAGGGGATCATATTTTTTTTGTTAATTCTTTAAGACCGTCATTAATTTCTTTTGATGAGACAACGGATTTAGCGCTATAAACAACAAAAAAAGACGTTCCTTTTGAAAAGTTTTTTAAAAAGCCAGAAGAAATAATTTGTTCCCGAAGCCTTCTTTTTATCAAATTCCTTTCAACAGCAGAAGAAAAAAGATTTTTAGAAACGCTTACTCCAAACTTAATTTCACCGTCTTTAAAGCGGTGCGTTTTTAATATAAGGCCCTTTGCTTTTGTTGTAGAGCCTTTTTCAAAAAGGGTTTTAATTTTTTCTTTGCTTTTTAATGATCGTATCATTCTGTAAGCTTAAGCACGTTCCCCTTTTGATCAATATCTGCAAGCCTTTTGGAAGGGTCTATCTCGATTTTCACTACCCTTTTCTTTCCTTCAACCAAAAAACTATATTCAGGCGCGGCCCACGCCCAAGCATTTAACATAATAATGTTGTCATCAAAAGGTTTGACCCCTTGCATTAAGTCTATAGGAATATAATACAAGGCAGCGGAACCATCAACAAAAGACACTTCTATTTCAAGAGGCATAGGAATGCTGGCTTTACGCTTAACAGTAACGGATCTCGAGTCCGGGTCATATAAGGAAATATCATAATCAACCTTACTTGTGGTTCTTGTCCAGTCGTTTAAATACCACTCAAGCTCTAAATCAGAAACTTTTTCAGCAACTCTTTTAAAGTCGTTGGGAGTAGGGTGCTTAAATTTAAACTCATTATAATACCTTTTAATTGTTTTAGCCAAGTTTTTTCTCCCGATAATATACCCAAGCTGAGAAAGAAAAACAGACCCCTTGCTATAAGAGGAGGCTCCATAAGCAAAATTCCAGTTCCATCTATCTGAATGAACTGTTTGAGGTTGCTCTAAGTCAAGCTCCGAATTTTGTGCTTGAAATCGACTTAAGGCATAATACCTGTCATAACTGCTTTTGTGAGGAAACTCTGAAAAACTATTTTGAACAGTCTCCTCAGCAAGCGACGTAATATATTCCGTAAACCCTTCGTCCATCCACGGATGCTTAGCCTCATTATTAGCTAGAATGTGCTGAAACCAAGTGTGCGCCATTTCATGAGCGGTTACACCAAAGAGGCTTGGGTATGACCTTTTTCCAGTTATCATTGTGCACATAGCATACTCCATGCCCCCATCACCACCCTGAATAACCGAATATTGGCTCCAAGGATAAGGGCCTATGTTTTTTTCAAAATAATCTAGCAGCCCCACAGTATCGCCTTGCAGTTTTTTCCAATCCTCCACATTAACAGTGGGCTTATAAAAGAAATGAAGATCAACGCCAGAACTAGAAGTGACTTTGTCATGAATATAGTCGGGGTCAGCAGCCCACGCAAAATCATGAACATTTTTAGCCAGAAACCTCCAGGTTAAAACTTCCCCCTTTTTATTTTTAGGATATTTAGAATATCCATGGCCGATTTCATCAGCGTTGACAAGATTTCCTGTACCGCCAATAACATAGTTTTTGTCAATTGTGATGTTAACAGCGTAATTGCCCCAAACACCATGAAACTCTCTGCCAATATATGGATTAGGATGCCAGCCTTCAAAATCGTACTCAGACAGCTTTGGAAACCACTGCGTCATTGTTAGATGAACCCCTTCTTTGTTCATTTTTCCCGATCGCCTAATTTGTAATGGAACCTGACCCTCAAAAACCATCTTAAGCTCGGTTTTTTCTCCTGGCAAAAGAGGGCTTTTTAGACGAGCCAACAACACTGTTTCGTTTTGTTTAAAGAAAATATTTTTACCGCCCTGCTTTAAAGACACAACGTTTAGCGAACCATAGTCTTTTTTGTCAAGCTCAAAAATTCTACGACCAACCCTCCTGTCAGGGTCTTGAATTGTTCTTGAACGAACGTCCATTTGACTGCCTGGCCGAAAGGCATTAAAAAACAAATGGTAATAAACCTTTTTTATTGTGTCGGGCGAATTATTAGTATAAATAAGCTTTTGATCTCCTTTAAAAGTAAAGTCAGAAACGTCCATTTTAATATCCATGTAGTATTCAACATGTTGCTGCCAGTTGCTTTGAGAAAAAACAATCATAGGAAAACAGAATAGAAAGCAAAAAAAAGATCTCATATAAATCAATTAAAAAGTTCATTAAAAGAAAAAGTTTTGTCTAGCCTAACCCCTTTTTCTGTGTTTTTTAAAGTAATAATTTCATTGTGGGCATCATGTTCTAAAAATAAATAATAATTTTTTTCAACAGCCTCTTTAAGAAAAAGGTCTTTTTCGCTCATTGAAACCAGGGGCCGAATATCATAACCCATTATATAAGGAACAGGAAGGTGCCCTAGGGTTGGAATAAGGTCTGCTGCAAACACAATAGATTTGTTTTTATATGTGATTTTAGGAATCATTTGTTTTTCTGTGTGACCATCAACAAACAAAACATCAAGCCCTAATTCTTTTTTAAATGCAAAACCAGAATTATGCTGGGCCACGTAAGATAGAGCGCCTGAGGATTCAATTGGCGCAAGATTTTCGTTTAAAAAAGAGGCCTTTTCTCTAACGTTTGGGCTTTTAGCCCACAGCCAATGATTTTCGTTGCTCCAATATTTAGCTCTTTTAAATAACGGCCTGTAAAAAGAGCCGCTTTTATCACGGATTGTCCCCCCCCCGCAATGATCAAAATGAAGATGAGTAAAAAAGACGTCCGTAACTTCATCACAAGAAAATCCCGCTTTTTTTATCGAAGAAACAAGCTCATGCTCTCCCCATCGATAATAATAACTAAAAAACTTATCCGACTGTTTGTCTCCCATTCCAGCATCAACAAGAATCAGCCTGTCGCCGTTTTCTATAAGCAAACAGCGCGTTGCCATGTCAATCATGTTGTTGGCATCAGCAGGATTGGTTTTTTCCCACAAAGATTTAGGAACAACACCAAACATAGCCCCTCCGTCTAGTTTAAAATTTCCCGCCTCAATAGGGTATATTTTCATTTATATAAGAATTAGCTTTTCATTGTTAGTCTTAAAACAGAACAAGCGGCACTTTCTGTAAACCTGTCTCTTCCAGTGCCAAAAAGCACATTAATCCAGCTGTCCTGTTCAGGAGCCCCTAAAATTAATAAATCAAATTCAGAAGAAAGCTCAGACATTGAACCCATAGGGTCTTCGCTTTGAACAACCCGCAGCTCCGTTTTTACTTTTAAATCTGACAAAAGGCCTGCAGACTTTTCTTCCATTTTTTTTGCCGCTCCTTTAGAAAACGATGGAGTTACGATATGAAGCAAGGTCAAAGAAGCGTTATAAAAACGACAAATCCTTTCTGCAACGGAAAGGAAGTTTTTGTCTTTTCGGCCTGGCCGCAGCGCAATTAAAACCTTTCCAATATTTTTAATGCCGTTGTCTTTAAATAAAGCAAAATTGGAATTAACATGTGCAAGAAGCCAGCCTATAGGGTTTCGCACAAGAATGCCGCTGTGCGCCCTTCCGTCCCAACCCATTACAAGCCAGTCGCAGTTGGTTTGTCCGCTTAGCCACGCTACGGTGCGAGAGAGTTCATGGGTCACCACAGACTCAAAGTCAATGCTTAGCTCCTGCCTCTTGGAAAGCCTTTTAAGGCGCCTTTCGATAGAAAGAATTTTAGGAGTATCTTGGTTTAGGGCCTCTAAAAAAGTTTGATTAGGCACTTCAGTTATGTTTACTGCCTGAACAGAGCTCCG
>CAYSTA010000018.1:28076-31771 GCA_964433845.1 uncultured Flavobacteriaceae bacterium
GTTTCTCTTAAGATGATAACACAAAAATTGACAGAAATAAACATCATTACCATAAACGCACTAGCAAGCTTTGCAATTTTCACCACGTCTAAATAAAGAATAACAAGCGTCATCAAAAGACCAGTAAAAAGAATGGAAAAAACAGGGGTCAGGTATTTGGAATGGATTCTAGAAAAGAACTTGGGCATCAACAAGTCTCTTGCCATTGCAAAAGGAAAGCGAGAGGATGCCAAAACCCCAGAGTTTGCGCCAGACATAAGCGTTAAAACTCCAATTACAGCAGCAAAATAACCAAAGTAATCACCCCCCACATTTTTAGCGGCAGTATGAATTGGCCTTATGTCAACAGACAAAGAATCAGGATTAACAGTCCCCGCTAAAATAAAAGACACAAAAACATAAATAGCAGCAATAGAAAAAAGAGAAAGAATCATCGCCAAAGGAAGATTTTTGTCGGGATTCTTTATTTCGCCAGCAATTGCGGCAACCTTTATGACGCCAGAATACGAAATATATACAAAAGCAATAGCAGAAATTAAGCCTATATTGCCATTAGGCATGAAAGGGTCTAAATAATCAGGGTTGACTTTTGGAAAGCCAATAAAAAAAAGCGCAGCCAGACAGGCAAGGCTGATGCTTACTATATAAAGCTGAACTTTTCCAACCTTTTTAACACCAAAAATATTTAACAGCACAATAATAGAAAGGAAGCCCAGCGCAACATAAGCGGTTAGCTCATCGTTTATATTGATCAATACGGCTAAATAAGCCCCAAGCCCAATTAAAGCAAAAGAACTTTTTAATAACAAGGAAAGCCAGAGGCCAATTCCAGAAATAGTTCCAAACAAAGGGCCAAACGCCCTCTCTATATAAACATAGGTGCCGCCTGAGGATGGCATAGCTGTGGCCAATTCTGATTTAGAAAGAGCTGCGGGCAGGACACAAACAGCCCCAAGCAGATAGGCTAACCAAACAGAGGGGCCAGCTAAACCCGAAGCAAATCCCGGAAGCACAAAAATTCCACTTCCTAACATTCCTCCAATGCTAATAGCAATTACGTATGGCAAAGAAAGGCTGCGTTCAAGTTTTTTCACAATCTAAATATAAGAATTGCTGAATTAAAAGAAGAAGAGACGCCTATAGTTTGTCTAAATATAAAGCCAATCCTAGAATTCCAAAGACGACTGGGAAGAAAAGAAAAATTTGTGAAACAAACGACCAAAACACAAATTCAGCCCACTGCAAAACCCCCATTTCCGTATATTGTTCTTTTTTAGTGATTTTTACTAATTGTTCCAAATCCATTTTCATAAAATCAGACTTGCTGAGCCCTAAATCAACTATTCCAATACTGTTGAGCCCCTTATGAAACCCCTTAAACACCGATTTTGGATGTAACCACAAACTAAACCCAAAAGCCAGAAAAATAAAAATGCTAATTGGAAAATGTTTCCAAAATCCGGTTCCAACCTCCCAGCCAGCAATAAACCCTTCGCCCTTCCAAGAAGTATCGCAATTATTCAAAACATGTTCGATATCATGAACATGAGTTAAATCTTTTCGGAATTTTGGGTTTGGAAAAGGGATGTTTATGAACCCAAGGTTGATTTGAAAAGTGTCCTTGGCGATTCCTCCGTTTTCAGGCAGACCATTCTTTAAATAAAAATCGTTCAAGACTTTGTCTAATTTCATTCATTACAGTTTTTAAAGTTTAAGTTTTTATGCCAACCTATGATATTACAAAGATATTTAAAAATCACAACAAGCTTTTTAAAACAACAACGTCTTTTACGAGCTGTTCAACCTCTAGCTGCAGCGTGCCATTATAGATTCCTCTAATTTTTTTGTTTTGGTCAACCAAAATAAAGTGTTCAGTGTGAAGAAAATCGGTGCTGTCTTTTGTGAAGCCAAAATCTTCTTCGGCGAAGTAGAATTTTCGAGCCAAGTCATAAATTTTAGATTTGTCACCGGTTAAAAAATGCCAATTGTTAGACGTTATTTGATAAAAATTAGCATAATCTAGAAGCTTTTTCGAGTTGTCGATCCAGGGGGTTACGCTAAATGACAAAATCTTAACTAAAGAGTCATTAAAAAAAACTTTTTCAGCAATCTTCATGTTTGAGGTCATGTTTGGGCAAATACCAGAGCAAGTGGTAAAAATAAAATTAGCAACATGAATCTTGTCGTCTAATGTTTTTGAGGAAAACACGTTTTTGTGCTGGTCTAAAAACGCAAAATCAGGAATGGTATGGCTTACTGTTTCCGCAGCTTGTTTTTCGGTTAAAAAAAGAGGCGTAAAGTCAGGCGTGTTATAATAGGGCAGCTCGGAAACGGGCCCGGAAGAGCAAGAGACAACAAGAAAAACAACGCTAAGAGCTCTTAAGACTGTCAGAAACTGTAACACAATTTTTTGTTCCAAGAAGACCATATCTTCGGTTATCTTTTATTATATAATTAGACTTAATTTTCCCGTTAAGATACCATCTTTTTTGAACCCCATTTTCGTAGCCGTCTTTAAAAGTTGCCTCTTCAATAAGAACGCCTCCTTTGGCCCAAACCCTGTTGGTTCCGCTGTATTCTCCATTTTTAAACTGAAAGACAAAGTTTTTAGAGCCGTCTTTATAAAACCCAAGATAGTTTCCTTCTTTTTTATTTTCTTTGAAAAGGCGCGTTTCTTTTATTTCTCCCTCCTTAAAATATTTTTTCCAGACCCCATCTTTCATCCCGCTTTTGTATTGGCATGACCAAAGCGTGTCATTCGAATAGGGGAACATCTCATATATTAATCCTGAAAAAGGGCTGCCTTGGTACAGAATCACATTTTTAAAAAGATCTATTTCGGGGCTCGACGAGCTAAGCCGAATTGTTTCACTTGGGTTAAAACAGCCAAAGAGCAGCATTAAAACAAGAAGACGAGAGCTATTCACTAACCGTTCCAGGCGATCCATAATATCCGCTTCCGTTAATATAAGGGGCATCCCCAGTGGTATGATAGTGATAAATCCCATTAGGGAACTCTTTTGTGGCAGACATATGCCCATGATACGAGTCTAAATCAGAGCTCGCAATTATCTTGCCTCCTTCTTCTGGACCATACACAGGAAAGCCATCAAGAAGAAATCCTAAAAGAGCCTCTTTGCTAGCATTAGTAGTAAGCCAGAAAGGCTCCATGTGGTAGTGATATCTTCCTGAAGAACCGTTTTCTCCCCCAGGAGACAGCGGGGCAGGGTGACCATTGTAATTATCAAAGGAGTTAATTTCTTGAGTTAAAGGCTGATTAGGGCCAGCATATTGATTATAAAAAGGGACGCCATTTAAAGACACGCCAATAGGCCCCATGGAGGTAGGATTATTTGTTGACGCTTTAGAGGGGGAGTTAGGAATTTTAAAAGAAATGTTAAGTTCAGAAATTCTATTAGGATTCATATTGAAACTCCCCGTATGAAATTTATTAGGACTAGAAGAATTATACGCCTCATACTTTGCATCATGCCATTTTGTATCTTTAAAATAAGGGCTTTTATGGTCAGGAACGCCATTTGTATTTATATAAACATACCCTGCCTGAATTGTAATCTCAGAGGTTGTGCCATAAACCTTTTTATATACTTCTAAAGGAATTGTTATTGAAGGAGAAGAGCCTGACCCGTCATCGCCATCATCACCTGACTCAGAACAACCAGGAAAAACGAGCA
>CAYSTA010000019.1:0-21447 GCA_964433845.1 uncultured Flavobacteriaceae bacterium
TGATGAATTTTTAAAAAAAATATTGAGTACAGACGGGGAATGGTACAAGAAAAAATACTTTTTAAAAAAGAAACCTGGTACATTTTTTTCATACTCTAACATTGGTGCAGGTTTAGCTGCTTTGGTCATAGAAAATGCTGTTGGTAAGCCTTTTAATTTATTTACAAAAGAATACATTTTTGAGCCCCTTAAAATGTCAAGCACGGGCTGGTTTTCAAGTGAAGTTGATTTCACAAATCATACAAAGCTATATGCGAATACAAAAACAGAATTAGCTTTTTATAATTTGGTTAATTATCCAGACGGTGGATTGATAACTTCATCAAATGACTTGGGTAAATATCTTATCGAATTAATTTCAGGCTATAATGAAAACGGATTAGTTCTTAGCAAAGAGAGCTACAATGAGTTATATACCCCAAAACTTAACAACGACATTCATATAAATAGAAGCAGTAGTACTTACAATGATGAATACAATATGGGAGTATTTATGGGGATGTCATCCAAAGACCAAATTGGGCATACAGGCGGAGATCCTGGAGTAGCTACTCTTATGTTTTTTAATTCAGAAACTAAGATTGGAAAAATTTTGTTTGTAAATACAGATCTCGAAAAAGAAGGGGTGGAAGCAGCTATTGATATTTGGGGAAAACTGGAAGAATACGAAAACAAATTTTAGAGGATTTCAGTTAATTAATTTTGCAAATTGTAATCCATTCTGCGACTAAACCATAGGCATATCTTCCTCTTTTTAAATTATTGTAACTTGTATGTATGAAAAAACTAATTCTATTATTGCTGTTTATTCCACTTGTTTCTTTTGGGCAAGAATATATCTTAATGGCTGAGAAAAGTTTTGAAAGTACTGAGCTTGTTCAAGTAGAATCTACATATAACAGAAAAGATTTTAATGTTTGTTTTGCAAAAGATGACAAACATAAATATGTAATCTTAAACATGAGGCCAAGTAATAATGACTATAAGATTGCTGGAAAACTTAAGATTTTACTTAATAATGGAGAGGTTATAGTTTTATCTTCTATCCCTTATAGAGATTTTGTAAACGATAGGGCTAGGGCAATGTTTACTCTGTCCGATAAGGAATTTGAAAAACTTAAAGAAAACAACATAGCTGAGTTTAGATATAGTATTCGATTTATGGCATTTGAACTTGAAGATTTTTCAGTAAAAAACAATATTGACATTCCTAAATTAGTAAGCCAACTTTAAATATCGCTACACCATACATTCTAACAAAGTCCCCAATTAATGGGAATTTTTTTTAGTAACTTTAGATCTATGATACATCAGTTTAAACAAAGAGAATGGGAAAAACTCCTTATACCGTCTATAAGGTTTCGTTTTACCTACTGGCTATTAAAAAAAGTAGGATTGATTTTCTTAACAGGAATTTTTGCTCTATTTGGAATTTTACTTACTATTTTAATATTCATGTTTGCAATATGAGAAAAGACTACTTAATTGCTCTAATTATTTTAGTTCCTTTTATTGGATGGTTGTTTAATATATATGCTCTATTTCTTTTTATTCCCTTAGGATTTTTATGGAGCAAAAGCGGAAAAAAATCATAGTTGTTTACATTAGCATCCATGAAAAGGAAAGAAAAAATGTTTTGGTTTTGGGTTGATATTTTAGTAAAAATCTTTCTAATTGTTATAACTGTAATAGCTATGAAATTAGTGTTCTTTAAATAGTATTAAATCATAATTTTTTTATCATTAATTTTTCAATGGTAAAGATTTCGAGGGTCTAAATTCAGTTAACCCTTTCTCTTTAATTGTTTTTTCAATTTCTTTTATTTTTGAAGGAACAAAAGCACTTAAATTCTCAACGCCATTTTTTGTAACTACAGCAACATCCTCAATTCTTATGTATAATTTTTCTTCAGGAATCCATATCATTGGATCAATAGTAAATACCATTCCTTCCTTCAAATCTACACCATGAACTCTGCCAACATCATGAACAGCCATGCCAACGGGATGTTGAAAGTGCCCCCTAAATGATAAAGCTTTTTGAACAGCTTTTAAATAAATTTCTTTTGAAAATGTTTTTCCAATAAGATATTTTTTCATTTCTTCAGCAGCTTTTCTTAAGACCTCACTTGAATTTGATCCTGGTTTTACATATTTAAATAAAGCATCTCTATAGGAAACTATAAACTCATATAATTCTGTTTGTCCTTTATTAAAAACTCCATTAACAGGCCAAATTCTAGTAACATCGCTAGTATAATTATTATAATCTGGCGCATAATCCATGAGTACTAAATCACCATCTTTTAAAACATCCTTTTTTCTAAAATAATGTCCCATATAAGCATTTGATCCTCCTCCAATAATAGAAGGATATCCATCACCTTGTGAACCATGTTGATAGAAAATATATTTTGCAGCTGCATCTAGTTGAAATTCATAAACACCAGGTTTTGTTGATCTCATTGCTTCAATTATTCCTAAGCCCGCAATTTCTGTAGCTTTTCTAATGACCTCTATTTCTTTCGGACTTTTAATTAAACGCATCGAATCTAGTAAAGGAGATAAATCTCTTATTTTAAATTCGGGAAAACGTTCGTTAATTAGTTTTTTAAATCTAGATTCACGTGTAGTTTGCGAATCCCATGGGTCAGCTGCAGCACGAGCATGTCCATGTAATATTTCATCTCTACTGTCATTTCCCATTTCTGCTGGACTAAATGGTGTGTATAATATTGGATTAGGACCATTTATAAGACCTGTTCCAACCAAGTCGTTTCCTAAATAATCTAAAGATTTGACTCTGTTCACACCTGTCAATTTTTTAATTAAATCGGCATCATCTGATGATAAAATTTTACCTTGACTTTTTTCTCTATTCTCATCTCTACGTGGCAAATAGATTGTTGAACTTTTGTTTTTTCCATTTAATAATAAATAAGCGTGCCCCTCTTCAATTCCAGACAGATAATAAAAAGTGTTGCTTTGTCTAAAGAGTTTGAAACCAGCAACACTTGGTGCTCCTTGAATTAATGCTATTGAATTAGTGCCAATTTCATTAAAAATTTTAGACCTTCTTGCCTCAAATTCACTTATTGTAAAGTCAGTTTGATAATAATTTTTTTCTTGAGAAAATAGAATAGTCTTATTTGATAAAATTATAATAGTTGATATAAAAAGAATTTTTTTGAGATGCATTATTACCTTTTTAAATTATTTTAATATTAGTAATTTTTATTTGTAACTTGATCTTATAACAATTTAAGGATAATTTTTATATTAATAATACTAGTTTGATTGATTAATTAAATCGTTATTAAAGATGTTAAATCCCGTAAAATTATGACACTATTTAAACTTAAAATCTTCCAATTATTTTTTTTAATTACAATTATATTTTTTTCAAAGGATATATATGCTTTTGATGATAATTATCCGAAAAATCCTAAAGTCAATGCTTTAAATTATGTTTTTAATATAGAATTATCAGATAAGTCAGATGAAATTAATTGTGAAGTAATTGTAGATATTTGTTTTGTAGGATCTGGAGTTAAAAACTTAAGATTAGACTTAATAAATGTTTCTAGTGAATTAGATAATAAAGGGATGATTGTTAGTGAAGTATCATCTGATGGAAGTTTATTAGGTTTTTCTCATAAAAATAATGAGTTGATTATACAATTGCCAAAACCTTCATTAGTCAATCAATTTTCTAAATATAAAATTAAGTATAAAGGTATTCCGCAAACTGGTTTAATAATTGGAAAAAATAAATATGGTGATCGTACTTTTTTTAGTGATAATTGGCCAAATTTAACCCGCCATTGGCTTGCTACTATTGACCATCCTTATGATAAAGCTATGTGTGAATTTATTGTTACAGCTCCTGATCATTATCAAATAGTTTCCAACGGCCTTAAAATAGAAGAAACTAATTTGAACGACAACAAAAGAGTTACACATTGGAAGCAGTCAGTTCCTATTGCTACTTGGTTGTTTGTTTTAGGCGCTGCTGATTTTGCAGTTCAATATGTCGATGAATTTGATGGGAAATCAATTCAAACTTGGGTATTTAAACAAGATAGAAATGAAGGATTTTATGATTTTGCTGAACCTACAAAAAAAGTATTAGAATTTTATAGTGATTATATAGGTCCATTTTCATATGAAAAGTTAGCTAACATACAATCAAATAGCGTAAGTGGCGGTATGGAAGCTGCTTCAGCAATTTTATATGGTGACAATTCAGTAGTTGGAGATCGTAACCATCGATGGAGAAATGTGGTTATTCATGAAATTGCTCATCAATGGTTTGGAAATTCTGTAACACAATCTGATTGGGACGATGTTTGGTTAAGCGAAGGCTTTGCTACTTATTTTACTTTGTTGTTTATTGAACACCAATATGGGAGAGAAGAGTTTGTAAAGGGGCTTAAATCAAGTCAAAAAAGTGTTGATTCTTATTATAAAAAAAATCCAGATTATCGAATAGTTCATGATAATTTAAAAAACATGAAAGATGTAACAAGTTCTCAAACTTATCAAAAAGGTAGTTGGATTTTACACATGCTAAGAGGTGTTTTGGGAACAGAAATTTTTTGGAAAGGTATTAGGGTTTATTATAATAAATATAAAGACCTAAATGTAAGAACTAGTGATTTTAAAAGAATTATGGAGAATGTGTCAAACAAAGATTTGAGTTTGTTCTTTGATCAATGGCTATATAAACCAGGAATTTTTAAATTAAAGGGAAGCTGGGAATATGATAAAAAGAAAAGTCAGGTAATAATTGATCTAATGCAAATTCAAAATGATGGAAGTTTATTTCAAATGCCAATTGAAGTAGGAATTATTTATGAAAATGACAAAAAACAGATAAAATTAATTGAAATAAAAGCAAAATCAAGTTCCTTTGCAATTGATGTAGATAGAGAACCAAAGAATGTTATTCTTGATCCAAATTATTGGGTTTTAATGAATAAAAATTTTAAAAATAAAAATTAAAAAAATCACTTTTATTAGTCAATGAAATTCAATTAATTTGACACAATTTTTGTTACAAAATCGTCTTTTTATTTTTTAATAATTTTAATAATAGTCTATATGAGATAAAAAAATACATTATTATTGATTTTTTTCATATAAAATTTATATATTTGCGCTCATTTTAAAAGTAATAAAACAATATATTATGGCAAAGGAAACTTTCGATCGTTCAAAACCACATTTAAATATTGGTACTATTGGACACGTAGATCACGGTAAAACAACCTTAACTGCAGCTATTACTAAGGTTTTAGCGGATGCAGGACTTTCTGAAGCAAAAAGCTTTGATCAAATTGACAATGCTCCTGAGGAAAAAGAAAGAGGTATTACTATTAACACTTCGCATGTTGAATACCAAACAGCTAATCGTCATTATGCACATGTTGACTGTCCTGGACACGCGGATTACGTAAAAAATATGGTTACTGGTGCTGCTCAAATGGATGGCGCAATTCTTGTAGTTGCTGCTTCAGATGGGCCAATGCCACAAACAAGAGAACACATTCTTTTGGGAAGACAAGTTGGTATTCCTAGAATTGTAGTTTTTCTTAATAAGGCAGACCAAGTGGATGATGAAGAATTATTAGAGCTTGTTGAAATGGAAGTAAGAGATTTATTAAACTTTTATGAATATGATGGAGACAATGGTCCTGTAATTTTAGGATCTGCTTTAGGCGCCTTGAACGGTGAACAAAAATGGGTCGACACTATTATGGAATTAATGAAAAATGTTGATTCATGGATTGAACTTCCTAAAAGAGATGTTGACAAAGATTTCTTAATGCCTGTTGAAGATGTGTTTTCAATTACTGGTAGAGGAACTGTAGCAACTGGTAGAATTGAAACTGGTGTTGCAAATACTGGAGATGCTGTTGATATTATTGGAATGGGAGCTGAAAAACTTGGATCTACTGTAACAGGAGTTGAAATGTTTAGAAAAATTTTAGACAGAGGTGAAGCTGGGGATAATGTTGGAATTCTTTTAAGAGGAATTGAAAAAACTGACATTAAAAGAGGAATGGTAATTTGTAAACCAGGTTCAGTTAAGCCTCATGGAAAATTTAAAGCCGAGGTTTATATTTTAAAGAAAGAAGAAGGTGGAAGACACACTCCATTTCATAATAATTATAGACCACAGTTTTATGTTAGGACAACTGATGTAACCGGTAATATTGAACTTCCTAAAGGAGTTGAAATGGTAATGCCAGGTGATAACCTTACTATTACTGTAGATTTAATTAATCCAATTGCTTGTAGTGTTGGATTAAGATTTGCAATTAGAGAAGGTGGTAGAACAGTTGGTGCTGGTCAGGTTACTGAGATTTTAGATTAAATTAATAAACAAATCCGTAAAAGGTGTCTGCATAATTTGCGGGTGCCTTTTGTGGCTAAATATGTAGGGTGTATTTAATGACACCAATAGAGACGGGTTTAGCTCAGTTGGTAGAGCACTGGTCTCCAAAACCAGGTGTCGGGAGTTCGAGTCTCTCAACCCGTGCAAAATTTGAAAATGAATATAGTTTCTTACATTAAGGAGTCTTTTTCAGAATTAAAAGAACATGTTTCATGGACTCCAACTAATGAACTTTCACGTTTGACAGTAGTTGTACTGGTTTTTTCTATAATTTTTGCATTACTTATTTGGATTGCTGATACAATTCTATCAAGAGTTATTAAAGTTTATTTTGAATTTATTAATTAAAAAAATGACCGATACAGATATTAAAAAATGGTATGTTGTTAGGGCTGTTAGTGGTCAAGAAAATAAAATCAGATCTTATATGGAATCTGAAATTAATAGACTTGGTTTTTCTAAACTTGTTGAAGAAATTTTGGTTCCTACTCAGAAAGTAGTTCAAATTAGAAAAGGAAAGAAAATTAGTAAAGAGAAAGTTTATTTTCCTGGATATATTATGATTAAAGCAAATTTATCTGGTGAAATTCCTCATATTATAAAATCTATGCCAAATGTTATTGGATTTTTAGGCGAAACAAAAGGTGGTGATCCTATTCCTATAAGAATGTCTGAGGTTAATAGAATGTTAGGTAAGGTTGATGAGTTATCGACCGAAGCAGAAAACATTGCAATTCCTTTTGTTGTTGGAGAAAATATTAAAGTTATTGATGGCCCATTCAATGGTTTTAATGGATCAGTTGAAAAAGTTAATGAGGATAAGAGAAAGTTAGAGGTTATGGTCAAAATATTTGGTAGAAAAACTCCTTTGGAGTTATCATATATGCAAGTTGAAAAAATATAAATGTTACAATATAAATCGTTTCTTAAATAGCTTCCAATTATTTAAGAGATAATAAATATTAATAATGGCTAAAGAATTAGAAAAAGTACTGAAGTTACAAATTAGAGGGGGTGCTGCCAATCCTTCACCACCTGTTGGACCTGCATTAGGTGCAGCTGGTGTAAACATTATGGAGTTTTGTAAGCAATTTAACTCAAGAACTCAAGACAAACCTGGTAAGGTATTACCTGTTTCAATTACAGTTTACAAGGACAAGTCTTTTGAATTTGTTGTTAAAACACCACCAGCAGCAGTACAATTATTGGAAGCAGCTAAGATTAAAAAAGGATCCGGCGAACCAAATCGTAGTAAAGTTGCCACTGTATCTTGGGATCAAGTTAAAGTGATTTCTGAAGATAAAATGGTTGATTTAAATGCATTTACTATTGAATCTGCTATGAAAATGGTAGCTGGAACAGCTAGGTCAATGGGTATTAAAGTGAAAGGAAAAGCCCCTTTTTAATTTTTTAATTTAAGATTATGACAAAAATTTCAAAAAAGCGAAAAATTGCTTTAACTAAATTTGAGAATACTAAAACATATTCATTAAAAGAAGCTTCATCAGTTGTGAAGGAAGTTACTTCTAATAATTTTGATGCTTCTGTAGATTTAGCAATTCGATTAGGAGTTGATCCTACAAAAGCGGATCAAAATATAAGAGGAGTTGTAACTCTACCAAATGGAACCGGAAAAAATGTAAAAGTACTTGCTCTTGTTACTCCTGATAAAGAAAAAGAAGCTAAAGATGCGGGTGCAGATTATGTTGGTCTTGATGAGTATTTACAAAAAATCAAAGATGGTTGGACAAATGTTGATGTGATTATTACTATGCCAAGTGTTATGGGAAAATTAGGTCCTCTTGGTAAGGTTTTAGGTCCTAGAGGTCTAATGCCTAATCCAAAAACAGGTACTGTTACAATGGATATTTCTAAAGCTGTGTCTGATGTAAAAGCAGGTAAAATTGATTTTAGAGTAGATAAGTCGGGAATTATTCATGCTTCAATTGGTAAAGTTTCATTTGATTCAGAAAAAATTTATGCTAATTCGCTTGAGTTGATTCAAAATATACTTAAGCTAAAACCTAGTTCATCTAAGGGAACTTATTTGAAAAGTATTTCTATGTCAAGTACAATGAGTCCAGGTATTAATATTGATACTAATATTTAGTTAAAAAAGTAAAAATGACAAGAGAAGAAAAATCTAAAGTAATAGAAAGGTTAACTGCTGAATTAGCAGATAATACTAATATTTACATGACAGATGCTTCAGGTCTTAATGCTATAGATACAAGTAAATTAAGAAGAGCTTGTTTTAAGGCAAATATTAAATTATCGGTTGTAAAAAATTCTTTGCTAGCAAAAGCAATGGAAGCATCTGAAAAAGACTTTGGAGAATTAAATCAAGTTTTAGTTGGTAATACTGCTTTAATGTATTCAGAGATTGGGAATTCCCCCGCTAAATTAATTAAGGAGTTTAGAAAAAAATCTGAAAGACCAATATTGAAAGGAGCATCTATTGAAGATGTTGTATATCTTGGAGATGATCAGGTTAGTTTTTTAGCTAATATTAAATCTAGAGAGGAATTAATTGGAGAAATTATTACAATTTTACAATCTCCAAGTAAAAACCTTATTTCAGCTTTACTATCAAGTAAATCAAAAATCTCAGGAGTTTTAAAAACTCTAGCAGATAAAAAAGAGTAATAAAAAAAGAGTAATTAAAAATAATAATAACAATAAATATTTATAAAAATGGCAGATTTAAAAGATTTTGCAGAACAATTAGTTAATCTAACAGTTAAAGAAGTTAGTGAGTTAGCAGAGATTCTTAAAAGTGAATACGGTATTGAGCCAGCAGCAGCAGCAGTAGTTTCAGCTGGTCCAGCAGCTGGAGGAGGTGAAGATGCAGCTGAAGAAAAATCAGAATTTGATGTAGTATTAACTGCAGCAGGTGGTTCAAAATTAGCTGTGGTTAAACTTGTAAAGGAATTGACAGGACTTGGCTTAAAAGAAGCTAAAGAACTTGTTGATAATGCGCCAAGTAACATTAAGGAAGCAGTTTCTAAGGATGAAGCTGAAGGATTTAAAAAGTCACTTGAAGAAGCTGGAGCAGAAGTAGAATTAAAATAATTCTTTTTCGCTTTAGTTTCATTTGAAACTCCCTTGGCACTAGGGTTAAGTCTTTAGTGCCAGATAGTTTTTTAACGTTCTTTTAATTTAAATTGATTTCAATGCATAATAATACAAATAGATTAAACTTTGCTTCAGCTACTAATATTCCCGATTATCCAGATTTTCTCGATATTCAAATCAAATCATTTAAAGATTTTTTTCAATTAGAAACTAAATCAGATCAAAGAACTGATGAAGGACTTTTTAATACTTTCTTAGAAAATTTTCCTATCTCAGATTCTAGAAACCAATTTGTTTTAGAGTTTTTGGATTATTTTGTAGATCCTTCTAGATATTCAATACAAGAATGTATTGAAAGAGGTTTAACTTACAGTGTTCCATTAAAAGCAAGATTAAAACTTTTTTGTACTGATGAGGAACATGAAGATTTTGAGACAATAGTTCAGGATGTTTATTTAGGTGTAATTCCTTATATGACACCAAGTGGAACATTTATTATTAATGGTGCTGAGCGTGTTGTAGTTTCACAATTGCATAGATCTCCAGGAGTTTTCTTTGGCCAGTCATTTCATGCAAATGGAACTAAACTTTACTCTGCTAGAGTTATCCCTTTTAAAGGTTCATGGATTGAGTTTGCTACTGATATTAATAGTGTAATGTATGCCTATATCGATCGAAAAAAGAAATTACCAGTTACAACTTTGTTAAGAGCAATAGGTTATGAAAGAGACAAAGATATTTTAGAAATATTTGATTTAGCTGAAGAAGTTAAAGTTTCAAAATCTGGTCTTAAAAAGTATATAGGCAGAAAATTAGCTGCTAGGGTTTTAAATTCTTGGTTTGAAGATTTTGTTGATGAAGATACTGGAGAGGTTGTTTCAATTGAAAGAAATGAAATTGTTTTAGATAGGGACGTTATAATTGATAAAGAAAATATTTCTGAAATTTTAGAAACTAATACAAAGACTATTCTTCTTCATAAAATTGATGGTCAATTTTCAGATTATGCCATTATTCATAATACTTTACAAAAAGACCCTACAAATTCTGAAAAAGAAGCAGTTGAACATATTTATAGACAATTAAGAAATGCTGAACCACCTGATGAAGAAACTGCTAGAGGAATTATTGATAAGTTGTTTTTCTCCGATCAGAGATATAATCTGGGTGAAGTAGGTAGATATAGAATGAATAAAAAGTTGGGGCTTAACATTGAAATGGATATGTTGGTCTTAACTAAGGAAGATATAATTACTATAATTAAATATTTAATTGAATTAATTAATTCTAAAGCAGAAATCGATGATATTGATCATCTTTCAAATAGACGAGTTAGAACTGTTGGTGAGCAACTTTCAACTCAGTTTGGTGTAGGTTTATCAAGAATGGCAAGAACCATTAGAGAAAGAATGAATGTTAGAGATAATGAAGTTTTCACTCCAATTGATCTAATTAATGCCAAAACATTATCTTCTGTAATCAATACATTTTTTGGAACAAATCAACTTTCTCAATTTATGGATCAAACAAATCCTTTAGCAGAGCTTACTCATAAACGTAGGCTTTCTGCATTAGGACCTGGTGGTCTATCAAGAGAAAGAGCTGGGTTTGAAGTAAGAGATGTTCATTATACTCACTATGGCAGATTATGCCCAATTGAAACTCCAGAAGGTCCAAATATTGGTTTGATTTCTTCATTAGGTGTTTTTGCCAAAGTTAACAACCTTGGATTTATAGAAACTCCATATAGAAAAGTAGAAAATGGAGTAGTTGATTTAAAAAATTATAATTTTTTAAGTGCAGAAGAGGAGGAGGGAAAATTAATTACTCAAGCTAATATTCCAAAAGATAAAAAAGGTAAAATTATTTCTGAAAAAGTAATTGCTAGACAAGAAGCAGATTATCCAGTTGTTGATCCAAGTCAGGTTAATTATACTGATGTTGCTCCAAATCAAATTGCCTCTATTTCTGCATCCCTTATTCCTTTTCTTGAACATGATGATGCTAATAGAGCTTTGATGGGGTCTAATATGATGAGACAATCAGTGCCGTTATTAAGACCACAGTCCCCAATTGTAGGAACTGGTCTCGAAAGACAGGTTGCATCAGATTCTAGAGTATTAATAAATGCAGATTTTGATGGAAAAGTAATTTATGTTGATTCTCAAAAGATTACGATAAAATATAAACTTACAGATGATCAAAAATTAACAAGTTTTGATACAGATGAAAAAACATATTCTCTTGTAAAATTTAGAAAAACAAATCAAGGCACATGTATAAATTTAAAACCTATTGTTGAAAAAGGGGATGATGTCAAAAAAGGTCAAGTTTTATGTGAGGGATATGCTACTAAAAAAGGAGAACTTGCATTGGGAAGAAATTTAAAAGTTGCTTTTATGCCTTGGAAGGGATATAATTTCGAAGATGCGATTGTTATTTCAGAAAAAGTGGTTAGAGACGATGTTTTTACTTCACTTCATATTGATGAATATTCTTTAGATGTTAGAGACACAAAGCTTGGTATGGAGGAACTTACAAATGATATTCCTAACGTTAGTGAAGAAGCTACTGCAAATCTTGATGAGAATGGAATGATTAGAATTGGCGCAGAAGTTCATCCTGGAGATATACTTATTGGAAAAATAACTCCTAAAGGAGAATCAGACCCAACTCCAGAAGAAAAATTATTAAGAGCTATTTTTGGAGATAAGGCAGGAGATGTTAAAGATGCATCCTTGAAAGCACCACCATCTTTAAATGGTATTGTAATTGATAAAAAATTATTTACTAGACCAATTAAAGATAAGAGAAAAAGATCTGAGGACAAAGAACTTTTAAATGAACTTGAAATTGAGTTTGAAGAAAAATTTCAAGCTCTTAAGGCTAAACTTGTAGAAAAGCTTTATTTGATTTTGAATGGAAAAACTTGTCAAGGAATATTCAATGATCTTGGTGAAGAAATACTCCCTAAAGGAAAAAAATATACCTTAAAAATGCTTAATAAAGTAGAGGAATATACTCATATAGCTTCCGGTCAATGGACTGTTGATAAAAAAAATAATCAATTAGTTGTCTCTTTATTACATAACTATAAGATTAAAGAAAATGATCTTCAGGGAATGCATAGACGTGAAAAGTTTACAATCTCAGTTGGAGATGAGCTTCCACCAGGAATTTTAAAATTAGCAAAAGTATATATTGCTAAAAAGAGAAAACTTAAGGTTGGGGATAAAATGGCTGGAAGGCATGGTAATAAAGGTATTGTTGCTCGAATTGTAAGGCAAGAAGATATGCCTTTCTTAGAAGATGGAACCCCAGTAGATATAGTTTTAAACCCTCTTGGAGTTCCTTCAAGAATGAATATTGGTCAAATTTATGAAACGGTATTAGGTTGGGCAGGTCTTAAATTAGGCAGAAAGTTTTCTACTCCAATTTTTGATGGCGCTACTTTAGATCAAATAAATGAATTAACTTCTAAAGCAGATCTTCCTAAATATGGTCATACTTATTTATATGATGGAGGAACTGGAAAAAGGTTTGATCAAGCAGCAACTGTAGGAGTTATATATATGTTGAAATTAGGGCATATGGTTGATGATAAGATGCATTCAAGGTCTATTGGACCCTATTCTTTAATTACCCAACAACCATTAGGAGGGAAAGCACAATTTGGTGGACAGAGATTTGGAGAAATGGAGGTTTGGGCTCTTGAGGCATATGGAGCATCAAGTACTTTACAAGAAATTTTAACAATTAAATCTGATGATGTTCAAGGAAGAGCAAAAGCTTATGAAGCTATAGTAAAAGGTGAGAAGATGCCTGATCCTGGTTTGCCAGAATCATTTAACGTATTAATGCACGAACTTAAAGGTCTTGGTCTAGACATTAGACTAGAAGAATAAAAAAAACGAATTATTATGTCAAGAAAAATTGAAATTAATAAGTCTAAGAAATTTTCAAAAATATCAATAGGTTTGGCTTCTCCTGAAACAATTTTAGCTTCATCGAGAGGGGAAATCCTTAAACCAGAGACTATAAATTATAGAACTCATAAACCTGAAAGGGACGGTTTGTTCTGTGAAAGAATTTTTGGTCCTGTAAAAGATTATGAATGTGCTTGCGGAAAGTATAAAAGAATTAGATACAAAGGAATTATTTGTGATAGATGTGGTGTTGAAGTAACTGAAAAAAAAGTAAGAAGAGATAGGGTAGGACATATTAATTTGGTAGTTCCAGTAGCTCATATTTGGTATTTTCGTTCATTACCAAATAAAATAGGTTATCTCCTAGGGTTACCATCTAAAAAATTAGATATGATTATCTATTATGAAAGGTATGTGGTTATTCAACCTGGTTTGGCTGTTAATATTGAAGGAGAACCTGTTAATAAGATGGATTTTCTAACAGAAGAAGAATATATTAATATAGTTGACAATTTACCCCCAGAAAATCAATTTCTTGATGATGAAGATCCAAATAAATTTATCGCTAAAATGGGAGCAGAATGTTTAATTGAACTTTTATCTAGAATTGATTTGAAGGAACTTTCATATGAATTGAGACATAAAGCTAATACTGAATCTTCAAAACAAAGGAAAACGGAAGCTTTAAAGAGACTTCAGGTAGTAGAGTCCTTTAAAGATGCTAATATTAATAAGGAAAATAAACCTGAATGGATGATATTAAAGGCTATTCCAGTAATTCCACCAGAGTTAAGACCTTTAGTCCCTTTAGATGGGGGAAGATTTGCAACTTCTGATTTAAATGACTTATATCGAAGAGTTATTATAAGAAATAATAGATTAAAAAGGCTTGTTGAAATAAAAGCTCCTGAAGTTATTTTAAGAAATGAAAAAAGAATGCTTCAAGAATCTGTAGACTCTCTTTTTGATAATACAAGAAAATCATCTGCAGTTAAAACTGATGCAAACCGACCTTTAAAATCTTTATCTGATTCTCTTAAAGGAAAACAAGGTAGATTTCGTCAGAATCTTTTAGGAAAAAGAGTTGATTATTCAGCTAGATCAGTTATTGTTGGTGGCCCTGAACTAAAACTTTATGAGTGTGGACTACCTAAAAATATGGCTGCTGAATTATATAAACCTTTTATTATTAGAAAATTAATTGAAAGAGGAATAGTTAAGACAGTAAAGTCAGCTAAAAAAATTATTGATAGAAGAGAACCTTTAGTTTGGGATATCTTAGAAAATGTTTTAAAAGGCCATCCTGTTTTATTAAATAGAGCTCCAACACTTCATAGACTTGGTATCCAAGCTTTTCAACCTAATTTAATTGAAGGTAAAGCTGTACAAGTACACCCTTTGGTTTGTACTGCATTTAATGCTGATTTTGATGGAGATCAAATGGCTGTTCACCTTCCATTGGGGCCTGAAGCTATTCTTGAGGCACAATTATTAATGCTAGCATCTCATAATATTTTAAATCCTGCTAATGGCTCTCCTATTACTGTTCCTTCTCAGGATATGGTTCTGGGACTATACTATATGACCAAATTATTAAAATCCACTGATGAATATAAAGTTAAAGGAGAGGGATTGACTTTTTATTCTTATGAAGAAGTAAATATTGCTTATAATGAAGAAAGAGTAGATTTAAATGCAATGATAAAAATTAGAACCAAGGATTTTAATGAAAAAGGTAAATTAGTTTTTAAAATTATTGAAACTACTGTTGGTAGAGTCTTATTTAATGAAGTTGTTCCTGAAGAAGCAGGTTTTATAAATGAAGTTTTAACAAAAAAATCACTTCGTGATATTATAGGAAGGATTCTTAAAGTTACTAGTGTTCCAGAAACTGCACAATTTTTAGATAAGATAAAAGATATGGGATTCTCTTTTGCTTTTAAAGGCGGGTTATCCTTTAGTTTAGGAGATATTATTATTCCACCTGAAAAACATGAAATGATTTCAGCTGCAAATGTTGATGTTGACTCAATTATAGCTAATTATAATATGGGACTAATTACAAACAATGAAAGATATAATCAGGTTATTGATGTTTGGACGTCTACAAATGCAACACTAACAGAGCTTGCAATGAAAAGAATTAGTGAAGATCAACAAGGATTTAATTCAGTATATATGATGCTTGATTCGGGAGCTCGTGGTTCTAAGGAACAAATACGTCAGCTTACAGGAATGAGAGGATTAATGGCTAAGCCTAAAAAAGCAAGTGCTGGTGGTGGTGAGATAATTGAAAATCCTATCCTTTCAAATTTTAAAGAAGGATTATCAATTTTAGAATATTTTATTTCAACTCACGGTGCAAGAAAAGGTCTAGCAGATACAGCACTAAAAACTGCTGATGCGGGATATTTAACTAGAAGACTGGTAGATGTTGCCCAGGATGTCATTGTTAATTATGTAGATTGTAATACTTTAAGAGGAATTTCTGTTGAATCTTTAAAAAAGAATGAAGAGGTTGTTGAATCTATTGGAGAAAGAATTTTAGGTAGAGTTTCCTTACATGATATATATGATCCTAATTCAGATGAAATTATAGTTAATTCTGGAAATGAAATTTCAGAAGAAATTGTTAATAAAATTGAAAATACATCGATTGATAAAGTTGAAGTAAGATCTCCTCTAACTTGTGAATCTCCCAAGGGAATTTGTGCAAAATGCTATGGAAGAAACCTAGCAACTGGTAAAATGGTTCAAAATGGAGAAGCTGTTGGAGTTGTTGCAGCTCAATCAATTGGTGAACCAGGAACTCAGTTGACCTTAAGGACTTTCCATGTTGGTGGTATTGCAGGTAATATTTCTGAGGAAAACAAGTTAATGGTTAGAGTTGATGGTATTGCAGAAATGGATGATTTAAAAATAGTTAAAAGTAAAGACTCCGATGGAAATAAAATAAATGTTGTTATATCTAGAACTTGTGAATTAAAAATGATAGATAAAAAAACAGGCATTGTTTTAAGCACTAATATCATTCCTTACGGCTCTACTATTTTTATTAAAGATGGAGACAAATTAAATAAAGGGGATGTTGTTTGTCAGTGGGATCCCTATAATGGTGTAGTTATTTCAGAATTTGGTGGAGTAATTGAATATGAAAATATTGATCAGGGAGTTACTTATCAGGTTGAAATTGATGAACAAACTGGATTTAAGGAGAAAGTTATTTCGGAATCAAGGAATAAAAAAATTGTTCCTACCCTTTTAATTAATAATAATAAAGGAAAAAATATAAGGACATATAATCTTCCAGTTGGAGCTCACTTAATGGTAAATGATGGAGATAAGATAAAAGAAGGAGAAATATTAGTTAAAATTCCGAGAAAATCTGCTAAATCTGGCGATATTACAGGTGGTCTTCCAAGAGTTACAGAACTTTTTGAAGCAAGAAACCCCTCGAACCCTGCAGTTGTTAGTGAAATTGATGGTGTAGTTAATTTTGGAAAAATTAAGAGAGGAAATAGGGAAATTATTGTTGAATCTAAAACTGGAGAGATTAAGAAATATTTGGTTAAATTATCTAATCAAATCTTAGTTCAAGAAAATGATTTTGTAAAAGCTGGAATGCCATTATCTGATGGTTCTATTACTCCTAACGATATATTAAATATCAAGGGTCCTTCAGCAGTTCAACAATATCTTGTGAATGAAGTTCAAGAGGTATACAGATTACAAGGTGTAAAAATAAATGATAAACATTTTGAAGTTTTGATTAGACAAATGATGCAGAAAGTTAAAATAGAAGATTCTGGAGATACTACTTTCTTAGAGGGCCAGTTAATTCATAAAAATGAATTTATTAGTGAAAATGATAATCTTTATAGCAAAAAAATCATTGAGTCAGTTGGTGCGTCAGAAAACTTTAAAGAAGGTCAAATAGTTACTGCTAGAGAGCTTAGAGATGAAAACTCGTTGCTTAAAAGAGAAGATAAAGAGCTTGTTATGGCTAGAGATGCAGTAAATGCTACAGCGACCCCTATCCTTCAAGGTATTACAAGGGCTTCTCTACAAACCAAATCATTTATTTCTGCAGCTTCTTTCCAGGAAACTACTAAAGTTTTAAATGAGGCAGCTGTTAATGGAAAAGTTGATGGGCTTGAAGGATTAAAAGAGAATGTAATAGTTGGACATAAAATTCCAGCTGGAACTGGAAATAGAAAGTTTGATGACATTATTGTTGGCTATAGTGATGAATATGAAGAATTATTAGCTTCAAAAGCTACAAGTTCATAAATAAAGACATTATGATACTCAAATATTTTTCTGCTAAAAGAATTAGTTAACTTTATAGTTATGAAAACAAAAGACAAAAAAGGCAGTATAAATCTTGAGCTAGATGAAAATTTAGCTCAAGGGACTTATTCTAATTTAGCTTTAATTAATCATTCTATTTCAGAATTTGTAGTTGATTTTATAAATGTTATGCCTGGAGTTCCAAAGGCAAAAGTTAAATCAAGAATTATTTTAACTCCTCAGCATGCTAAAAGATTTTCAAAAGCTTTAAATGACAATATTTCTAGGTTTGAAAAATCTAATGGTGAGATTAAAGATTATGACAATCAACAACCAGTTTCTTTAAGTTTTGGACCTCCTGGAGAGGCATGACTAAAACTCTGATTTATAGTGAAAATTTAAAGAAGGGTATTTTTGTTTAGTCATTTCTAAAGAAAAAGCTGAATCTGATAAAAAAACCAGCATTCCACTTTTATCTTTTGCTAAAAATTTTTGTTTTAATTTTTTGAAATCATTAAATTCTATATTTGAGTTTAGTTTATTTTCTACCCAACAGGCTTTGAAAATATTAATATTTTCATATGAACATTTTGCACCATATTCATGTTCTAATCTATATTGAATAACCTCAAATTGAAGAGCTCCAACTGTACCTACAACTTTTCTTCCATTCATTTCAAGGATAAATAATTGAGCAACACCTTCATCCATTAATTGATCAATTCCTTTGGATAATTGTTTTGATTTCATTGGATCTTTATTATTTATATATTTAAAATGTTCTGGAGAAAAGTTTGGAATTCCTTTGAAATTTATTTTTTCACCTTCAGAAAATGAATCACCAATTTTAAAATTTCCAGAATCATGAACACCTACAATATCTCCAGGAAAAGATTCTTCAATAATTTCTTTTTTTTCTGCAAAAAATGCATTGGGACTGCTAAATTTAAATTTTTTATTCATTCTTACATGGTGGTAAGGTTTATTTCTTTTGAAAATTCCAGAAACTATTTTAATAAATGCTAATCTGTCTCTATGTTTAGGGTCCATATTAGCATGTATTTTAAATACAAATCCTGAAAATTTTAATTCATTTGGGTTTATTATTCTTTCAGAACTTTCTTTAGGGACTGGTGAAGGTGCTATTTTAATAAAACAATCTAGTAGCTCTTTTACACCAAAGTTATTTAGTGCAGATCCAAAAAAAACAGGCTGTTGTTTACAACTTAAATAATCTGATTTGTTAAAACTAGGATAAACTTCTTTAATAATATTGACTTCTTCTTTTAATTTAGCAGATTCATTTTTTCCAATAAATTCTATTAGTTTAGGATTGTCAATATCTAATATATTATTTTTTTTAGATAATTTTTGTTTATTTTCTTCTTCAAAAAGCATTAAATTATCTGCCCAAATATTATATACACCTTGAAAGTCGTACCCCATTCCAATAGGGAAACTTAGAGGGCAAACATTGAATTTTAATTTTTTTTCTAAGTCGTCTAATAAATCAAATGCATCTTTACCTTCCCTATCTAGTTTATTAATAAAAACTATAATAGGTATTTTTCTCATTCTACAAACCTCGACTAGCTTTTCAGTTTGTTCTTCCACACCTTTAGCTACATCAATAACAACAATAACACTATCAACAGCAGTTAAAGTTCTATAAGTGTCCTCAGCAAAATCTTTATGACCAGGTGTGTCTAATATGTTTATTTTTATTTCTTTATAATAGAATGCTAAAACAGACGTCGATACAGAAATCCCCCTTTGTCTTTCAATTTCCATGAAATCACTTGTAGCACCTCTTTTAATTTTATGAGATTTTACGGCCCCAGCTTCTTGTATAGCTCCTCCAAACAATAACAATTTTTCTGTTAAAGTGGTTTTTCCTGCATCTGGATGAGAAATAATTCCAAATGTTCTTCTTTTATTAACTTCTTCTTTAAATCCCATACTACAATTAATTTTCAAAAATAGTATTGTTTTTTAATATATAATCTTTAATATTTCAAATTTTGTAACTTTAAAAAATGTTATGTGAAAAGGTGATTCTAGTTGATAAAAATGATAATCAATTAGGTTTGATGGAAAAAATTGAGGCTCATAAAAAAGCTATTCTACATAGAGCTTTTTCAATTTTTATTTTAAATGATAGTAATGAACTTCTTATGCAAAAAAGGGGATTAAACAAATACCATTCTCCAGGATTATGGACTAATACATGTTGTAGTCACCCAAGAAATGGAGAAGATGTATTAGAAGCAGGGATTAGAAGGCTTAAAGAAGAGATGGGTATTGTTACAAAATTGCAAGCGTTATTATCTTTTATTTATAAAGCAGAATTTGATAATGGATTAACTGAACATGAATTTGATCATGTTTTAATAGGAAAATATAATAAGGATCCTATAATTAATGAATTAGAAGTATGTGATTGGAAATGGATAGATTTAGATCTATTAAGAAAAGATATTTTAGATAATCCAGAGATATATACAGTATGGTTCAAAATTATTTTTGAAAAATTTTATAAAAATTTGAAATAAATGAAAGTAACACTTTATAGAAAAGCTCATTTTAATGCTGCTCATCGATTATTTGTAAAGGGATGGAGTGATAAGAAAAATTTTGAAAAATTTGGAAAATGTAGTAGTCCTAATTTTCATGGACATAATTATGAATTAATTGTTGGAGTTACTGGTGAAATTAATCCATTAACAGGTATGGTTATTGACCTAAAATATTTAAAAGAAATTATAAAAAATGAGGTAGAAGATATTTTAGATCATAAAAATTTGAATTTGGACATAGATCATTTTAAAAAAGTGGTTCCTTCTGTAGAAAATATTTGCATTTTTATTTGGAACATATTAAGAAGCAAGATAGAAGATGATAAAAGTTTAGAGGTTACTTTATATGAAACTCCTAGAAATTTTGTAAAATACACTGGAGATTTAAAATGAAATAATCTATTTAGATTTAAGAAAATCATTTAACATTTTTCCATACTTTGATTCTTGAACTTCTTTAGTTAAAGAATTATTAATAGTATCTAAAAGTACTTTACTGCTTTGGGAGAAATCATTTAAGGCAATAAAGGGAGCTACAGAGCTATTCCCATGACTTACAGCATAGTTTAAACTATATAAATATTGTCTCTTATTTAAATTTTCTATTTTTTTCTCAATTAATTCAATACTATCTAATTCTTTATTTTGAGACATCTTGAATGATGATTTAATTAAATCTAATCTATTATAATTAAACTTTTGGATTACATTAAGATAATTTCTGTAAATAGAGTCGTTTAAAGATCCAGAAACTTCGAATTCTGAATTAAATTTTTTAAGACTAGTTTTTATATTTATTTCACCTTTTTCTCCAAAAAACTCTATTCTATTTTCATTTTTTGAAATGTCCATATTAATATAAAAAATTTCAGGAGAATTAAGCTCATATTTCAATACAATTGGACGTTTATTATCTATAAATGTAGAATCTACATTTATTAAGATGGAATCCTTTATTTTTTGAAGGTATATATTCCCTTTTTTGAATCCATCAATAGTGACATTTACATTCATTTTTTCTTTACCACTTGAACAGCTAAGAACTAGGAATATAAAAAGAAATAAATATTTTTTCAATATAAAATTATTAGATTGTAAATATGCTAAAATTTATATTACTTAAAAAAATATTTATTTAATAAAATCTATACTCCTTTTAATAAATGAAGTTAAATCTTCTC
>CAYSTA010000019.1:21547-31154 GCA_964433845.1 uncultured Flavobacteriaceae bacterium
ATTTATTTAATAAAATCTATACTCCTTTTAATAAATGAAGTTAAATCTTCTCCTTTTAATAAGTTTTGAGATAATTTAGCTAAATCTAAAGATTGCTTGATTAATCTTTCCTTCTTGTCTTTACTCTTTGATTTAAGTATTTCAGAATTTATAGGATTATTTACATTAATAATTAGATTATAAATCTCAGGCATATTACCAAACATACTGTTCCCACCGCTTTGTTGCATTTCTTTCATTCTTCTCATAAATTCAGGAAAAGTAATAACAAATGGTGCAGCATTACTATCCATTGACTCTAGCTGAACAGTATATTTTTCTTTTGGAACATTTTCTTCAATGATTTTTTTTAGTTTTTCTTTTTCTTTATCATCTAACTTAGAAAGTTCTTCATTTTCTTTTTTAATTAACTTATCAATTACATCTGCATCAACTCTAGAGAATGTAATTTTATCATTACTTGTTTCTATCTTTTGTATAAGATGGCTAATTATCGGAGAATCAAGTACTAGTATTTCATACCCTTTATCTTTAGCAGCTTCAATATATGAATGTTGTTCATCTTTATTTGATGTATAAAGTATTACGAGTTTTCCATCTTTATCAGTTTGTGTTTTGGAAATTTTCTTTTTTAATTCTTCTAATGTAAAATATTCATCATTTACTGTTGGATATAAAGCAAATTTTTCAGCTTTTTCATAAAATTTTTCTTCGCTTAACATTCCATACTCTATTACAACTTTTATATCATTCCATTTTTTTTCAAATTCTTTTCTGTCTTTTTTAAAGAGAGAGTTTAATTTATCACCAACTTTTCTTGTTATATAATTACTTATTTTTTTTACAGCTCCATCAGCTTGAAGATAACTTCTTGACACATTTAATGGAATATCAGGAGAGTCAATAACCCCTCTTAAAAGAGTTAAAAATTCAGGAACTATTCCTTCAACATTATCAGTTACAAAGACTTGATTTTGATAAAGTTGAATTTTATCTTTTTGAATATTTATATCATTAGTAATTTTTGGAAAATATAGAATTCCTGTTAGATTGAAGGGGTAGTCTACATTTAAATGAATATTAAAAAGTGGCTCTTCAAATTGCATTGGATATAATTCTTTATAAAATTCTTTATAAGAATCTTCATTTAATTCTGATGGAGATTTAGTCCATGCAGGATTAGGATTATTAATTATATCATCTACAACTTCTTTTATTTCTTTTTCTTTATCCCCTTTTCCTGTTTTTTTAGATATTTCTTTAGTTCCAAACTTTATTGGAATTGGCATAAATTTATTGTATTTCAAAAGTAAATTTCTAATTCTAGATTCTTCTAAAAATTCTTTTGAATCTTTATCTATATGAAGAATAATTTCTGTTCCTCTTTCTTTTTTATCACTTTTTGAAATAGAATATTCAGGTGATCCATCACAAACCCAATGAGCTGCATTTTCATTTTTATAGGATTTCGTGATTATTTCGACTTTCTTGGATACCATAAAAGCAGAGTAAAAGCCAAGTCCAAAATGTCCAATAATTCCAGTATCTTTTGCAGAATCTTTATATTTTTCTAAGAATTCTTCTGCTCCTGAAAAAGCAACTTCATTAATATACTTTTTAACTTCATCAGCAGTCATTCCAATTCCATGATCTATGACATGTAGCTTTTTACCTTTTTTATCAACTTTAATCTCAATAATGGGATTATCAATTTTTATATTCTTTTCACCTATACTACTTAAATGTTTAAGCTTTACTGTTGCATCTGTTGCATTTGAAATTAATTCTCTTAGAAATATCTCATGATCACTATAAAGAAATTTTTTAATTAAGGGAAATATATTTTCAACAGATACATTAATTTTACCTTTAGCCATAATTTTTATTTTTTATCATAGAATCAAATCATATACCAAACCATTATTAGTGACAAATTGACATTTATTAAGCTTATTTCCATTATATGTTAACCATTACATATTTTTATTTAAATTGCATTATACAACTAGGCTAATAGTATGTTCAATTCAAGAATTATTGGGATGGGTCACTATGTCCCAGAAAATATTGTAACTAATGATGATCTGTCAAAGATTATGGATACAAGTGATGCTTGGATTCAGGAAAGAACTGGTGTTAAAGAAAGAAGATGGGCTGAACCAAATACGGGGAATACAACTTCAACAATGGGATTAAAAGCCGCTAAAATTGCAATCAAAAATTCAGGTCTTAAAAAAGAGGAAATAGATTTTATAATATTTGCTACTCTTAGTCCAGACTATTTTTTTCCAGGTCCTGGAGTTATGATTCAAAATATGTTAGGTATGGATACTATAGGAGCTTTGGATGTTAGAGCTCAGTGTTCAGGTTTTATATATGGTATTTCAGTTGCAGATCAATTCATCAAAACAGGTATGTATAAAAATATTCTTGTAATTGGTTCGGAATATCATTCTTGTGCGATTGATAAAACAACTAGAGGAAGAACAATTTCGGTTATTTTTGGAGATGGGGCAGGAGCAGCTGTTTTATCAAGAGAAACTGATAATAACAAAGGGATTTTATCTACTCATTTACATTCAGAGGGTGAATATGCTAAAGAATTGTCACTTCTCGCACCTGGTTTTGGTACTAGATGGGTTAATGATATAATAAAGGATAATGATCCTAATGATGAATCATATTTCCCCTATATGAATGGCAGGCTTGTTTTTAAAAATGCAGTTGTAAGATTTCAAGAAGTAATTAATGAAGGTTTGATTAAAAACAAACTAAATAAAGAAGATATCGATTTACTTGTCCCTCATCAAGCTAATTTAAGAATATCTCAATTTATACAAAGTAAGCTTGGCCTCTCAGATGATAAGGTTTATAATAATATAATGCGATATGGAAATACTACTGCTGCTTCAATTCCTATAGCTTTAACAGAGGCCTATAATGAAGGTAAAGTAAAATCAGGAGATTTAATTGTATTAGCTGCATTTGGAGCTGGTTTTACTTGGGGGAGTGTTATTATAAGATGGTGAAGAAAACTCTTGTATTAGGGGCTTCATTAAACTCTGAGCGTTATTCTAATATAGCTATTAGAAAACTTAAGATTAAAAGAAATGAAGTTTTTGCTATTGGATTAAAGACTGGTAAAGTAGATAATATCCAAATTCATAAAAAGCTATTAAGTTTTAAAAATATTCATACAATAACATTATATATTAACAATAAAAGACAAAAAGAATATTATGATTATATAATATCTTTAAAACCTAAAAGAGTAATTTTTAATCCAGGAACTGAAAATATTGAATTTTATCAATTATTAGACAAAGAATCTATTGATTACATTGAAGCCTGCACATTGGTATTACTTTCTACGAATCAGTATTAAACCCAAGAATGTAATAAGTCCATTTAAGGGTAGAAGTTCATAGCCAATTTTGTAGTTTCCTAAACTTGAAGAGGGAATATTTCCTATAAATAAAACAATTATTACTGAACAGAGAGCTACTATCCAAACATACTTATCATTAATCTGATGGTTTGTAAATATTCCAAATGCAAATAACCCTAACAAAGGACCATAAGTATATCCTGCAACAGTTAATAGACCATCAATTACATTGGTATTTAAATAATTCTTAAAAATAATAATGACTATTACTAAAATTATACTCATCATTACATGAGTTTGTTTTCTAATTTTTTTTTGAACATTATTAGGCTTATTCTCTAAATCTAAAAAATCTATACAAAAAGAAGTTGTTAATGAAGTTAAGGCACTATCAGCACTACTATATGCAGCGGCTATAAGTCCTAAAAGAAAAGTAACTCCAATAATAATTCCTAGATCACTATTAAGAGCTATTTCAGGAAATAGTAAATCTGGATTTGGAATTCCATTCATTAAAGGAATACCAATATTGTTTTTTTTGGAATAAATAAATAATAGAGCACCTAAAACCATAAATAAAAAGGTAACAATTACTAATACTATGCTAAAAACGATCATGTTTTTTTGAGCATCTTTTAACGATCTACAAGTTAAATTTTTTTGCATCATGTCTTGGTCTAGACCGGTCATGCATACTGTAATAAAAATTCCTCCAATAAAAGATTTTATAAAATGATTTCTTTCAAGTAAATTATCTGTTACAATTATTTTATCATAGTTTTTTAGTTCTTCAGAATTAATAAAATCGAAAATGCTCCAATCTAGACTTTCATTAATTAAATAAATTGAAAGAATTACTGAAATAAGCATGAAACTTGTTTGCAAGGTATCTGTCCAAACAATTGTTTTAATTCCACCTCTATAAGTATAAATCCAAATCAAGAGTATAGATATAATCACAGTAATTTCAAATGGAATATTCCATGAATCAAAGACAAACTGTTGTAGTACAATAGCTACTAAAAATAAACGAAATGAGGCTCCTATTATTCTTGAAACAAAAAAGAAAAATGCTCCAGTTTTATGACTTGTTGGGCCAAATCTTTCTTTTAGATATTCATAAATAGAAGTTAGGTTTAGTTTGTAATATATTGGAAGTAAAACAAGAGCTACAATAAAATATCCAAACATATATCCTAATACAACTTGAAAATATGTGAATTCAAATTTTCCAACATCACCAGGAACGGAAATGAATGTTATTCCTGACAATGAGGCTCCAACCATTCCAAATGCTACTAAGTACCATGGAGACTCTTTATTTGCTGAAAAAAAAGTTGCATTATCATCTTTCCCTTTTGTATAACGGGAAATAATAAAAAGAACAGAAAAATATGCTATAATAACAAAGAGAATAATAGATGATGACATATAAACTTAGTCTTTTTCAAATATACTAATTATGGTTCTTAAAAAATCTAGTAGTATCTTTATAAAATGAATTTTTCATCAAAATTACTTCAAAATGCTGTTAATGAAATGTCTCAACTTCCAGGTATAGGTAAAAGAACTGCACTAAGACTTGTCTTGTTTTTATTACAACAACCAAAGTCTCAAACTAAGGATTTGTCAAAATCATTAATTGAATTGATAGATAAAGTTATTTTGTGTAAAAGTTGTAATAATATTTCTGATTATGAATTATGTGAAATTTGCTCAAACAGTAAAAGAGATAAATCTACTATATGTGTTGTTGAGGATATTAGAGATGTTATGGCAATTGAAAATACGGGTCAATATACTGGGGTTTATCATGTATTAGGCGGTAAGATTTCCCCTATTGAAGGAATTGGACCGAATCAATTAAATATTTCTTCTTTAATTGAAAAGGTTAATAATAATGTTTCTGAAATAATTTTTGCATTGAGTGCAACTATGGAAGGTGATACAACAAACTTCTATCTATATAAACAATTAGAAAGCAATAAAATTAAAATCACGACTATAGCAAGAGGAGTTTCTGTAGGAAATGAATTAGAATATACTGATGAAGTTACACTTGGAAGAAGTATTATAAAAAGGATTCCTTTTGAAAACTCAATAAAAAATATTTCTTAGTTTTTTATTTGATATTTTTGTAAAAATTAAAAATTAATTTAATGTCAAAATTCGAACTTTTATTGCCTAAAATGGGAGAAAGTGTTGAGGAAGCTACCATAATCAATTGGCTTAAAAATATTGGAGATAAAATTACTGTAGATGATCTAGTTATTGAAATTGCTACTGATAAAGTAGATTCTGAGGTTCCAAGTGAAGTTTCAGGAACTCTTATAGAAAAGTTATGCAAGGTAAATGATGTAGTTAAAGTAGGACAACCACTAGCGATTATTGAAACAGAAGATGTTAAAAAAGAAAAAATAAATTTGAATCCTGTTAAGGAAACCAAAAATTTAACTTCTAAGGCAAAAGAGATTGCTAGCCCTCCAAAAGAATTTATAAGCAAAAAAATATATTCTCCATTAGTTAGAAATATTTCAAAAAAAGAGGGTGTTACAGAATCTGAGTTAGAAAATATTAAGGGAACTGGAAAAGAAGGAAGGGTTACTAAAAATGATCTGCTTTCATTTCTTAATAAAAGAAATGGTGATTTATTAACTTCTCAAGATAAACAAGGTTATGATTTAAGTCAAAAAGATAAAGAAGAAAATTATGAAATGACTAGAATAGAAAAATTGATTTCTGATCATATGATTAAGAGTCAAAATGAATCTGCACATGTTCAGGCCTTTATTGAAGCAGATATTTCTAAAATTTGGGAATGGAGAGAGAAAAATAAAAAAATATTTTATGATAGAGAGAGAGAAAAAATAACATTTACCCCCATTTTTTTGATGTTAGTTGCACAAGCTTTAAAAGAATTTCCTGTGCTTAATGCAAGCTTAGAAAATTATAATTTAATAAAGAAAAAAAACATTAATATTGGAATGGCAACTGCTTTACCTGATGGAAATTTAATAGTACCTGTTATTAAAAATGCTGATCAATTAAGTCTAATTGGGTTAGCAAAAAAAGTTAATGATTTAGCGAGAAGAGCTAGAATTAATCAACTTGAACCTGAAGAGGTCAAAGGAGGAACCTATACAATAAGTAATGTAGGTGTTTTTGAAACATTAATGGGTACTCCAATAATTAATCAACCTCAGCTTGGAATCCTAGCCTTTGGTGCAATAAGAAAGGTTCCATCTGTTATTGAAACCAATAAAGGTGATTTTGTTGGAATTAGATACAAAATCATATTATCCCATAGTTTTGATCATAGAATTGTAAATGGAGGAATGGGAGGGATGTTTATTAAAAGAATTAAAGATTTAATAGAAAATTGGGAATCTGATTTACTTATCTAGGTTTATAGATCTAAATTTTAATTTTTAAACAAAATGAATTTAAAAATTTCAAAACCAATTTGTTTTTTTGATTTAGAAACAACAGGAATTAATATTTCAGTTGATAGAATTGTTGAGATTTCTATTTTAAAGATATATCCTAATGGAAATAAAGAATCTAAAACATGGCTTGTTAACCCTGAAATACCTATTCCTAAAGAAGTCTCAAAAATTCATGGGATTACTGATGATATGATTAAAGATAAACCCAATTTTAAAACTATTGCAACAGATGTAAAATCAATGATTAATAATTGTGATTTAGCAGGATTTAATTCAAATAAATTTGACATTCCCTTATTAGCAGAGGAACTTTTAAGATCTGAAATTGATTTTAGTTTAGAAAATGTTTTAACAATTGATGTCCAAAACATTTTTCATAAAATGGAACAAAGAACATTAGGGGCAGCATATCAATTTTATTGTGGAAAGTCTTTAGAAAATGCTCATTCTTCTAAAACAGATACAATAGCAACATTTGAAGTTTTAGAATCTCAAATTGAAAAATACTCTGATTTAGAAAATAATGTTAAGTTTTTGTCTGATTTTTCTAAAAGAGGAAAAAATGTTGATTTAGCAGGATTTATAAAGTATAACAATGATAATATTCCTTGTTTTGATTTTGGAAAGCATAAGGGAAAAACTGTTGAATATGTTTTAGAAAATGAACCAGGTTATTTTGGATGGTTACTAAATGCTGATTTTCCAATGTATACTAAAAGAGTTCTTACTCAGATAAGACTAAATAAGTTAAATAATAAGTTATAAATATGAAGATTATTTGTGTAGGAAGAAATTATTTTGATCATATATATGAATTAAAAAATGAAAAGCCTGATTCTCCTATTCTTTTTTTAAAACCTGAAACTTCTATAATTCAAAATAAACAACCCTTTTTTATACCTGATTTTTCAAATGATGTTCAATATGAAGTGGAAGTTTTAATTAAAATAAATAGACTTGGTAAAGCAATATCTCCTCAATTCTCCCACAAATATTATGATGAAATTGGACTAGGGATAGATTTTACAGCTAGAGATATTCAAAATAAATTAAAAAAAGACAGTTTACCTTGGGAGAAGTCAAAATCTTTTGATGGTTCAGCTTTAATTGGCAATTGGATAAATAAAAAAAATATTGATAATTTAAATAATCTAGATTTTAGACTTACAAAGAATGGTGATATTGTACAAAAAGGTAATACTTCAGAAATGATATGGAAAATAGATGAATTAATTTCTAGGATATCAAAATTTTTTACATTAAAAATTGGAGATATTATTTTTACTGGAACTCCTTCAGGAGTTGGTAGAGTTAATGAAAATGATAAATTAATAGGTTATATTAATGATAAGGAGTGTTTTTCAATCAAAATTAAATAATTAATGAAGGTACATATTACTAGTATTGAAAATAGAATAGGAAAAAAGCTTATTGAATCAAATCAAACAGTAAGTTTAGCTGAAAGTTTAACAGGAGGTTTATTAGCTTCAAGATTCACTTCTTTTCCTGGTGCTTCTAATTACTTTAATGGAGCAATTATAGCTTACAATAGTTGTGTTAAGAAAGATGTCTTAGGAGTAAATAGTAAATCAATAGAGAAACATTCTGTTGTTAGTTCAGTAGTAGCGAATGAAATGGCTATTGAAGCAAAAAGATTATTAAAATCAGATTATGCTATTTCTACTACAGGTAATGCTGGTCCATCAAAAGGAGAATCAGATCAGCCAATTGGAAAAATTTTCATTTCAATTGCAACCCCTGATGATGTTAAGTCTTTTGAATTTAATTTTGGCAAAAACAGAGAAAAGAATATAAATAAAACAGTAAATAAGGCATTAGAACTCTTATTTTCTGAATTATTAACTAGGAATTAAAAAATTTGGCAATACTCTAAAAAAGTTGTTAATTTGCACCCTGTCTAAAAAGACTGAATTATGTCAAAAGTTTGTGAAATATCTGGAAAAAAAGTTTTGGTAGGAAATAATGTTTCCAAAGCCATGAACAAAACTAAAAGAAGATTTGAGCCAAATCTAATTAAAAAAAGATTCTTTGTTCCTGAAGAGGGAAAATGGATTACTTTAAAGGTTTCTACTTCAGTTCTTAAAACAATAAATAAAAAGGGTATTTCAGCTGTTTTAAAAGAATCTAAAATTAATAGAATTTAATTATGGCAAAGAAGGGGAATAGAGTTCAAGTAATTTTAGAGTGTACAGAACATAAAAATTCTGGTTTACCAGGTACTTCTAGATATATAACTACTAAGAATAAAAAAAACACACCTGATAGGTTAGAAATAAAGAAGTTTAATCCTATTTTGAAAAAAAATACAGTTCATAAAGAAATTAAATAATTATAGATTATGGCAAAAAAATCTGTAGCATCATTACAAACTGGTAATAAAAGACTTACAAAAGCAATAAAAATGGTTAAAAGTCCTAAAACTGGAGCCTATATTTTTGTTGAATCTATTATGTTACCTGAAAAAGTAAATGAATGGTTAGCCAAAAAATAAAAAAAATTAAACAAATAAATAAAAGCCACATTATGTGGCTTTTTTTGTTTTCATATATTTGATATAATATTTATTATATGAAATTTCTTAAAAAACTTTTTGGCTTTATAAAGAGAAAAAAGAAGGAACCTCTAGTAGAAGAACAACCTATTGAAGAAGAAAAACCAATAATAAAGGAGGATTTAGTAGAACAAAAAAAAACTGAGCCTGAACCAGAACCAGAACCAGAGCCTGACCCAGAGCCTGCACCTGAGCCAGCCC
>CAYSTA010000020.1:0-30173 GCA_964433845.1 uncultured Flavobacteriaceae bacterium
TCCATCCATGTTTTTTGTATGCCATTTCCATTAATAACAGGAATTCTAAAAACCCTGCCAAGAATAGAATGAAGTACGTAGGCAAAAATGGCATTGGAACCAAAAACTACTCCAAATTTGGTATAAGAATGGGTCTTTTTATGGTCTATAATCCACATGCAGCTAGCTAGAAAAATCATAGCAAGACCAGAGGAGAAAAGAACATAAGAGCTTGTCCATATATGTTTGTTAATAGGAAAGCTAAAATCCCAAAGCATACCTAGGCACAAACAAACACTACCAACTAAATACATCACAATGATTTTGTCTTTTAAAGATTTGGATTTGTTTAAAATAAGATGCCCACAAAACATACCTGAGATTCCAGTAGCTATTGCAGGAATAGTGCTAAAGAACCCCTCAGGATCCCACGTTTCTCGATACATTCTTCCAGGAGTTATAAATTGATCTACCCATGCAGCGAAGTTATTTCCTGGTTCTAAAACCCCAACAACTGAATCTCCAAAAGGCACATGTTTCATAAAAATCCAATAGATAATTAAGCAAAAAGTTCCAATCCAAATTTGATGGGATTTATTGGAGTGTAAATAAATAAAGGAGCAGAAAAAATATACTAGCGCAATTCTTTGTAACACTCCAGCAATTCTAACATTGCTAAAATCAAAATTTGGAAAAAGAGCTAATAAAATTCCAATTCCAAAAAGTATAATAGTCCTTTTAATAATTTTTAAATAAACTGTAGAGGTAGAGTTTTTAATCTTAGAAAGCGCAAGAACTATGGATACCCCAACAATAAACAAGAAAAAAGGGAAAACAAGATCTGTTGGTGTGGCTCCATGCCACTCTGCATGGCGAAGAGGAGGGAATACGTATGACCAGCTGCCAGGATCATTTACAACAATCATTGCAGCAATGGTAAAGCCTCTAAAAAAATCGAGAGAAATTAGCCTTTGACTCATTGCTTTAAGATATAAAAAAAGAGTTTACAATCCTAAGCCCTTAATGTCATCAGCGTCGTCATTAATATTTTCTACAGGCTTTATGCTTTCACAATCTATAGGAATATTTAGCTCTTCAGGAGCTATAAAATCTTCAAGGGAAATTCCTAAGCTTTCGTTTTCATAACATTTTTTCATATATAATCCCCAAATAGGAAGAGCCATTGTTGCGCCTTGCCCATAGGCAATAGTTTCAAAGTGAGTTGACCTGTCTTCTGCCCCAACCCAAACCCCAGTTACTAAGTTGGGCACCATACCCATAAACCATCCGTCACTTTGATTTTGAGTTGTTCCTGTTTTACCAGCAATAGGATTTTCAAAGCTGTAAGGATATCCAGTTACTACATCTCTATACACAGGGGTTCTTTCTTCTTCTGGGATGTTGTGCCTAAGTCTTGCTCCAGATCCAAATTTTGTAACCCCTTCCAAAAGACTAACAGTAACATAGGCAGATTCAGCACTAATAACATCTTTAGTCTCAGGGACCGATTGGTATAAAAGCGCCCCATTTTTATCTTCAATTCGAGTGATCATAGTAGGCTTTACATAGATCCCTTGATTGGCAAAAGCTCCATATGCGCCGACCATTTCATATACACTCAAATCTGGAGTGCCTAGCGCTATTGCAGGAACATCAGGAATAAAAGATTCTATTCCGAGATTTCTAGCTAAATCAGCAACGGGCTTTGGGCCTACTTTATCCATTAGCTGAGCGCTAACAGTATTTTTAGAATTGGCAAGGGCATTTTTAAGAGTCCTCATCCCGCCATATTTATCACTAGAATTTGTTGGACACCATGGTTCAGGATTTCCGTATTTATTTGGTTCAATGCAATAGATTGCATCAGGCAATGAGTCACAAGGAGATAGTTTTAACTGATCAATTGCCGTGGCATATAAAAAAGGTTTAAAAGTAGAGCCAATTTGCCTTTTCCCTTGTTTTACATGATCGTACTGAAAATGCTTGTAATTAATTCCACCTACCCAAGCTTTAACATGTCCAGTTTGTGGTTCCATGGACATCATTCCAGCTTGCATAAAATGCTTATAGTATCTAATAGAATCAATGGGCTTCATAATGGTATCTATATTGCCCTCCCATGAAAAAATTGTCATTGGCACCTCCTTTTCAAATGAAGCAAACATTTCATCCTCAGATTTTCCAGCATTTCTCATTTTACGCCATCTTTCGGATCTTCTCATTGCCCTTTTAAAAATCATTTCTTCTTCTTCCTCTTCAATTTCTAAAAAAGGAGCAGTTGGATTTAGTTCTGGAGTGTTTTGTAGAAAAAATTCCTTTTGAAGATTTGGCATATGTTCTTTTACAGATTCTTCGGCATATTGCTGCATCTCGTAATTTATTGTAGTATAAATTTTTAGCCCATCCAAAAACAGATTATATTTTGAGCCATCTTCTTTTGTATTCTCTTTAGTCCAATCTTTCATAAATTGTTGAAGATAAGCTCTAAAATAAGTAGCTAATCCTTCTCTGTGCGATTGAGGGGTGTAATTAACTTGAAGAGGAAGCTGTTTCAAGGAGTCTAATTGGTGATCACTTAAATGATTATTTTTTCTCATTTGACCAAAAACCACATTTCTTCTTGACTTGACAAGCTCAGGACGTCTTAAAGGATTATAATAGGAAGAATTTTTGAGCATACCCACCAGAACAGCGGACTCTTCTATCTTTAAGCTATCAAGCTCTTTATCAAAATAAATGTTGGAAGCGGATTTAATTCCATCACCATTATATCCAAAATCATAAATATTTAGGTACATGGTTATTATTTCTTCTTTAGTGTATTGTCTTTCTAATCTTACGGCAAGAACCCATTCTTTTGCTTTTTGAGTGATGGCTTCAAAAATATTTTTTGAACGAACCCCTACAAATAATTGTCTTGCAAGCTGCTGAGAAATAGTACTTGCTCCTCCTCTTTTATTTAAATAAATAATAGCGCGGAGAGTTGCTTTAAAGTCTATTCCGGAGTGACGATAAAACCTTTCATCTTCCGTTGCAATTAAAGCGTCTATTAAATGTTTAGGCAAATCAGAATATTCTACTGGAGTTCTATTCTCTCCAAAATGAATTTTTCCTAAGACTTTATTATCAGAAGAGATTATTTGACTTGCTAAATTAGTATTTGGGTTTTCTAGCTGTCTAAAATCAGGCATTTCTCCAAGTCTTCCAGTTGATGCAGAGTAAAAAAGCCAAAAAACACTTAAAAAACCAATAAAAAAGAATATCCAAAAGCCATAATAGAATAGCCTATATTTTTTTGGAATGGAATTTTTACTTTTTACTGCCATTTACTTTGACGGTTCAATTAATAACCCTAAATCTAAGATATTTTCTAAGTTTTCAATAGGAGAGATTACATTATTTAGCCTCATTGAATTTCTAATGGAAAGATAATTAATACTATCCTTAATTAAATCAATATCCGTTTTAAATAGAAGCTTATGTTCTACCAGCGAAAGGGTTTTTTCTCCCAACCATTTTCCGCTTGGTTCACTCAGCTGATATTCCAATGTATCATTTAATATAGAGCCATTAGCAAGCTTTAGCTCGGTAATCAAAAAAATATTAGAAAAGGAATAATTTTTATTGTGCCTTAATAATAATGAAAGGTTGTAATTTACTTTGTCTTCAGGCACTTTAAAATCAAAAGTAACGATCTCATTGTTTTTCCAGCCGTTTGAAAACTCATAAGTATTAAGGTGACTAGAGTAAGAGCAGGCCACAGCAAATAATATAACCCAAAAGAAGAAACTTAATTTTTTCATTTTCTAATAGCTTTAGCCTTAAATTTTCTTTTCTTGTTTTTCTTATCAAACCTTGTTAAGCTATCTTGACCAACAACATTTTGAAACTCTTGGCTTTCTTCGGTTTGTAGAAACACGTAATCTTCTAGGCTGCTAATTTTTTTGCCTTCAGCATTTATTTTAAGAATTTCTTTTACCTTTTGGGCAGTAAGCTCATGCCAATTAACACTGTCGTTTTTATATACAAACCAAAGAAGACCTTTAAAAATGTCTATTTTTTGGCAATAAGCAATCCCTTTTTCAGTTAAAATTTTTGTATTAGATTTTGGAAAATCTTTTAAGGCTTCTTGGTAAAAATCTAATTCATAGTTTAGGCAACATTTTAGCTTTCCACATTGTCCAGCCAATTTTTGTGGATTTATAGAAAGCTGCTGATACCTTGCAGCTGAAGTCGTAACAGACCTAAAATCATGAAGCCATGTTGAGCAACAAAGTTCTCTCCCGCAAGATCCTATTCCTCCAAGCCTGGAGGCCTCTTCCCTCAATCCTACTTGTTTCATTTCTATTCGAATCTTAAACTCTTTAGCCATATCTCTAATTAGTTGACGAAAATCAACTCTTCCCACTGCCGTATAATAGAAGGTTGCTTTAGATCCATCTCCTTGAAATTCAATGTCTGAAATTTTCATTTTTAATTCTAATCTAATGGCCATTTCTCTAGACATCTTTTTTATTTGCTCTTCTTTTTCTCTGGATTTTGTCCAAATATCAATGTCTTTTTGGGTGGCCTTTCTTAAAATTGGAAAGAATTCTTTGTTGGGATCTATTTGCTTTTTTTTCATTTGAATAGGAATCAATCCTCCTTTCAAAGTGGTATGCCCCAAATCATATCCCTTCTCAGCTTTTACTACGATTAAATCTCCTATGGAAATAGATAAATCATCCGTGTTTTTATAAAATTCTTTACGCCCATTTTTAAAACGAACCTCAATTATTTTGGCAGTTTCTTTTTCCATTACGATGTCCATATTGGAAAGCCAATTAAAAACAGTCATTTTATTACATCCGTCTGATCCGCAAGTGCCATTGTTTTTACACCCTAGTGGTGTGCCATTAGAATTTGAGCTACAACTTGAACAACCCATTTAGGAATTTTGTATTAGCTTTTAAAGTTAGGAAATTTAGGAGCCGAACTCAAAACTTATTTATGAAGGACTTTTCTTATACTTTAAAACTTTTGATCTTCCTTTTTTAAAAATTTTATTGCTATTTCCTTTGCCTTTTCTTAAACGCTTTTGCTCATCTATGGGCAATGCATTTATTTTTTGACATTCTTCAGAACAACAATTATTGTATAGTTCCGCACATTTTTTACATTGAATAAATAATAGGTGACAAGCTTCATTTGCACAATTGACATGATTGTCCCATTTCTCTCCACATTGGTGACAATTAGAAATTACATCGGAAGAAATGGATTCACTTCTTCTGTGGTCAAAAACAAAGTTTTTTCCTAAAAATTTGTTTAGAAGACCTTTTTCTTTTACCTGCCGAGTATATTCAATAATTCCCCCATTTAGTTGGTAAACATTTTTAAAGCCTTTATGTTTTAGAAAGGTACTTGCCTTTTCACACCTGATTCCGCCAGTACAATACATCACTATATTTTTAGAATCCTTGTATTCTTCAAGGCTTTTTTCAATTATTGGAAGAGACTCTCTAAAGCTATCTACATCAGGCAATATTGCACCTTTAAAATGACCAATTTCACTTTCATAATGATTCCTCATATCAACAACAAGAGTTTCAGGGGTTTCAACCAACGCATTAAACTCTTCTGCATCTAAATGTTCCCCACATTTAGTTAAGTCTATATCTAAAGAATCTAATCCATCAGCTACAATTTTGTCTCTTAACTTTATTTTTAGTTTTAAAAACGATAGATTGTCATGTTCTATCGCGATGTTGAGCCTTATGTCTTTTAAAAAGTCAATTTCATCAATACTCTTCTTAAATTTTTTAAAATTTTCTGAAGGCAGGGAAAGTTGACCATTAATTCCTTCACGAGCGATATAAATTCTTCCCAAAACATCTATTTTGTTCCATGCTATATATAGATGGTCACGAAACAATTTAGGATTTTTGATATTGTGGTATTTATAAAAAGAAAGAGTAAGCCTTTTGCCTCCAGCTTTTTCAATTAAAACCGCTCTTTGTTTAGCACTAAGTTTATTATATAATTCCATTAATTAAGCGAAAGTAATATTTTAATATTTATCACAAAAATCACCTTTTTTCCATTATGAGTTCTTTCAAATTAATTGTACTTTAGCTTACAACCTAATTATAAAAATTTATGAGTTCAAACAAAGATTCCAAGCAAAAAGCACTGCAATTAACTTTAGACAAATTAGACAAAGCTTATGGCAAGGGAACTGTCATGAAAATGGGAGATTCTGTCCCCGAAGAAGTGGAATCTATTCCTAGTGGATCTTTAACTTTAGATTATGCTCTCGGAGTTGGAGGCTACCCTAAAGGAAGGGTTGTTGAAATTTATGGTCCAGAATCTTCTGGAAAAACAACTTTAACACTTCATGCAATTGCAGAATGTCAAAAGGCAGGAGGAATTGCAGCCTTTATTGATGCGGAACATGCTTTTGATAGATTCTATGCTGAAAATCTAGGAGTTAATATAAATGAGTTAATTATTTCCCAGCCAGACAATGGAGAACAAGCATTAGAAATTGCAGACAATCTAATTAGGTCAGGAGCGATTGATATTATTGTTATAGATTCTGTTGCAGCTTTAACTCCAAAAAGCGAAATCGAAGGGGAAATGGGAGATTCTAAAATGGGACTTCATGCTAGATTAATGTCACAAGCATTAAGAAAGTTAACATCTAATATTAGTAAGACGAACTGTACCGTAATGTTTATTAATCAGTTGAGAGAAAAAATTGGAGTTATGTTTGGGAATCCAGAGACAACTACAGGCGGGAATGCCCTTAAATTTTATGCATCCGTTAGACTTGACATAAGAAGATCAACTCAAATTAAGGATACAAATGGAAATGTTTTAGGCAATAAAACAAGAGTTAAAGTTGTTAAAAACAAAGTGGCTCCTCCATTTAAACTCAGTGAGTTTGATATTATGTATAGCAAGGGAATTTCTAAAATGGGAGAGATTATTGATCTAGGAGTCAATTATGGAATTATTGAAAAAAGCGGATCTTGGTTTAGCTACCAAGAGACAAAGCTTGGGCAGGGGAGAGATTCTGTGAAAGGGATATTAAATGATAATCCAGATTTATGTGAAGAGCTAGAGGCTAAAATTGTAGAAGCCATGAAGAGCTAATTCTCTAAATCATTCCACAACAAATCATAAACTTGTTTTTTTAGATCTTCCATATCATTACGCCCTTTGCCTTTAGTGCTTATATGATTGTGAACCCTTACTCGTAAAATTCCAGGGCCACCTACATAATGGTTATAAGCAAAATGATAGGGATATCTTTTTTCACAATCTAAAAAAGACATTGGGACTATCGGCATTTGAAAGTCTGTAGAGAATCTAAATGCTCCATTTTTAAATGGCGCTAGTTTAATTTCAGGCCCAAATACTCCTCCTTCAGGAAAAATACAAATGCCTAACCCTTGACTAAGCCTTCTTTCAGCATGCCCATATACGGCTTTTCTGCTTTTGGCACTATCGCGATTTACCATGATAGCAACTCTTTTATAGAAATACCCAAAAATAGGAAGCTTTAAAAGCTCTTTTTTCCCAACAAATACAAAAGGGAATTTACAGACCTTAAGCATTAGCATTACATCAATCATGCTTTTATGATTAGCAACCAACATATAGCTTTTGCCTTTTTCAAAGGGCTCGTTATATTCAATCTTAGGAATAAGCCCCATGCCATATAACATAATAGATGCCCAAATATTTCTAGCCCACCAAAAGAAATAAGGATACCAACTTTCTTTTAAGCTCATTACAAATAGAACAGGAATAAAAATAATGATACTAGTACTAGCCAGTGTATAAAACCACACATTGTAAAGGCCGCACAAGACCATTTTTATAAATCTTACCATTTATGTAAAAATAACTAAATGAGTAATATGTTTTTTAAATCTATTACTTTTGTTGATATTATTATTTGTATGGCAAGAATTTTAACTGGAGTTCAAAGTACGGGAACGCCACATTTGGGAAACATTTTAGGAGCGATAATTCCAGCCATTCAAATGGCGAATGATAAAGAGAATGAATCTTTTTTGTTTATTGCAGACCTACATTCTTTAACACAAATTAAAGATCCAAATCAACTAAAACACAACACCTACGCTACTGCTGCGGTATGGCTAGCATTTGGACTAGATATTAATAAATCAATTTTTTACAGACAAAGTGATGTTGCAATTGCTACGGAACTTTCGTGGATTCTATCTTGTCATTTCCCTTATCAAAGACTAACATTAGCTCATTCTTTTAAAGATAAGTCAGACAGATTACATGACGTAAATGCAGGAATTTTTACATATCCCATGTTAATGGCGTCAGACATTTTATTATATGATGCTGAATTTGTTCCGGTAGGAAAAGACAACCTACAACATTTAGAAATGACACGTGATGTAGCTTCAAGATTTAATAATGTATATGGAGAAACATTTGTTATTCCAAGCCCTAAGATTAATGAAAACACTAAATCTGTCTCAGGAACAAATGGAGAAAAAATGAGCAAATCGAAAAACAATACAATAGATATTTTTCTTTCAGAAAATGAGTTAAAAAAACAGATCATGTCTATTGAGACTGATAGTACTCCAATTGATGAGCCAAAAGACTTTAAAAACTGTAATGTTTTTAAAATATACTCATTAATTGCTGACAATAAATCTGTAGATGACTTAAAAAAGAATTATCTAAAAGGGGGATTTGGTTATGGACATGCAAAAAAGGAATTACTAAATTATATTCTAAATCATTTTAAAAATGAAAGAGAAAAATTTGATCATTACATGAATAACTTAAGCGAGATAGACGCTGCATTGAATATTGGAGCTGATAAAGCCAAGAAGGTTGCTCAGGGCGTTTTAAATAGAGTGCGTCAAAAATTAGGATATAATTAGCTGTTAATAATTTTAGTCTTTTGGTAGAGTTTTAGATCAAAAAAATGTATTTTTGATTTATGCACCTCTCAGTTTATATCAGCGATTTATTATTTGATCACGATTGTGTTACTGTACCAGGCTTTGGAAGCTTCCTAGGAAATTATAAATCTGCTCAATATGACTACAAAGAGGAAAAATTTTATCCGCCTTCAAAACAAATTTCTTTTAATTCTCAAATTCGAGATAATGATGGGCTATTGGCAAAGTATCTTTCAAAAAAACTAGATTTATCATATGATGATGCAGTTAAAGAAATTCATCATGCTGTTCTATCATGGTCAAAAAAAATTAAATCAAAAACAATTGTTTTAAAAAACTTAGGAGAATTTTATTTAAACCAAGAAGGCAATATTACTTTTGTTCCAAACAACCAAGTCAACCATTTGAAAGAATCTTTTGGACTGCCCCCTGTTTTTGTAACAGAATTAAGCGACAAAAAATCACACGATTCTTTTTCTAAAGAGTCTATTCCAACATATTTTAAGCCTGAGAAAAGCATAAACAATTTTTTCAAACAAGCTGCTGTATGGGCACTGCTTGTAGTTGGGCTTGGTTCAGCTATTTATATTAATGAAAAAAATAATATTCTAGAACAACAAGTTGCATATGAACAAGCTGTGAGAGAACAATCAATTGAAAAAGTTCAAAAAGCCATTTTTAATTTTGGAACACTACCATCTTTAACAGTAAATGTTAAAATGAAAGAAAAAAAATATTTTATCATAGCAGGAGCATTTAGAATATCTAAAAATGCAGAAAATCTTGTTTTAAATTTAAAGAGAAAAGGTTATGATGCTTCTAGATTAGCATTAAATGAAAAAGGATTAAATCCCGTTGCATTCACGAGTTTTTCAAAAAGAGATGAAGCAGTGACTGAGCTTAGGATCATTCAAAAAAAGGAGAATAAAGATGCGTGGATTTTTGAATCTAAATAACAAATAACCTTTTTACATAATGGAACCCAAAACCCCGGAAAATTCCAAAACAATTCAAACAGATGTTGTAATGCCTGGAGACACAAACAGCCTAAACAGTCTCTTTGGAGGGGAGTTATTAGCAAGAATGGACAAAGTAGCTAGTATAGCCGCCATTAAACATTCAGAACAAATCGTTGTAACAGCATCCGTTAATAATGTTGCGTTTGGAGAACCTGTTCCTGTCGGAAGTATTTTAACTATAGAAGCAAAAGTTTCAAGAGCATTTAATTCGTCAATGGAAGTTTTCATTGATGTATGGAAACAAAATAAAACTAATCCAAAAAAGACCAAAGTTAATGAAGCGATTTACACCTTTGTAGCTTTAAACAAAAGAGGAAGGACAGTAAAAGTGCCAAAAATTATTCCAGAAACAGAGCAGGAAAAAAGCAGATATGATGCAGCCTTAAGAAGAAGGCAATTAAGCTTAGTGTTAGCAGGCAAGCTTTCTCCAAAAGATGCAACAGAACTAAAAGCTTTGTTTGATTAATTTTAAAGCGTTGACATATTTAAATAGAAAAATAGCATTTTTTTGTATAACCATTCTTCTGTTATTATACAGCTGTCATAAGATAGAACCACGAGCTTATAAAATAGATCAAAACGTTGTAGAAATAAAAATTTTAGGAACCCTTCAGGATGGCGGAATGCCACACTTAGGCTGTGAAAAGGATTGTTGTAAAGAGTCTTTTGAAAGGGGATATTCCAACAAAAGGGTAGTTAGTTTAGGAGTCTCGGACAATAATGAAAAAAGAAATTATTTGATAGAGGCATCTCCAGACATTTCAGTCCAGTTAAAGAATTTACTTAATAATAAATCAAAAATCCTTAATGGAATTTTTATTACTCACGCACATATTGGACATTATTCAGGGCTTATCAATTTGGGCAGAGAAGTAGCACATACTTCAAAAATTCCTTTATACTTAATGCCAAAAATGGCAGATTTTATTCTTTCAAATGGACCTTGGAATCAGCTGATAGAATTAAAAAATATAGAGTTAAAAAAACTGTCAAACGAAAAAGAACAAAAATTAACGGAAAATTTAAAAATAACTCCAATAAAGGTTCCGCACAGAGATGAATATTCAGAAACGGTAGGGTTTAAAATTATTGGACCAGACAAAGTAGCGTTATTTATTCCAGATATTGATAAATGGGATAAATGGGATAAATCAATCAAAGAGCTAATTAAGCAAGTAGATTATGCTTTTATTGATGGAACTTTTTATGATGCTAATGAAATAAACAATAGAGATATTTCTGAAATCCCGCACCCTTTTATAATTGAGAGCTTGGAACTTTTTAATGATTTAAATGCATTACATAAAAAGAAGATTTATTTTATTCATTTAAATCACACCAACCCCGCTATTAATAAAGAATCAGATGCTTATAAATCAATAAAATCTAAAGGATACAATGTAGCGGAGCTAGGATCTGTCTTTGCTCTTTAAATTATACAGAGCAAGTCATATCTTCCCCACAACATAAAGGAGATTTTATTTTTCCTTCACACGAAGGACATTTAGAGACCTGAACTTCACTACCATCGTCAAGGGTTATATGTCCATTTTCTAGAGGAACATCACATTTCCCACAGGTCGCGTTTACTGACATTCCGCATTTTTCACATGAATAAGTTTCCATAATTTTTAAATTTAATTATTCTTCAATACAATACTCGTCGCCAATATTTTTTAACTGATACACGGTTTTGCTAACAGAAACATCTCCATATACTCTTCCATCATCACTATCTTGAGCATCAACGAGAATTAATGCAAAAAAATATTCTCCATTCTTTTCATATTTTCTGTCTATTGTTCCGCAGCTATATGCTGAACCTCCACATGCATAAATAAAAAAAATAATTGTAAACAAAACTCTCATAAAATTTAGTTTAAAGCCCTAATATTTCATTTATATCATCCTGACTTGTTCCTGTTCCAGCAAAATCATCAAAGGATTGTTTAGTAACATTAATGATATGGTCATTAATAAATTTAACCCCCTCTTTTGCACCTTGTTCAGGGGATTTTATACAACATTCCCATTCAAGGACTGCCCAGCCATCAAAATTATATTGACTTAGTTTAGAAAAAATACTTTTAAAATCTATTTGACCGTCTCCAGGAGACCTAAACCTTCCGGGTCTATTAATCCAATCTTGATAACCCCCATATACACCCGATTTGCCATTTGGATTAAACTCAGCATCTTTTACATGAAACATTCTAATATAGTCATGGTAAAAATCTATGTATTGTAGATAATCCATTTGTTGTAAAATAAAGTGACTTGGGTCATATAAAATTTTAACAGAAGAATGATTGTTAGTAGCTTTTAAAAATCTTTCAAAAGTAATACCATCATGTAGGTCTTCACCAGGATGGATTTCATAACAAACTTCAACTCCATTGTCTTTACAATGATTAAGGATAGGCTTCCATCTTTTGGCGAGTTCTTTAAATCCAGCTTCAACTAAACCTGCCGGCCTTTGGGGCCATGGATAAATGGTATGAAACAGAAGTGAACCAGAAAAAGATGCCATAACATTGATTCCAAGATTTTTACTTGCAGATGCAGCAGACTTCATCTGTTTTACTGCCCATTCAGTTCTCCCTTTAATATTTCCATGCAATTCTTCAGGAGCAAAAGCATCAAACATTTTATCATATGCATAATGAGATGCAACTAGCTGACCTTGTAGGTGTGTTGCAAGTTCAGAAATTTCTAAACCAGCATCATTTACAATTCCTTTAATTTCATCACAATAAGTTTTGCTTTCCCCAGCTTTCACAACATCTATTAATCTTTGATCCCAAGCAGGAATTTGAACAGCTTTATAGCCAAGATCTTTTGCCCATTTGCAAATGTTCTTCAGGTTATTAAACGGCTTTTCATCTCCAACAAATTGTGCTAAAAAAATAGCAGGGCCTTTTATTGTTTTCATAGTATTTATTTATTCAGTTCCACCCAAATATTTCCCTTTGAGTTTGATTCAAGCGCCTTTTCAATAAAGTCCATTCCTCTTACCCCATCCTCAATTGGAGGGAACTCAGCTTTATCAAAAGGTTCACCATTTATAGCTCTAGCCACTCCTTTATAAATATTCCCCATTGCATCAAAAATACCTTCAGGATGCCCTGGAGGTAATTTAGTCCCATCAAGTGAAATATTAGAATTGTAGGAGTGTCCAGGTTTTAAAACTTGGAGAGGCTTATCATCGCTAAGATGATACAAATAATTAGGGTTTTCTTGTTCCCATTTTAAAGCTCCTTTACTCCCATAGACATTTATTCTGAGATTATTTTCTTCACCAGTTGCAATTTGACTAGACCTAATTGTTCCCTTTGCATTATTAGAAAATTGAATGAGGACATTAGCATCAATATCCATAGGATTGTCTTCATATAAAGTGTTTAAATCGGCCAATAGTTTATTTACTTTCATTCCCGTTACAAGCTCAACCATATTAAACGCATGTGTTCCAATATCTCCAAGGCAACAACTTGATCCAGATTTTTCAGGATCTAATCTCCAAGTAGAAGATCTTTTGTCTTTTTCATGAATTATAGGATTTAACCAGCCTTGTAAATATTGTGCATCGACTTTTTGAATATTGCCAATTACACCATCAGAGATCATTTTGGTCATTTGTCTAACCATTGGATAACCTGTATAGGTGTGTGTTACACCAAAAACAGCATTTTTTTCTTCCTTTATTCTCTTTAAATCTAATGCTTCCTGATAGGATGTCGTTAATGGTTTTTCGCAAATTACATGAAAATCATTTTCAAGTAATAGTTTTGCCATAGGATAATGGAGAAAGTTCGGAGTTAACACTGAAATTGCCTGGATTCTTTCAGAAGGATCTAATTTACATTCCTCAGCAATTAATGTCTGATAATCTTTATAAATTCTGGAAGAATTTAATCTAAGAGTTTTCGCAAAATTAATACTGTCATCATAATTTGGATTAAACACTCCACCAACAAGCTCATATTTATCAAACATATTAGCAGCAATTCTATGAAGGATTCCAATAAGAGAATCTCCTCCTCCTCCTAAAATTCCTAATCTTATTTTTTTACTCATTTTATTTTTTTAAAATTATCCTGCTTGTGGAATTCTGTTTTCTTCCAATTTTTTTCTAAAGGCAAAAAGAATCCCAAAAAGGAGAATTAAGGCTAATGGGAAATATGCCATATTTCCAAGAGCTGCCTTTCCAGCAATAAGTTCAGCAGCATCTTCAGCAACGCCCGAGCTTAAAGCAATTGCTTTTTCTGCATCAAGCCATGATCCAATAACTGGTTGCCAAATTGCACTTGAAAGCATTCCAACCCCGCCAACAAGAGACATTCCTAAAGCGCCTGTTTTAGGCAGGTATTCAGAAACAAAACCAATCATCGTAGGCCAGAAATAACAAACTCCAAATGCAAATAAAACAGCACCAAAATAAATCATAGACCCCTCTGCAATGCTCATGGAGTAAACAGCAGCTGTTGTTAATACGGCAGACATAAGTAATACACCTATTGGGTTAAGTCTATGAATAATTGGACCAGCAAAATACCTGCCAAGAGCCATGATGCCCGTTACCATTGCAAGTATAAGCATGGGGCTAACACCAGAGTTGCCTAAAATTCTTTCAATCCATTGCTGAGGTCCAAATTCTGAAATAGCAGTTAATGTCATACATGCTGCTATAAACAAAAACAATGGATTAAACAGGGATTGAATATTAACACTAGTATCAGTTTCTATATGCTCGCTTTCAGGAAATTCTTCATTAAAAAACAGGTAACCATAGATTGCAGTTGGAATAAGCATCACAGCTATTTGTAGCTCCCAACCCATTCCAAAGTCAGTCATAAATTTAGATGTTAATGCTCCAATGACAATTCCTCCTGGGAACCATACATGAAATTTGTTTAACATTGCAGTTCTATTGTCTGTGTACATATCAGCTATTAGAGGATTACATGCGGCTTCAACAGATCCATTTGCAAAACCAATAAAAAAAGAAGAAACTAAAAGTGCTGTAAACCCTCCAGCATATATTGTCATAACAAGTCCTAAAATATGGGAGACAAAAGCTATAATCATCAATTTTCTTGCTCCAAGAACATTATATAAAAGTCCTCCAAATACTGTTGCTACGGGAAATCCGAAAAACGCAAGACTGTTTACATATCCTAATTGAGTATCATTTAAATCAAACTGTACCCCTAGATCAGTTAAGATGCCTGCTCTAATTGCAAAAGTCATTGCAGTTACTATTAAAGAGATACAGGATGCAGTAAATAATTTATTTTTTGAAATTGAATTATCCATAGTATGATTTTTTTAAAAAATTTCTTGTATTCAATATAAGGGACTTTCTTTTTATTTAAAAATAAGAGATGGGGTTTTTTTAAGATAATCTTGATAGCTCTCTAAATGTCCCCATTTTTTTCTCCCACTAGCCTCTAGCAAACGAACCCCGCTAACATACACTAATAAAATGTAAGTAAAAACAGGAGAAATTAGTGTAATGAATTGCCATCCGCTTAAAGAGGATATTGACATAATTGTAACCCCAAGCCAAAGAATTATTTCCCCGAGATAATTAGGGTGTCTTGATAATGACCATAGCCCCGTAGTTATAAATTTGTTTTTATTTTCTGGATTTGATCGGAATTTAGATTTTTGATTATCAGCAACAACTTCAATTAAAAACCCAATTAAATAAAATGCTAAACCAACATATAGAAGACTATTGACGTGTACGCCTTTTGAAGTTGAAATAGCGGTAAGAGCACATGCTGAGCAAATAGAAACCCACATTCCTTGAAGGGTCCAGGTCATAAAAAATCTTGTAGGCGAAGGCTTAATACTACGGAATCTTTTATCTTCTCCCGCCTTATGAATTCTAAAAAACAAGAAACTTCCTAATCTTATGGCCCATATTATTATTGCGCTGGCAAGAATAATATTGCCAAAATTAATACCATTTTCCAAGTAATAACTGTAGGACACATAACAAATTGCAAAAATGTATGTGAAACTTCCAGCCAAATCATAGAACTTTTCAGTTTGAAAAATATAGGCTGGGAGAAATAAGACCCATTGAATTATAAAAGCATATAAAACAACTTGTTTTACCAGATCAATTCCAGTTGAATAAGCGATTGAATAGGCTAAAATGAAAGCAATAAATGCGAGAATCAAATGAATTAAATTGTTTTTATTCATATGCTGTTAAATATAAAAAAATCTTTGTCATTCATAAGTATTGTTTTAAATTTAAATTCTACAAAAAATGAAAAAAGCATCCTCTTTATTTGTATTATTATTTGCATTAAATATTCATTCACAATCTTTAAAAGTCAAAGTATTAGATTCTGTTTCATTATCTCCGTTACCTTATGCTACAGTGTATTTTTCAAATAATAAAGGAATAATATCTGATGAAAATGGAATCTTTGAATTGATCACAAGGGAACTTAAAAACCAGGATTCGTTATTTATTTCTTCAATGGGATATAAAAAGGCTTCTTTTGCTTTAAATGAATTTAGTGACACAATAGTTTTTTTACCGCCAAAGCCCATTGTGTTAAATGATGTGATTTTAACTAATCGAAATTTAAGTTCAAAAGAAATTATTAAAAAAGTTGTTGAAAATTTTGACAAAAATTATGAAAAAGGAATAACCAAAAACAAAATTTTTCTAAGCAGAAAGGCAAAAGGAACAATTGAAAAATTTAATATTAATAAATTTAAATCTTCAATTCAGGAAATAGATAATTCTCTTTTAGATAGTATTTTAGCAAACCTTTCAAAACAGGATAATTATGGGCTAGAAACATTATGTTATTATTTTGGAAATGATCAGGATGAAAATCAAAAAATCAATTTAGTTAAGGCTAGAGAAACTTATAATAAAGGAGATGAACTGCTTCAATCTTTAAACAAACGTTTAGAAGAATCTCTTAAAAAGAATTTGAAATCCGATTCATATTTTAAAATTAAATCTGGAATATTTGGCGGAGACTTGGACGTTGATGGTTTGGAAGAAGTGGACAGCACAAATTTAGAATCCTTAAAGAAAGTAGAAGAAAAAGAGATAAAAAGAAATGAGAATTTTGCTAAATATCAAAGGAATTTATTGAAATCACTTTATGCGGATACTTTCTTTAATGAAGATTCCTCTTTGAATTTTATATTAAAGCCAAATAAATATAATTTTTCAAATCCGAAATTAAATTATTTAGGGGATAAGCTGGTTTATATAATAGATTGCACTCCCAAAGGGAGATCTAAATTTGAAGGAACTCTATATATTGATGCTGAAGATTTTGCTGTAATTAGATTAGATTTTCAAAACGTAAGACCTTTGTTTAAACTGAAAATTCTAGGAGTTTCTGTTAATAGATATTTAAGTAAAGGGAAGATTTTACTGTCAAAATTTAATAATGAAAAATATAATTTGTCATATTTTAAAGTCAATTTTGGTCAAAAATTTGGAATAGATAGGCCCATAAGATTAATTGAGAAAAACAAAAATGTAAAGGGAAGAAGGAAGCAAAATGAAATTTCATTTAGACTAGATCTTGCTGTGCAAAATGAAAGGGTAACAGAGCTTCAAGTTTTTGAGTCTAGCCCAATAGAATTCAAAGATTTTGAAAACATAAAAGAAGACAATAAGGTATTACCAGAGTATTTAGAAAAATTTACAACAAATTTTTGGGAAGAATTTTAAACGATCTAATATTTATTCGAAATAGAACAGTTTGTCAATTTTAATATTAAGCCTCTGTGCTATTTTCATGGCTAATTCTAAAGTAGGTTTATATCTGTATCTCTCAATTGAAATAATTGTTTGTCTACTGACTCCAACATTGGCACCTAATTCTTCTTGAGTTAAACCCTTTTTCTGCCTGACTTCTTTCAAGGTATTTTTTAATATCATTTTAAACGGTTCTATATAAGTAAAACTGATACAATGACTTTATGATTGATATAAATACAAGTAGTACAAGAATAAAAAAAACAATTCCACCATCTGTTAATTGAAAGCCATTATATAATTCCTGGTTTCCTGTGAGGTTTAATAATTCTTTATTTTGAAATTTAGAACATACATATCCAATAAAAATGAATAAAGAGAATTCATAGAGTAAATAACCTAATTTATACGATTTTGAATTTATCATATCATCTCTCTCATCTCTGGGCTCCTTTTTTTTAAAAGCAACCTCTAATACAGAATAGGCAATAGAAAAATAGATTACAGTACATATTATAATTTGAATTGTTTTTCCAATTAAACCATCCATTAAAATCAGAGTTTTTTCTTGATTTTCATAAAAATAAGGAAGGAATATTAATGCAAATACAATTGAATATATAATCTCAATTAAAATTGAAAATTCTTTTTTTGATAAAGTCATAATGATTGTTTTATTTTTGAATTATTCGAAGAATTAGTATTGCAAGTTTAGAAACTGAAAAAGTAAAAAGTCCAAAAAGAGGAGATAATAATGCTACCTTTAAACCTCCGGCTATTATAGAAGGATCCCCTTCTCCAGTTGCTTCAAGAGCATCAAAGCCTGTTATTAAACCAAGAAAAGCTGAGAAAAACCCCAAGGCTAATCCTAAAGTACCACTATCATTAATATGCTTTAACATTTTTTTTGAAATATCCGTATTGGTTTTGATGTTTAAAATGGATTTTACTATAAAATAAATTGATAGTAATAAACAAATAAGAATAAGGGACATAAATAATGCGCCACCTTCTAAAAATCTATTAAACAAAGTTGTTCCAATTAATCCTGTAATTATTGCCATAATTCTAAGTATTTTAAGTTTCATTTTATTTTTATATGTTAAGTTAACTTTACAAATATATAAAAATTAATGTTAAGTAGGCTTAACATTAGAGTTTTTTTGATTTTGTATATTTTACAATGATTCTGAGAAATAGAATTGCTTAATAATTTTTTATATGATTTAAAATTTCTTTGGAGACTAATTCAAAAGAATCTTGAATTAACCAATGGGATAAATTTGTCTTTTTTAAGGTATAAGGAGCCCTCATATACTTTTCAGTTTCATCTACAGCCTTTTCGCCAACAGCTTTATCTTTCTTCCCATAAATCATTAAGGTTGGAACATGAATATCTCCAATTTTTGTTGGATCACTTAATTTTGTAGCACGATACCAATTTAATACAGCTTTTAAAGCATTTTTTTGACTAAAAACACTTAAATAACTTTCAATTTCCTCTTTATCGCTACTAGTCCACATTCTTTTTAAATTGGCATAGTTAGACTTCTTAAAATATATTTCAGGCAAAAATCTAATCCTAAAGAATTTTACATATGCACTTTTTTTCTTTTGAATTTTATCATTTAATATAGCATCACCAAAGGCATCTAAATGTGGGACAGCTAAGGCAGAGAAGCTAAGAATTCTATTTTTATTAAATGCAGATAAATACCACCCAATTGCCGAACCCCAGTCATGCCCTACAAGATGGAATTTTTTTGCTCCAAAAGAATCAGCAATATTTATTATGTCCTGAGCAAGTTTATGCGCAGAATAATCCTTGACTTTTAATGGCCTAGCGCCTTTGCTATATCCCCTTTGATCAGGAGCAATTACTCTATAGTTTTTAGAACTTAGAAAAGGGAGTAGCTTAGACCACATTTTTGATGTTTCAGGCCATCCGTGCAGTAGAATAACAGTTGCTCCCGTATTTTCTAGACCCGCAACTCTACATGTAAATATTAAATGGGCCTCAATATAAACATCAGCAAAGTCTTCATTGTTTTCGTTATAGTATTTTATTTTTTTAGTATTCATTTTTGTAAAGATAATTACTATAAAAAAATATTTTACCTAATCTCATAATTCTCTTTTTTTATGATCAATAGTTTTAAAAGTTAGCGCTTTATTTATATCTTACTTGAAATAAATTAAGTTAATGAAAATCTCTAAAATTTTAATTTTAGCATGTTTGATTCTAACATCTTGCAACCAAGAACCAATTAAACCTAATATTATTTTTATATATACTGATGATCAAAGATTTGATACAGTTGGAATAATAGGAAACAACGAGGTATATACTCCAAATTTAGATAAGCTTGCTGCTAATGGGACTGTTTTTTCAAATGCCTATAATATGGGGGCTTGGCATGGAGCTATTTGTGTCGCATCAAGAGCAATGATCATTTCAGGGAAATCTGTTTGGAGGGCCAAAGAGCACATTAATTTCCTTCAAAAAGAAGATTCCGTAGCTCTTTCAAAAACTTGGCCAAGGATATTGAAAAAAAATGGATACAAAACATATATGACAGGGAAATGGCATATAAATGCTCCAGTTGAAAAAGTATTTGATGTGGTAAAAAACAAGAGGCCAGGGATGCCTAGTGATAACAGGGGAGAGTTATGGCAAAGTTTAGGCGAATGGAAAGAAAAATCAGGAGATTTAAAAGATTTAGAAAACTTTATGCCAATTGGCTATGGAAGACCAAAAAATGAATATGACGAATCATGGAGTCCATATGATACAATTTTTAAAGGGTTTTGGGAAGGGGGAAAACATTGGAGCGAAGTGCTAGCAGACGATGCTATTGGATTTATAAACGATGCAAATAAACAAGAGAGCCCATTCTTTATGTATTTGGCTTTTAATGCTCCTCATGATCCTAGGCAGGCTCCTAAAAAATTCCTTGATTTATATCCAATAAATAGCATAAAATTACCTAAGAATTATTCTCCTCAGCACCCCTATATGCGTGAGATAGGCAATATGCCTGGCCTTCGTGATGAAGCGCTTGCTCCATACCCAAGAAGTGAATATGCTGTAAAAAAACACATTCAAGAATATTACGCCGTAATAAGTCATTTAGATCATCAAGTAGGAAAAATAATTGATCGTCTTGAAAATCAAGAAATGTTAGATAATACATATATTGTTTTTACATCAGATCATGGGCTTGCAGTTGGTCAACATGGATTAATAGGAAAACAAAGTTTATACGACCATAGCATAAGAGTTCCAATGATAATTTCGGGACCTGATATAGAAAAAGGCAAAAAAATTAGTCATGACATATACCTTCAAGACATAGTGCCTACAACTTTTGATTTAGCAGATATAGCAATCCCTGATGATATAGATTTCAAAAGTTTTTATCCATTAATTAAAGGGAGCGATAATCAAAGCAAGCATAATGGAATTTACGGGACTTTTGGATGTTGTCCTCCTAATTATTTTGATTATCAGAGAATGATAAGGAAAGACGGATTTAAGCTTATGTTATTTCCAGTAAATAAAAGAATAGAACTATATGACTTAAAGAATGATCCTTATGAAATTGAGAATCTTGCGGAGGAGTCAAAGCATAAAGAGAAGGTAAAAAATCTTTTTGAGGATTTAATTCTTCTGCAAAAAGATGTTGGAGACACTTTGAATTTAAGGAGAATCTTCAAGAAAAAAATTTAAAACAATAGACTATTCTAACGAAATGGATTAACAAGGGTATTAAAAATGCAGCAAAGTTTCAATGCGTATTTCATCAAGAATTAATTTATCACCAAGATTTTGAAAAAAACTTCCTGAACGAAAACGAACATTATACTTGCTTCGGTCAAATGTCAAAACTCCTTTCCATCTTACTTCTTCTTGGCCCATTCCCAGATCTTCTAGTTTAAATTTTATTGGAAGAGTAATCCCTTTAATAGTTAAGTTCCCATTTACATCAAGTCCGGAATCATTTTTTGAAGAACTAACAATAGTTAGAGAGGATTCATTAAACTTTTCTACTGAAAAAAAATCATCAGACTTTAAATGCCCTTCTAATCTTTGTTTGTAGTTGCCTTGTAAGTCTTCTACTAAAAGAGAAGTCATGTCAACAAGAAATTTTCCGCTAGAAATAATTTCATTTTCGAAAGTTATATTACCAGATTTGAATTTTAATGATCCAAAATGTGTTTTAGTTGTTATTTGTTCCCCAGTCCATTTAAGTGTGCTTTTATCAGTTTTTAAATGTAAATTTTGAGCATTAATGAAAAAAGAGACAAGGAATAATATCGTAAACAATGAATATTGTATTTTCATAATTAAGTCAGTTTTAAAGTTAAAAGATCAAATGAGAAGCAGGCTAATTACCTCTACCAGTTTTTCTTACACCACCAGATTTAGCTTTATTATTTCTATTATTAAACTTTTGTTTTACCCCTTTTTTTCCATGAGGTTGTTTTTCCATTCTATTCCCAAAAAATTTACTTCCCATAATTAATTAAGTTATAGTATAAAATTAATAAAAGAAGAATAAATTAAACCAACAATTGTTCAAAAAACCCTCCAATTTGTTTTTTTCTATCTACAAAATGGATTTCTAATATCCAGTTTCTAATTTTACCTTTTTTATCTGCATTAAACATATCTTCATGATTATTTGGATGAATATAGTTGGTTTTATCTTCCTTTTCTAGTCTCTCATGTGGATAATTACCTATAATATGCCCAGCAATTTCTCCTCCAAATTCCCAATTGTAATCTAAAGCTAAATCACAAGCATATTTGTAAAGCTGAGCGCCAGTTATTTTTTTTTGAGTGTCAAAATATTTTTTGCAATTATGCCACGCAGATTCAATATCTTTTTTAAGTTTTATTTTATAAGGATCCTTCCCAATTACATAAGTTCTCCCAAAATCAGCCTCCCATTCTTCGAAAATTGGACCAAAATCTATAAAAAGAATGTCATCTTCTTTTAAAATTAGATTTTTAGGATTTTCCTTGTAAGGCTGTAAGGTATTTTCCCCACATCGCACAATTCTTTTATGCCAATATTTTTTAATTCCAAACATTTCAAAAGCTAAATTAAAAATGGAAGTATTGATTTCTTTTTCTGATTTTCCAGGAATTAATAATTCTTTAACTTCTATCTCTTTAAATAGGACAGCTGCTTTTTTTTCAGCTTCCATTAAATTTTTTAGAGTAGAGGTCAATTTTCAAAATTTAATTTAAACAAACTAGAAAGAAGGATAACAGGCTCCCAAAGTTTTGATTTTTGGCAGTACACTAAATGATTTGTGCTCTTTGGTTCAAGGAATTGTTTATTTAATCCACTATTTATAACAGAATCTTTAGAAAATTTTTCTTCAACCCCCGTTTTTATATCATCTGAAAAATAATCAATTGTCGTTACAGGAACTTTTTTAAAGCCTAATTTTTTTAATGCATAGAATCTATGATGCCCATCAATAATAACCATACTTTTGGAACAACATAAAATAGAGGATATTATAATAGAATTATTAAATGATCTTAAATAATCTATTAATAATGAAGTTTTTTGATCGATTACTTTTTCATGAGGAAATATTAAATTGTGATCAAATAAATCAAGTTCTTTAACTAAATTTTTATCAAAAGAAATAGAGTACATCAATAGTAAGTAAAGTAGGCAACTAGAACAGCAATAATTACTAATGCAACTATAGAAAAAGTAACAAGCCCGTAAACGTTATTAGAAATTAAAAAATTATGTTTTTTTTTCATTTTAAGCTATTTTAAAATAAAGGTAAATAAAAAGCAGGAATTCACATTGGGAAAACTCTTTGTTAATAAATACGGAGATGACTATCTTTAAAGTACTTATGAGAAATAAAATTCTTTTGTTATTGTTTATAATATTTGGGATGCAGTTAGGGAATACGCAATCTAATAAATTGTTTGACAGCACGAATTCAAATTATATTGAATTCAAAGGGAAAATTATAAATTCAGAAAACAATGAGCCTCTAATTTTTGCTAATATAAACGTATTAGAATCTAATATCAGTACCATAAGTAATGGCGATGGGGATTTTGCAATTAAAATTCCTAAGTCACACACTTCATCAAAAGTGAAAATTTCATTTATTGGTTTTAAAACTCGAATACTAGATTTAAACTCATTAAACAAAAAAAACAATACGATTTCTTTAGACGTTTTTATTACTCCTCTTTCTGAAACAGTTTTAACCATTCCTAAAGATGTTGAAAGGTTAGTTAGAGAGACTTTAGCAAACTTTGGGAAAAATTACATAGAAGATTATACATTAATGACTGCTTTTTTTAGGGAAACAATAAAACGAAAAAGACGAAACATATCTTTATCTGAGGCAGTAGCTAATATTTATAAGTCACCATATAAAACATTTCAAAGAAGAGATGGAATAAAAATTTTAAAACTTAGAAAAGACACAGATTATTCAAGATTAGATACTGTAGCATTTAAGCTTGCAGGTGGCCCATATAATACATTGTTTCAGGATATTATTAGGTATCCAAATTATTTTATTCCGCCATTTTTAATCTCCAATTATTCTTTTTGGGTACATAGAAATTCTAAAATTAATGACAGACCAGTTTATGTAATAAGGTTTAAACAAAAAGACCATATTTATGATCCACTCTTTTATGGAGAACTTTATATAGATGGAGAAAACAAAATTTTATTGAGCGCAACCTACTCACTCAATGTATCTAATAAAGACATGGCTTCAAAATTATTTGTCAAGAAGAAGCCTAGACATGCAAAGGTATGGCCAACAAGAGTAACTTATAGAGTTGATTATGCAGAAAGAAATAGTAAATGGTATTATAGCTATAGCAATGCATCTATTGATTTTAAAGTAAATTGGGATAAAAAAATTTTTAACTCCACCTATTCTTTATCTTCTGAAATGGCTATAACGGATTGGATAGAAAATGAGGCTTTAGATTTCCCAAAAAGAAAAGACCTAGTTGACCCCTCCGTTATTTTAGCAGATTCAAAAATAGGATTCAAAGATTTAAATTTTTGGGGAGAGGATAATATAATTGAACCTGAAAACACAATACAAAACGCTATCAAAAAAATTCAAAGGAAACTGAAAAGACTTAAAGATTAATTTTTAATAAAATTTATTGTTTCATAGCCAACAGGAACTCTCAATATTCCTTCAGAAATTGTTCCTTGATAATGATAGGTAATACCAAATGATAAAATACCAGCATAACTGCCTTGTGAGAAAACTTTTATGTTGTATTGTTCGTCCTCCACATACCATTGTATTTTTTTTGATTGGTCTAAAGAGCATTTATTTGTTTCTCTATTAACCCAATAAGTTACATGATCTCCTTCTCCATTTTTATTAAACTGAAAGTAGCCTTTTTGTTTGCACTCATCATAAAGGGTTTCTTTTGTGCCAATATTATAACTATGAAAGAACCATTTCCCTATAATTGGATCTAAAGGCTCTTCAATTATTTCATTATCTCCACTGCAACTCAGCGTAATAGAAAAGAGAAATAAAATGGATAGTTTTTTAATCATTTACTATAAATATAAGTCATTTTCACAATTCTTTTTGCTGCTGAAAGCGCTGCAGAACGGTCCTGTGAAAAATTTAATCTTAGACTATCATTACAATTTGGATCAAATTCAGTGCCGGGAGTAACTATAATATTTGCTTGATAACGCAATAAGCGTATAAAAGTATGTAAATCTACAGATAATGGTGGTAGTTTTGGAAAAAGATAGCTGCCAGCTTGAGGCGTAGCGGTATGAAGATTACCAGCTCTAAATATTTCAAGCAATCCATCTCTTATTGATTCATGTTCCTTAATACGATTTTCAATCCACCCGGGAGGTTCTTCAAACCAAGAATAGAGAGCAGCTTGATTATATCCAGCAGCCCTTAAAGAAACAATGGCTTGCAAGGACTCCATTCTTTCAATCAATTTTGGTGTGCCAAATGCAACCCCAAGTCGGAATCCACTAAGCGATTCTGTTTTTGATGGCCCCATTATAGTAATAAGATTTTCTGGTTGAATGCCACAAGAACAAAGATGAGTATATTCCTCTCCGCTATATAACATCCTAGAATAGAGTTGATCTACAATTAAAGTAACATTATAGCTTACAGCAAGAGTTGCTATTTTATTTATTGCATTTTTTGAATAAACAACACCTGTTGGATTATTCGGTGTTGAAAAGACAAAAACCTTTGCCCCTGACTTAAATGCATCTTCAATTCGATTTAGGTCTGGGATATTTTCAGATTGAGAATCCTTGTAGTTTAAAGGAATTGGGAGAATTTTACCTCCAAAGAATTTCACAAGCTTACGATTGGCAAAATAATCTGGTTCAACTACTGCGACTTTAGTTCCAGCAGTAACAGTTGATCCAAGGGCTATAAATAATGCGCCTTGAGTTCCAGGAGTTATAATCAATTCACTATTTGCTTCAATTGATCGGCCAGTAAACTTACCAAGTCTATCAGCCAGCTTATTCCTTATATCAGCTGATCCCCTATACTCAGTATATGCTTGACTTGCTCCTCTTATAAAACCATCTTTCCATATAATATCAGAATTAGGTGTTGGGGGAAAGGCATCTACATCTCCATGAGAGAAATCGACAGCAACCCCACCAAGATTCTCGCCAATCATAATGGCATTAATATCTCCTAAATTTTGCCGGACTTCCTGTCCAGGAGCATTGTTTGTTTGAAGAGCTTTAAATTTTTCGCCAAGCGTCATAGTTGTGTAATTTAGAAAAAATTACTGTTTTTCCTAATTTTTAATTGATATATGATACCAAAAGCAGCTATTAAAAGACCAATAAATTCTCTAGTACCTTCTAAATAGGGTTTATTATAAACCATTTCACCAAAAATTTCTTCCTTGTTTTCTGTTTCTAAATAGTCAATAAATAATGAGAAATGAAATGCAGAGTAAGCTAGCAAAGCTATCATTGATAAAATTAAGAGATATTTAGGGACAGCCTTGAAGGTGTTATATAAACATATAAGTGTCACAATTAAATATATAGAAAACCACAAAAAACCATCGGGATCATTTAATTGTAATAACGCAAAAATGATAAAGACAATACATAGAATAAAATTAGTAGTCTTTTTTTGTTTGCTTAATGGATCAAAATATTTCATTTTTTCATATTTTTTGAGTTTCCGCCTGAGATCATAAACATAATCAAATCTGTAACTTCTTGTTCATTCAGTCTATTAATCAAGCCTGCAGGCATTGGTGATATTTTAGACAATTCAACATTCTCTAATCTATCTTTTCCAACATTTACCGTAATATCGGAAGCAAAAGGATTTATACTCACTTCAATATTTGTTTCGTCTTCATTTATCGCAATACCTGTAATGACAGAGCCATTTTTCATATGATAATTTGAGAATTGATACCTGTCACCTATTGTTCCGGACGGATTGATAATTGCTTCACCTATAGCTTCAACCGAAAACCTCGAACCAATTTGAGTCAACTCAGGCCCAGAGCTCCCTCCTTCTCCATTCATACTATGACATGAAATACACAATGTGGCTTTAAACATGTTTTTGCCACTCTCAAAATTGGCATTTTTATAATTCTTTTCATAAGCAGACATTAACAATTCCACTGTCCAATCAGTACCAGGACCCTGTGGTTGTTTTACATCTTTCATATAATCTGACTTGCGTGCAGCGGCAATTTCTGTTAATTCTGAAAGGTAATCTCTTTCTTGTTTTGGAACATTTGCCAATGCTGTTTTTTGGATGGCTCTAATAAATTTTAAATACATTTTACCACCAGCTTTTTGAAGCGCATCGCCAAACCATTTAAAATAACGTTCCCTTGCTGTAGTTGACCAACCCTTTTGAAGGTAACTTAAGCTTTTAGCATAGCTAATGTTGCGTTGATTTGGCATATTTGCTAACATGTTTTCCACATCCTTCCCATATTGTTCACTTCTATTAGAAATATCACTAGATAAGTAAATTTCCTTCATGCCTTCAGTTGAAGTATTCGTCTCCATTTCATTTAATGTCAACTCAACAATTTCTTCTACCTGTAAATAACTGAGAATCTTACACAGTTCCATATTCACAGCTTCAGAACTTGTCAAATAGGCCGGCAAGAATAGATCTTTAATTTTTCCTTTTATATCATTTGGCAAACTTCCATCCATTCTTAGCATCAATAGTTCTATCCCCCTAATAAAATTCAATTTTTTAGATTCTTCTAGGTTTTGCCAATCAATATTTGCTAAATAATTCAATGCTTCAATTCTAGCATCATCATCACCATGACGTGCAATTGCCAATGCCAACTCTATCGTTGTTTCGGAAGAATTCTTATTCTTAATTTCATCTTCCCAATATATATAATCTAGATGCTCTAAAGCCACTCTAGCTGAAAAACGAATAGTACGATCTTCGTAATCCAAATGTTTTACAATAAACGAAACCTTATCAGCAGAGGGGAAAGTGTGCAATGCCTCTAGTTCTTGTCTTAATTTTCGTTCCTTTTTCCCTTTAGAACGTTCTTTTAATTCTAACGCTTCTGAAGGCAATTTGCCTTCATATGTTACTCTGTACAATCCTGACTCAAGACGTCTACCACCTGTTAAGAAATATAATGCTCCGTCATCACCCACTAACCCATTTGTTAACGGTAATGGAACACCAGAAAGAAATTCCGTTACCTCAGCATTAAAAGAACTTCCGTTAGGCGTCAGCTTTGCATGATACATTGTTCCGTAACTCCAATCAAACAAATACAACCCTTTTTGATAGTATGTAGGAAAATTTAATCCTCTTCCGTCTAATAATCCAGTTGGAGATCCCTGTCCTAAATTTGTGATACCTGAAAGGTTGTCAGGATAATAATCTCTAAATTTTCCAGTTCCTGTTCTCCATCCGTAATCTGCACCACTGGTGACATGATTTAATCGAATTGGCCTATACCAAGGCATTCCCAGATCATATTCCATATCAGAATCAAAACCAAACAATTCATTATCGCGATTAAAAGCAATATCATAAGTATTTCTTGTCCCTACAGCAATCAACGTCCAATCTTTACCTTCAAAATCTGTTTTTGCTATCCAACCACCTGGAGCTTTTCTTGAATTAGCATGTCCACTAGGATCTTTAATTACTGGCAACAAATTGTCTTCATCCCAAACTTCAGGAACACGACCATGTACATCGCTTGGAATATCGGTATGATTTCCAAAAACCATGTATATTGATTGACCATCAGGAGCCAGTACAATATTGTGTGGCCCGTGCTCACCATTACCTTTTACAGTCTTTAACGTTTTAACAGTATCTAACTTTCCATCACCATTAGCATCAATAATCTTATACAAACCACTTTGAATTTTTTTATCATTAGAATTAACCAAGGCAAATAATTCATTATTGTGATATAATAAACCTTGCGCCAAACCAATATTTAGATTTAATTCTTGCACATGAAGACTATCTTTATCTCCGGATCTCTTTAGTGTAGCTTTATAAATACTCCCAAATTGATCAGAAGCAAAGAAATTACCTTTGTCATCCTTAGCAAAACTTACCCAAGAACCCTGTTCGTGATCTGTTGGCTCATAAAGTTTAGATATAACAAATCCTTTTGGGAGTGTAATATCGTTTATGATAACCTTTTCAATAATTGGCGTTTCGTTGTCTAAATCTATATTGCAAGAGCAAAACAAAATACTGGCAACACCTAATATTAATAGCGTAATTCTTTTCATAATATAGTTAGTGGCTTTTTAATTTTAAGTTAAAATAATTAAAATTTCTGAAGCCTTTTAACCCTGTGGTTAAATTAGCAACTCTAAAGTAAATAGCTAAACTTTAGATTATCTATAATATCAGAAGCAATTAACCCAATTTCTCCTTTTTCTTTTGCAGCAATATCTCCAGCATGACCATGACAATAAACCCCTAGTGCAGCAGCAATAATTGGGTCATATTTTTGTGCTAGTAAAGCTGTAATAATTCCCGTTAATACGTCGCCGCTTCCGGCAGTTGCCATTCCTGCATTTCCAGAAGTATTAAAGAAAATATTTCCAATAGGCGAAGAAACCGTAGTGAATGCATTTTTTAATACAATTATACACTTATGATTCTTAGAGAATTGAATTTGCTTTTCAAATCTTTCAATGGAATTTCTGCATTTTCCAACTAGGCGTTCGAATTCTTTGATATGTGGTGTTAGAATAGAGTTCTTTGGAATTAGTGAAACAAGCTCTTTGTGCTTTGCTATTATATTGATTGCGTCAGCGTCTATAACTAACGTTCTTTTCTTAGTTTTATTAAAGAGTTTTTCAAGCATTTCTTTAGTTTCTCTTTTTTGATCTAATCCTGGCCCTATTCCAATAGCATTATAGTTAGTAATTTCAGGGACTTCAGAAATATAAT
>CAYSTA010000021.1:0-29914 GCA_964433845.1 uncultured Flavobacteriaceae bacterium
GCAAAGCTTATTAACCATAGTACTGTCCAAGCCAGGACAATTTTATTATGTTTTTTTTGTTGTTTCATAATGATATTATTTATTTAACCAATACCACAGCATTACTATAGTAAAAGCTACAATAAACCATAACATAAAGTTGCTTTTTTTTTGTTCTTTCATAATGATATTAGTTTATATTAAGTATTCTTTTAAAAGTCCTAAGTTCACATTGATAAAACTTCTTGATTTTAGTTATTAATTTTTTCATAATTGTATTAATTTTTGTAAAGTTTAGTTTACAAATATATAAAAAATAATTAATAATGTAATGTTTACCTTACTTTTTTATAAATATTTACAAAATTTTCATAGTTCATTTGATTTTTATTTATAATGATGGATTAGTTTTTTAATTTTATAAAACACAAAAACTATACTTTATGGACATAAATATTGAAATGTCATATATAGATGACGAGAAATTCAATGTAAAAAATAATTCTGGTAATAATTTAACAGTTGATATGTATAGCCAGGATAAAAAAGAACACATGTCGCCAATGGAACTTCTTTTATCGGCATTAACAACATGTGCTGCAGTTGATATTGTATCTATGATAAAAAAAAGAAGACGTGATTTCAAAGATATAAAAGCTAGAACTTCTGGGTCAAGAGTTGAAAATCCTCCAAAATATTATAAATCAATTGATATTAAATATTTGATTTTTTCTTCTGATTTAAAAGATAATGAAGCTGAACGTTTTATTTCCTTGGCATTAAGTAAGTATTGTTCTGTTGGGGCTACTATTAGACCTGATACAATTGTAAATCATAGTTTTGAAATAATTAGAGATTAAACTAAAAGATTATTAAATTCACTTTTTAAATTTTATATAAATGAGTATTCTAGAAATCACAACCGTTTTATTGCTTTTAGCTTCATTTTTTTCAATTATTAACTTAAGATTACTTAAGCTTCCTCAAACTATAGGATTGATGATTCTTGCAATATGCTTATCTATTGTTGTTTTAGCAATTGGTATAATTTTTCCTGATTTTCTAGATATTATAACAGGACTCACTAAGGATTTTGATTTCAGTGTTCTTCTAATAGATGTAATGTTACCATTTCTTTTATTTGCTGGAGCAATTAGTGTTGATGTTCATGAACTTTTAAAAGATAAGGTTACGATTCTTTTTCTAGCAACTTTTGGAGTGGCTTTTTCAACTTTTGCAGTAGGAACAGGAGTTTTTTGGTTAATAGAACAACCTTTTTTTGGATTAAATGAACTTGGAATTTCCTATGTAGATTGCTTGTTGTTTGGGGCTTTAATTGCACCCACTGATCCAATTGCAGTTCTTTCTATTGTAAAAAAAATGAATTTATCTTCAATTACTGTAACACGAATTGCAGGAGAATCTCTTTTTAATGATGGAATAGGGGTAGTTATTTTTCTTACTCTATTGAAAGTGAAATTAATGGGAGTTGATAATGTTACGCCAGAGGGAATTAGCATGTTATTTGCAACAGAAGTTATAGGTGGAGTTGTCTTAGGCTGTGCTTTAGGATACTTAGGTTTAAAACTTGTAAAATATATTGAAAATCAACATGTAGAATTAGAAGTTTTAATTACGCTTTCTTTAGTTCTATTAGTTACTGTAGTTGCTAATGAATTTCATTTTTCTGGCCCTTTAGGCGTTGTAATGATGGGATTGTTTTTAAATAGAAACATCGATACAGATAAAATTGAAGCAGGAGTTCAAAAAGCAATGGGTGAATATGTGTATAAATTTTGGCATTTATTGGATGAAACTCTGAATGCCATATTATTTATTTTAATTGGACTTGAGATTATTCCTATTTTCCAAAATTTTGCTCCTGCATATTTTTTAATGTCAATTATAACCATTATTCTGGTTGTTGTTTCTAGAGGAATTGGCGTTTCTATTCCAATCATGATTTTATCCCTATATAAAAAGTTTGAAAAGAGAACATCTCTTATAATAACTTGGGGAGGTTTAAGAGGTGGTTTAAGTATAGCTTTAGCTTTAAATTTGCCAGATACGATTGGTGATGGTAAAAACCTTATACTTTTTCTAACCTATATGGTAGTTCTATTTACAATTATATTTCAAGGTCTTACTCTTGAAAAATTACATAAATAATTCTAATCGGAATGTTAAAATTATTTTTGTAATTTAACTTAATGAAAAATATATTTTCCTCAATTTTTATATTGTCTTGTCTGTTAACATTTGGACAAAATAATGCTCCTGTAGCTAGTAACCAAACTGTTTCAACTGATAAAAATAAAGATGTTGATATTACTCTTGTTGCAACTGATGCTGATGGAGATGTTTTAACTTATATTATTAAATCTTTACCAACAAATGGTACATTGAAAAATGGCTCTACGGTAATTTCTGCAAGTGATCTTCCTTTGGCTTTATCTAGTTCAAGTGTTAAATATACTCCTAATTCAAATTGGTCTGGATCAGACTCTTTTACTTTTGTAGCAAGAGACCTTTCTATTTCTGCTTTTGCCGCTGCAAATGGTTTAACTGTTATCTCTAACAATGGAGTTCCAGTTTCCCATACCAAACCAGCTGGAAAAACTTATTATTTGATGGAGAGTAGTCCAAAAAGAATGGATTGGCCTGATGCTAAAACATTGACCGATTCTTATGATGGAGCTCAAATGTTTGTGCCATTTAATAAAACAATGGATGAGTCAATTTATAATGCTCTTAAATCTATGAATAGATTGGATGGGCCATTTTGGTATGGACTTTGGCAAGATAGAAATGCTAGTGATTATTCCGAACCCGGTGGAGGATGGTATTGGGTAGATGGAGTTAAATTAGGTTCTGCTGAAAGACCTTATACTAATTGGCATTCTGGTGAACCTAATAATGCTGGTGGAAATGAAGATTATGCTCAATTTAATCGTTTTATTGGAGGTTTTACTTGGAATGATATGCAAGTAGGAAATACACAATCTTACGCATTATTTGAATTTTCTTTAAAAGATGATGGAAGTGAAAGTAATGTTGCTACTGTGGCAATTAATGTATCTACTACTGGATTTAGTCTTCAAGATGACAACAATAAGATTACAGTTGGCAGTTGTACTTGTAATGGAAGTAAAGATGGATTTTTAGTTTTATCCGTTGAAGATAATTCATATGATTACACTATTACTGTGAGTGGAGTATCTAGCCCAATTACAATCAAAGGAACTAGTAAAACCGCTACAGTCCCAGGGTTAGGTAAAGGTAAATACACCATTTGTTTTAAAGTAGATGGACAATCTAATTATGAACAATGTTTTGAAGCAACTATTACCGAACCAAATGGAATATAAAAAAAATAAAAAATGAAAAAAACATTCTCCTTTCTTTTGATGTTATCATCAATTTTAATATTTGGACAAAGCAATCCTTGTACTAATACATCGACATTAACAGTTAGTGGAGATTTTAATGTTACTGCTTCAGGAACGTATCCTATGGTTATTCCTGCACAAAAAATAACTGGATCTGGTTCAGGCTCACAGGTTTTTAGAAAAAATGTAGATATAAAACTCACTTTAGGAACTGGAGATGTTTTTGAAAGTTGTGTAGTTAAATTGGATGTCGAGGATTTTGATGATGGTTTACAATTTGATATTGATGGAGTAAATCTTTTAAATTTCCAACAAAAACATTGGGATAGTGGATTTGGAGCTAATACAACGGAATTTAATGGAAGTGGAAGATTTGTAACATCTGGTAGTATGTGGACCCCTTGGACTGGTCAAGGAAATCCAAAACTTGAAATTTCTACTGGAAAAGTACAATTAATGGTGGATACAAAAAATGGTACACGTGAAGATGCATTACTTTTTATGGATTCTTCTGTTGCAGATTGGAAATTAATTTCAACTTTTACATACGATTGTTTAGCAGGTTTTAATTTACTTATTGGAAATCAAAATGGAGGAGGAGGACCATCAGGTATCAATGCTAATTTAACAGTTGAAGCATATGTTGGCCCTTGTGATACTAGTGGAGGTTTCACTCTTCAAGATGATAATAATAAAATTACAGTTGGGAGTTGTACTTGTAATGGTACTAAAGATGGCTTTCTAGCTTTATCAGTTGAAGATAATACTCATGATTATACAATTACTGTTAGTGGATTAGATAATCCAATTACAATAAAAGGAGCTAATAAAACTGCTACAGTACCAGGTTTAGGTAAAGGCAAGTATACTGTATGTTTTAAGGTTGATGGTCAACCCAGCTATGAACAATGTTTTGAGGCAACTATTACCGAACCAAATGGAATATAAATAACAAATAATAATAACTTTTAGATATGAAAAGCACAATAAAATACATTAGTTTACTTTTTTTGACATTAACCTTCATAATTAGTTGTGATTGTGATTGTGAGGATATTACAGTTCCGTCAGGGACTGCATCATCAGATAATTATAATGCATCTGCAGCTCCAGGTGCACCTACATTGGCATCTCCTACTAACAATAAGAATTGTGAAGCAGGAACTTCTGTAGATGCGCTTACAAGTCTTGTTACTTTTAACTGGTCAGCTACACCTGAAACAGACACTTATAATCTTACATATACTAACCTAGCTAATAATACTACTAAAACAAAAACAGGAATAAATAGTAATACAACAAAAATTCTGTTGTTTAAGGGAAACCCTTATGCTTGGAGTGTAAAGTCTATTAATTCTAATTCTAGAAGAAATTCTAGTGGCACATGGAAATTTTATTTAAAAGGAAATCCAGTTTTAACTAAAGTTCCTTTAGCTGCTGTATTAAAAACGCCATCCACATCAGGAGGTAAAACAACTTTAACTTGGACTGGAAGTGATCCTGATGTTGGTGATACACTAACTTATACTCTTTATTTAGATAAAGTTGATGGAAAACAAAGTCCATATAAAACTGGATTAACTTCTGCATCAAATGAGTGCACTTTAGATTCAGGAGCAACGTATTTTTGGAGAATTAAGACTACTGATCAAACAAATAATAGTAGTTTTTCTCTTGTATCTACATTTACTTTATAACAAATACTTCTTTTAGTTTAGTATTTTGTTTATAATATTGGCTTTTTCTTTTAATACTTTTGAGTTTACGGAACAATATCCCATTACTAATCCACTATCCTTTTTTTTTGTTATATAGTAATTACTAAGGGGATAGGCAACCACGTTTTCTTTCAAAAGAGATTTGAATATTTTTAAATCATTATTCTTTTTATTAAAATTTGCAACTAGATGAAGTCCATTGTTTTTCTTTTTGTTTATTAATAAACTTTCTTTAGTTTTTGAAATAAACATTTCTTTTCTTTTAGAAGCTATTTCAAGAACATTTCTAATATGTTTGTTTAAATAATCTTTTTCAATAAAAGTTGACATTATTTCCTGAGTAGACGAAGGAACAAATCTAAATGACTGTTCGTAGATAGATATAATGGATTTTAACATAAATTTTGGGACTATAATATATCCAATCCTTAATGAAGGGTGGAGCAGTTTGTTAAAAGTCCCTAAATAAACAATTCTGTCTTCATTGTCTAAACTGTAAAGGGAAGGTAATGGATTAGTTATATTACTAAATTCATGATCGTAATCATCTTCAATTATAATTGAATTATTATTTGATATCCATTTTAAAACTTCATTCCTTCTATTTATACTCATCTTAACACCAGAGGGATATTGATTGGAAGGTGTTGTATATATAAATTTTACTTTAGTATTAAGATTATTTAATACAATTCCTTCTTTGTCAATTTCACAAGGGATAATATTTGCTTTTAAACTTTTAAATAAATTAAATGCTCTAGGAAATGTAGGGTTTTCCATTCCAATTTTATCTCCTTTATCTAAAAGAGAATTAGAAATTAAGTATAAGGAATGAAGTGACCCAGATGTAATGATTATTTGATTGTAATCACACCTGATGTTTCTGTAAATTTTCAAATAATTGGAAATATTTACTCTTAATCTATCTAATCCTAATGAAGGAGCGTATGAAAGATCAGATGGTTTTGATAGTCTCCAATATGTATTAGAAATATTCTTCCATTTATTAACTGGGAATATATCTAATGGTGGCAATCCAGGTCTAAAAGCAATACCAGTTTTGGAAAAATTGTCTGTACTTAAATATTTGTTTTTACTAAATAGTTCTGATTTTTTTGAAAGTTTTGGGTAACGGAGTTTATTGATTGGTGTTTTTTCTTTTTTTGAAGAAGTTTTATAATTTACGTAATACCCTGATCCTTTTTTTGAAGAAATAAATCCTTCAAACAATAAAATATCATAAATTCTTAGAGCAGTAGACCTAGAGATGTTTAAGTCTTTAGCTAAAATTCGAGTAGGAGGAAGCTTTTGGTTTTCAGAGATCCTGCCATTGATTATTATTTTTTTTATTTCATTTGAGAAGAATTTGTATAAGGGGTATTCTTTTTTGATTTGAATTAAATTTCGAATATTGTAATGCAAAATTGGTATGTTTAACTTTTGTTAATTGGTATTAAAAATACTGTTTTTATTTCATAAATTTATATAAGACAAAAAGAAATAATTTGAATGCATTGTTATAAAAAAACACCATTTGTTATTTTCTTTTTACTATTTATTACTAGTTGTTATACAGTAAAGGAAGTAACTTTTAAAAGCCCTGTTGATACAACAACAAAAATTATTGATAAACAAATTATAAAAGATTATTACATAAAAGATATGGGATTGTATGCATCAAATAATTTTATTGCTTCGAGGATAAATAATTTTTATAAATTAAATGATAGTACTGTTTGTGTTTTAATTAATCCTGAAAATAAACCTATTAATAAAAGTCCTTATTACGCTTTTGAAACTTGGTCAGATTCACCAAAATCTATTTACTATTCTTTTAAATATCCAGAAAATTTTAATCATCGTTATATTCCAAAAATTAAATATAATGGTACGTGGAGTACTATAGATTCAACAAAGGTATTTAATACAGATAATTCTTATTCAATAAAATTAGATGTTTCAAGTAATCCAGTTACCGTTGCTGCTCAAGAAATTCAATCTTCTATTGATGTTAATAATTGGGCTAATTCTCTTACAAAAAATAAAGATTTTGCTAGAATTAAAAGTTGTGGAAAATCAAAACTTGGCAGAAATATACCTGTTATAGATATATATAAAGGATCAAAAAAAGAAAAAGAAATTATAGTATTATTAACTCGTCAACATCCCCCTGAAGTAACAGGTTATTTTGCATTTCAGAGTTTTTTATCTAGAATTTTAAATAATGATGAACTGTCGGATACATTTTTGAAAAAATATAGAATTTTAGCATTTCCAATTGTTAACCCAGATGGAGTAGATTTGGGACATTGGAGACATAATGCTGGTGGTGTAGATACAAATAGAGATTGGTCTGAATATAATCAACCAGAAATTAAAAACATTACTCGATTTATAACAAAAACAAGTAAGTTATCAAGTTCTAAGATAATTATAGGTTTAGATTTTCATTCAACTTATAACGATGTGTTTTACACAAATATAACTACACCTACTGCTAATAAAATAACTGAGGTTTTTGTAGATAAATGGTTTAAATCATTAGAAAAAAATATTCCGAATTATAAAGTAAATGAGAAATCTTCTGACAGTAAAGAACCAGTTTCTAAAGGGTGGTTTTTGTATGGCCATAATGCTGTTGGAATTACTTATGAAATAGGTGATGCGACGCCTAAAGATTTTATTAACTTAAAAGGTCGTGTTTCAGCTACTGAAATGATGAAAATTTTGGTAGATAATGTTAACTAAACAAGAATAATTATGAAAAGAAAATTTTTAAGTGTAATTATGATTCTCTGTGTTGGGTCAATTGTTTTTGCACAACAAACAATTTCTGGTGTTGTTAATGGGAATGGTGATCCATTACCAGGCGCATCCGTTATTGAAAAAGGAACTACTAATGGTGTTAGTACTGATTTTGATGGTAAATTTTTAATTACTGTTTCTAGTAGTGATGCTGTTTTAGTTGTTTCCTATCTAGGTTATAAAGATGAAGAAGTGTCTGTTTCAGGTGTTTCATCATTAACAATTGACCTTGAAGAAGACTCTGAGGCTTTAGCTGAAGTAGTAGTTACTTCACTAGGGTTTACAGAAATTAGGGATCAACAAGGTTCAACATCCTCTGTTTTAAGTACAGAATCTGTAGTTCGTGCAGGTGAAGCTACAGTAATTAACGCTTTAAGCGGTAAGGCATCGGGTGTTAGAATAACTAGATCAAATGGTGATCCAGGAGCAGGTAGTACTATTAAAATTAGAGGTGCTAATACTATTGATGGTGCAAGTAATCCTTTGATTATTGTTGATGGTGTTCCGCTAAATAATGACACAAGTTATGCTGGAGGTAATGGAATTACTGGAGGTAAAGCAGGTGGAATTACTCAGGGCTCAAGAATGAATGACTTAAATGCTTCAGATATAAAAAGTGTTCAAGTTTTAAAAGGAGCATCGGCAGCAGCCCTTTGGGGAAGTAGAGCAGCTAATGGTGTTGTTGTAATTACAACGAAAGAAGGTTCTCGAGGAGAAGCCAAAATTAATTTCACATCAACTTATTCTTTTGATGAAGTTTCTGAAAAAATTCCAATGCAAAATACTTGGGGACAGGGTAGAAGTGGAAGTTTTGGAGCAACAAGAGCTGAATCTTGGGGTGATTATATCCCAAATAGAGGAGGTGGATCAGATACTTTTAATACTTCTGGAGCTTATTTTGTTGCTGATAATGGAACAACATATTATCCAATTACAGCAAAGAACTCTAAACAAACTTTTGTTGACAGTAACTGGAATTCTGTATTTCAAACTGGAGATTTTTGGCAAAATGATTTATCTATGAGTGGTGGAAATGAAAGAAACACCTACTATTTTAGTTTAGGAAATATTAAACAAAAGGGTATTATTAGAGAAGCTAGTTATGATAGATCAAGTATAAGATTTAATTTTAATTCTAAACTTAATGATAAGATAAGCTTATCTAATAAGATGTACTATGCTTATACGGATTCAAATAGAATTCAGCAAAGTTCAAATACAGCAGGAGTTATGTTAGGACTTTTAAGAACCCCGCCTGATTTTGATCAAAGAGACTATAAAGGAACATATTATACGAGTAGTGGTACAGAGTATACAAAAAGACATCGTTCTTATAGAAAATATTTAGGTAATAGTCAAAATCCATCCTATAATAATCCTTTATGGACTATATATGAACAAGTAGCAAATACTAAAGTAAATAGAATTACTGCAACTCCTCAGCTTACATTTAATCCTGTAGATGCTTTAAGTGTTATAGCTAGAGGAAATCTTGATGTTGCTGATGATAGGCGTACTTACTTTTTCCCAATAGGTTCTGCCGGATCTAGAAATGTTGGAATCTATCAGGAAGATGCACTTAGTACCACAAATTTAAATTTTGATTTGATTGGTAAAGCAAACTTTGAACTATCAAGTGATGTTAACTTAACAACTACTGCAGGATGGAGTTTTACAGATAGAAAGTATAAAAGGAATTCAGGGCAGGTTAATGGTTTTTTAGTTAATTCAACAAAACAAACAACTTCATTAAATACTGCTGCAGAATCATCCACATTTCAAACCTATAGAACTCATAGACGTTCAAACAGGGGTTATGCACTACTTAATTTTGACCTATTCGATCAGTTATATCTCAACGTATCAGGTGCATTGGAAGCTTCCTCTACAATTAATGGAACCTTCTTTTATCCTGCAACTGATTTAGCTTGGATATTTACTAATCAAATTGATTCAAGTGCATTATCTTTTGGAAAGCTTAGAGCATCATGGGGAAAAGTTGGTGTACAGCCATCTTCTCATAAGTTTGAAACTTTAGCTGAAGGAGGTTTTGGATATTCAACTTATAGTGATCCATTAGATATAGATTTATTTGGTGGTGGTTTTAGACTTGACAACAATCTTGGAAATGCAAAATTAGAACCTGAAATAAAAACAGAGTGGGAAATTGGTAGTGATCTTAGATTTTTAAATGATGACTTAACTTTTTCATTTACTTACTATCAAAATAAAATTAAAGGTATTTTACTTAATGTAAGTCTTTCTCCTTCTTCTGGTTTTGCAACTCAATATGGAAACTTTGGTGCTATGGAAAATAGTGGTTTAGAGCTCGATATGAGTTGGAATATAGTGGATAAAGAGGATTTCAGTTTTTCATCTTCATTAAATTGGTCTAAAAACGATAATGAGGTAACCGATCTTTATGGAACGTCATCAATCGGTTTAACAGGTGCATCTATTAGTTCAAGAGCAATAGTTGGTCATCCGTTAGGTGTATTATATGGAACAGGCTCTAAAACAAAGGCTGATGGAAGTCTTGATCTAAACTCAAATGGATTTCCACAAATTACATCTGGACCTATTGTTTTAGGAGACCCAAACCCAGATTGGAGAGGTGGTTTAGGTTTCGATATTAATTATAAGAAACTTCATCTTAATGTTTTATTAGAGCATTCTCAAGGTGGAGAGTTTTCTCCAAGAACTATATGGGTTTTAAATCGATTTGGTACAACTCAAGAAACTGCTGGCAGACTTACATTAAGTCAAGACTTAGTTAATTACAAAGGAAATACAATTGCTGCTGGAACTACCGTTAGAGGTACAGTAAGAGACTTTGGCGCTGGACCAGTTTTACTCGATGAGAATTGGTATAGAACTGGAATTGGTGGAGGTTTTGGTGATAATCAAGCCTATAACTTTTCTATTTATGATGCTACTTTTACAAAACTTAGAGAGATTTCTTTAAGCTATGTTTTAGATGGCGATAATTTAAATTCTTTTGGATTAGATAATGTGATTTTCACTTTATCAGGCAGAAATTTAATAAACATAAATAAAGTTCCAGGAATTGACCCTGAAGTAAATCAATATGGTGTTGGTCAAGGTTTTGGATTAGATTACTTTACTAATCCTCAAACTCAATCAGTACTCTTAAAAGTATCATTTAATTATTAATATAAAAATCATGAAAAAAAATATTATTAAAGTTTTATTATGCTCAATGATTATTTCACTTTCATCTTGTGAAGACATGGTTGAAGGCATAAATGAAAATCCAAATGACATCTCTGTGTTAGATGTTGAAACTAAATTATTTCTTACAGGAGGAATGTTAGCTAATGTTCAAGTTCAATGTGGACATTTAAATAGAATTTCTAATATGTATTCTGGACAATTAATTGGATTTTCTTCATTATACTCCAATATATATGGTTTTAATTTATCTACGGTTGAATCTAATGATGAATGGACTCAAGTATATGGTGGAGTAATTACAAATATGCGTCATATAGCTGCAAATTCTACGAGTGATCTTCTTGTAGGAATTGCTAAGGTACTTGAGGCTCATGCTATTGGAACAGCTGCTTCATTATGGGGAAACATTCCTTATTCAGAAGCAAACAATATAGACATTTCTGATCCTAAATTTGATAGTCAAAAAGCTGTATATACTGCTGCAATTGCTTTATTAGATGCAGGGATAGCTAAATTAAACTCTGCTACTAGTTTTAGTTTAAGTCAGGACATTTATTTCAATGGAGACAAAGATAAATGGATAAAGGCCGCTAATACATTAAAAGCTAGATTTTATTTACATCAGAAAGATTATTCAAGTGCTCTTTCTGCAGCTCAAAATGGTATTAGTTCTTCTTCTGGTGATATGAAATATAAACCTAGAGGAGCGGCAAGTCAAGCTGCTGGTGATAAAAATTTGTTCTGGACTATTTTGGAAGGTTCAAGAGCAGGAGATATAGGAAATTCTAGTGGAGGATCGGATAGTTATCTATTACAATTATTGGATGCTTCTAGTTCTGTTTCAAGAAACCATGCTAAAACCGATGAGGCAGCGAGACATGCATATTATAAAATTGATGCTTCTGGAGGAAAAGCCAATAAGGGGATTGTTGAACAATTTGAACCTCAAAATATGGTTACGTTTTTTGAAAATCAATTAATTAAAGCTGAATGTGCTGCTCGTGCTGGTGGAGTTGCAGCAGGGCTACCCCACTTAAACACTGTTCGTTCTTGGTTGAATTCTGGAGGTCAGCTTAATTCAAGTTTTGCTGGTATGACTTATAAATATGATGCCTTTGTTGCCGCTGATTTTGATAACGGAGGAATTGAAAATGCTGATAACGTGGATTCCAAAACAGCTTTTATAAGGGAGGTAATTGAGGAACGCTATGTTTCAGGTTTTGGAATGCATATGCCATTTAATGATGCTAGAAGATTGAGAAAAAGCGGTTCTAGTTATGCTGTTCCTTTTGTTTTAGTAGATGGACCTAACCCTCCATATCCTGAAAGAATGCCATATTCAGCAAATGAGTTAAATTCTAATTCTAATGCTCCAGCTGATCCTGGAATTTTTGCAAAAACAGAGGTAAATAATTAGTAACTAATACTTTTAATTTGCTCAAGCTATTTGATGATTTTATCAAATAGCTTGGGTGAATATTAACCAAACTCAACCTAAGCAATGATAAATATTATACAAATTGGTTTTGGACCACTTGGTATTCAAACAGCTAAATTTATTTCTAAAAAATCTACAATTAAAACAGTAGCAGTAGTAGATAATAATCCAGATTTGCATCATAAAAAAATTAATGAGTTTTCTTCAGATCTTGATGATAATATTTCAATTTCAAATTCTGTTGCTGAAGCTTTAGAAAAACTTAATAATAAACCTGATATTGCTTTAATCACTACTGTTTCTAGTTTAAAAAGTATTTATGGTCAAATTGAAGAATTAGCGAAATACAATATAGATGTTATTTCAACTTGTGAAGAGTTGTCTTATCCATGGAAAACAGATCCGATTTTAAGTAAAAAATTAAATGATTTATGCAAAATTAATAGTATAGCGTGTTTAGGAACAGGTGTAAACCCTGGTTTTCTTATGGATTATTTACCTTCAGTATTGAGTACAGTTTGCAAAGAAATAAATACTATAAAAATATATAGAGTTCAAGATGCAAGTTTAAGAAGAATTCCATTTCAGAAAAAAATAGGAGCAGGTCTAGATTTGAATGAATTTAAAACTAAAGAGAAGGAGGGAACATTACGTCATGTTGGATTGACGGAATCCTTACACTTGCTTGCAAAAACATTGAATTTTGATGTTGATAATGTAACTGAAACCTTGAATCCAGTAATTTGTGAAAGTGATTTTAACGGTTCTATTAATATTAAAAAAGGTTATGCAAGAGGTGTTGAACAGATTGCTTATGGATATTTTAATAATGAAACTTTAATCGAAATGAAATTTAGAGCTGCTGTAGGAGAACCACATTCATATGATAGGATTGAAGTTGAAGGAATTCCTTCTTTTGTGTCAGAGATTGAAGGAGGTATTAATGGAGATATTGCAACATGTTCAATTGCGATCAATTGTATTAAAAGTATTATGAAAGCTAGTCCAGGCCTACATACGATGGCTGATATTGCTGTTCCAGGATTTATACACTAAATTGTATTAACAATAATTAATTTTTTGAAACATCTCGGATATTTATTGTTATTTATAATAATTCTTTTATCTTCTTGTAAATCTGATAACAATGTAGATTTACTGATTATTAATGGAACAGTTTATGATGGAATTAATTCTAGTCCAAGAATTGTTGATATTGGTATTAACAAGGATAAAGTTGTTTATATAAGTGATAATAAAAACTCTATTAATGCCGATAAAATTATTGATGCAGAGGGTTTAATTATTTCACCAGGCTTTATTGACACCCATACTCATTCAGATAGGGATTTGAATAATAAGGAAACTTCGCACAATCTACCTTTTTTAAAACAAGGTATTACTACAGTCGTCGTTGGTAATGATGGGGATAGTTATTATCCTATTTCTGATTATAAATTATTATACGAGTCACAGGGAATTGGAACTAATGTTATTATGCTTGTCGGTCATGGTACAATTAGAAATAAAGTTTTAGGGAATATTAATAAAAAACCAAACTCAGAAGAATTAAATGAAATGAAAATGTTAATAACTCAAGAGATGAGTTCTGGTGCATTTGGAATGTCTACAGGTTTATTTTATTCTCCGGGAAGTTATTCTAATACTGAAGAGATAATTTCATTAGCAAAAATTGTTTCAGATAATGGAGGAATATACGATACTCATTTAAGAGATGAAAGCAATTATAATATTGGTTTAATTTCAGCTGTTAAGGAAACAATAGATATTGGATTAGAAGCTAATATTCCAGTACATATTTCACATATTAAATGTTTAGGAAGATATGTATGGCATCAAAGCGATTCCATTATCAAATTAATTGAACATCATCGAGATAAAGGATTAAATGTTACTGCCAATCAATACCCATATGATGCATCAGCGACAAGTTTAAAAGGTGCAGTTGTTCCTAGATGGGCTGAAAGTGGAGGTAAAGATTCTTTATTTATTCGTTTCAATAACAAAAAAATTAAATCTAAAATATTAAAAGAAACAAGTTCAAATATATTTAGAAGAGGAGGAGCTGATAAATTATTGATTGTAAATTCTAAAAATTCTGATATAATAGGAAAAAATTTGTTAGAATTATCAATTGAATTTGATAAACCTCCTGAAGAAGTAGTATATCAATTAATCAAATCAGAAAATGTCAGTGTTGCTTCTTTTAATATGATTGAAGAGGATATTATAAATTTTATGAAGCAAAGCTGGGTTTTTACAGGTTCTGATGGTAATACTGGTCATCCTAGGAAGTATGGTTCATTTCCTAAAAAATATTCTGAATATGTGCTTGATAAAAAGATTCTTAATCTTTCTGAATTTATTGCTAATAGTACTTCAAAACCAGCAGAATTTTTTAATGTTAACAAAAGAGGTAAAATTAAAGAGGGATATTATGCTGATATTATTATATTCGATCCATTGTATTTTAAGGACAAAGCTGATTATTCTAATGCGTTTGCATATTCAGAAGGCTTAATTTATAGTATAATAAATGGGGAATTAATAATTGATAAAAACAACTTTACTGGTAAATTAAAAGGAAAAGTTTTAATTAAATAAAAAATACTTCTATGAAAAAATTAGAATTACATTGGAAAATATTAATAGGAATGGCACTAGGTGTTGTTTTTGGTCTTATAATGACAAATTTTGATTTTGGAAAAGATTTTATATCTGATTGGATAAAACCTTTTGGAACAATTTTTATTAATTCTTTAAAGCTAATAGCAATTCCATTAATACTAGCATCTCTTGTAAAGGGTATTTCAGACTTGAAAGATATTTCAAAATTGTCACAAATGGGAGGAGTTACAATAGTTACATACATAATAACAACTGTTTTAGCTGTTAGCATTGGTTTAATTGTAGTAAATGTTATAAAACCTGGTGATTCAATTTCTGAAGAAACACGAATTGAATTAATAGGTGCATATGAGAGTGATGCAGATCAAAAAAGAGAAGTAGCTGCAAGTACAAAAAATTCAGGCCCTCTACAAGCTCTTATAGATGTTGTGCCTTCAAATATAGTTTATGCTGCATCTGATAATAAGAATATGCTTCAAGTAATTTTCTTTGCAATCTTGTTTGGCATTTCAATTATCTTAATTCCGCCAAATAAATCAAAACCAATAAAAGAATTCTTTGATTCACTAAATGAGGTTATCCTAAAAATAATTGACCTAATAATGTTGTTTGCACCATATGGTGTATTTGCATTATTAGCAACATTAATCGTAGAAGCCCCAAAATGGGATCTACTAGAGAGTCTATTATTGTATTCTATTACCCTTATTCTTGGATTATCGATATTAATAATTCTATATGTAATAATTGTAAAGATTTTTACTGGAAAAGGGCCTAATTACTTTTTAAAAGGTATTCTTCCTGCCCAACTAGTTGCATTTTCAACTAGCTCTAGTGCAGCAACCCTACCAGTTACTATGGATAGAGTTCACAATCATTTAGGTGTAAAAGAAGAGGTTTCTAGTTTTGTTCTTCCAATTGGAGCAACTATTAATATGGATGGAACGGCATTGTACCAGGCTATTGCAGCTGTATTTATTGCACAAACATTTGGTTTAGATCTGACATTGGGGGCTCAGCTTGGAATTATTCTTACAGCAACACTTGCTTCTATAGGGGCTGCAGCAGTACCTAGTGCAGGTATTATTGTATTAGTTATTGTATTATCTCAAGCAGGAATACCAGAGGCTGGATTAGCATTAATTTTTGCTGTAGATAGACCTCTAGATATGTGTAGAACAATAGTTAATATCACTGGAGACGCAACAGTCTCCATGATAGTAGCAAAATCAGTTGGAAAATTAGATGATCCGAAAGTTAATAATGGTGATGATAATTATAAGAATGTAAAAGGTTAATATTTATAGATTAAAATAATATTTGATTAAATAAATAATGACTAATAAAAATAAAATAAGTCGTTTTCTATTAAAACACGGAATCAAAGATTCAAAAATAAATTATGGATTAAATTCAGATGAATTAAATGAAATTTGTATTAAAAAAGGTTTAGGAACTTATGCTGATTCTGGAGCATTAGTTGTAAATACAGGTGAGTTTACTGGAAGATCTCCAAAAGATAGATTTATTGTAGAAGACAAAATAACTAAGAACAAAATTTGGTGGGGTGATATTAATTTACCTTTTGATTCTAATAATTTTGACAATTTGCTCAAAAAAATTGTCAAGCATATTTCAAATAAAGAACTTTATGTGTCTGATTCTTATGCATGTTCTGATCCTAGATTTAGGGTTAATATAAGAGTTGTTACTGAGCTACCTTGGGTAAATATCTTTGCTTTAAATATGTTTATAAATCCTGAAAAAGAGGAATTAGAGAGTTTTAAACCAGAATGGCTCATAATTCAAGCACCAAGTTTTATGGCGGTTCCTAAAAAAGATGGCACACGATCTCATAATTTTTCAATAATAAATTTTTCTAAAAAAATTATACTTATTGGAGGATCAGGTTATACTGGAGAAGTAAAAAAAGGAGTTTTTTCAGTATTAAATTTTCTTTTTCCAAAATCAAAAGATGTATTACCAATGCATTGCTCAGCAAATGTTGGGAAAAATGGAGAAACAGCTATTTTCTTTGGTCTTTCTGGTACAGGAAAGACTACATTATCTGCAGATCCTAATCGAAAACTTATAGGAGATGATGAACATGGATGGTCAAGTGATAATGTAATTTTTAATTTTGAAGGAGGTTGTTATGCTAAGGTTATAGATTTAAAAGAAGATAATGAGCCTGAAATATATAAGGCAATTAAAAAAGGTGCATTATTAGAAAATATTGTTTTTAAAAAAAATAGTAATTCTGTTGATTATATGGATTCATCTATAACTCAAAATACTAGAGTTAGTTATCCTATTAATTATATAAAAAATATTCAAAAACCTTCTATTGGATTCAAACCAAAGAATATATTTTTTTTAACAGCTGATGCATTTGGTGTATTACCACCAATATCAAAATTACTTCCTAGTCAAGCAGCATATCATTTTATTTCAGGATATACAGCTAAAGTTGCTGGTACTGAAGCAGGAGTAATTGAACCAATACCTTCCTTTTCAGCTTGTTTTGGAGCTCCTTTTATGCCTCTTCATCCAACTGTTTATGCAGAAATGTTAATTTCTAAAATGAAAGAAGCAAATGTAACCGTTTGGTTAGTTAATACTGGATGGTCCGGAGGACCTTATGGAATTGGTAAGAGAATTAAGTTAAAATATACTAGGAGAATGATCAATGCTGCACTATCAGGTGAATTAGGCCCGTATTCATATAAAGATTATCACATTCATTCAGTTTTTGGATTAGCACAACCAAGAGAATGTCCAGGAATTCCAAAAAGATTACTTAGTCCAAGAGCTACATGGAAAAATGATAAAGCTTATTATAAAATGGCATTTAAATTATCTAATGCTTTTAGAGAGAATTTTGATAAGTTTGAAAACATTGCAAACGAGGAAATAAAAAGAGGCGGACCTCGAAGATTTTCTAATAAGGTTTTTGATTTTAATTAAATTATAGAATGGATAGGCTATTACTTATACTTGCCTTTTGTATACTTTCAAATCCAATTTTTTCTCAAGAAGAAAAATCTCCCATTAAGATATTATTTGTTGGTAATAGTTTTACCTTTTTTTGGAATATGCCTCAATTAGTTTCTGCTATGGCAGAATCACAAGGAGTTTCAATTAATTCCTATCAATCAACTGTAAGTGGAAGTAGCCTTGAACAACATTGGAAAGGAGAAAAAGGTTCAATAACTAGAAAAAAAATTGACGAAAATAATTGGGATTATGTAGTGTTAAGTGACCATAGTCTTAGAACAATAGATGCTCCTGAAAAATTTAGAGAATATGGGAAAAAATTTATTGATCTTGTCCGTTCAAAAGATGCTGAGCCTATTTTTATGATTACTTGGTCTTACAAAGACAATATCTTAATGCAAGAAACCATCTCAAAAGAATATATTAAACTTGCCAATGATTTTAATGTTAAAGTTTTTCCTGTTGGACAAATATGGGATAGCATTCGAAAAGAAAACCCAAATATTGATCTCTATTTTGACAACAAACATCCATCATCTGCAGGAACTTATTTAATTGCATTAGTAATAACCAAAGCTCTTACAGGGAAATCATTAAAAAACATTCCTAAAAGGTTATATAAAATAGATGAGAAAGGTGAAAAATTTTATTTATCTTTCGTTTCCTCTTCAAATTCGAAATATTTAAAGGAATTTGTAGATAAATCAATCAAATAACTAATAAAAAGTGAAAGCAAAGAAAATTGGATTAATATTGGGTCCAGCCCTTTTTTTAATCACACTTTTATGGTTTCATCCAGAGGGATTGAGTAAAGAAGCAAACGCTATCTTAGCTTCCACGATTTGGGTGGCAGTTTGGTGGATTACTGAAGCTGTTCCCATTGCAATAACCTCTTTGTTGCCAATTGTTTTATTCCCATTAACTGGTGGATTGGGATTGGCAGAGACCACAGCTTCATTTGGTCATCGTTATATTTTCTTATATATAGGTGGTTTTATATTGGCAATCGCTATTGAACGTTGGAATTTACACAAAAGAATAGCATTAAATATTATTCAATTCATTGGTACTAATGTAAAAAGTATCATTTTAGGATTTATGATAGCTACTGCATTTCTTTCCATGTGGATTTCAAATACAGCAACCTCAGTGATGATGCTTCCAATTGGAATGGCCATCATTAGCCAACTAATGGATAATCCAGATACAATTGAAAATGAGAATAAGACCTTTGGAAAAGCATTAATGTTAGCTATTGCATACAGTGCATCAATAGGGGGAATAGCAACATTAATTGGCACACCACCTAATTTAGTATTAGCTGGAATTGTACAAGAAACCTATGGAGTAGAAATTACTTTTTCAAAATGGTTCATGTTTGGCCTACCTATTTCATTAATTCTTTTAGTTCTTTGTTGGAAATATTTAACTGAATTTGCTTTTTCATTTAAACAAAAAGCTTTTCCAGGTGGAAAAGCTGAAATTAATAAACAATTAAAATCATTAGGTAAAATATCTTATGAAGAAAAAATGGTTTTAGTAGTGTTTATTTTAACTGCATTAGCATGGATAACAAGGTCCATTCAAATAGACGGTATTCAATACGGATTAGTAAAAATAATACCTAATATAGACGATACAATTATTGCAGTTATTTCAGGAATAATATTATTTATTTTACCTGCATCAAAAGGGAAAAATCGAAAACTTATTAATTGGAAAGAAGCTGTTAGATTGCCTTGGGGAATTCTTTTACTTTTTGGAGGAGGATTAGCATTAGCACAAGGATTTACAACAAGTGGTTTAGCAGAATGGATTGGTGGACAAATGACTTTATTGGAAGGTGCATCACTTTTTATCATACTTTTATTTTTAATTGGTATGGTAAATTTCTTAACTGAAATCACGTCCAATCTTGCTACAACTGCTATGATTTTGCCTATCCTAGCACCTTTAGCTTTAATAATTGATGTCCATCCTTTTATTTTAATGGTTGGCGCAACAGTTGCAGCATCTTGTGCCTTTATGTTACCTGTAGCAACGCCTCCAAATGCAATTGTTTTTGGATCAGGCTATCTAAGAATTCCCGATATGGTTAAAGCTGGAATATGGATGAATTTATTTTCAATAATCTTCTTGACATTAATGGTCTATTTTTTATTACCTCTTCTTTGGGATTTCGATCCTAATACAATAATAAATTATCTCAAATAAAATATTACACTTCCTAGTTTATTTATTAACTTGAAAATTAGCAACTTACAATTATATGAGACTTGCATCAATTGATATATTAAGAGCAATTACAATGGTTCTTATGATATGGGTAAATGATTTTTGGACCTTAACAAATGTTCCAAAATGGTTGAAACATGCCAATAGTGTTGAAGATTATTTAGGTTTTTCTGATATTATATTTCCATTATTTTTATTTATTGTTGGCTTAAGTATACCATTAGCAATCAAAAACAGAACAGATAAAGGCTATTCCAATATCTCTATTTCAAAGCATATTGTAGTTAGATCTATTTCTCTATTGATAATCGGAGTTTATATGGTTAATTACGAAACTGCACATGATGAAAGTATTTTTATAGGAAAAACCTACTGGACATTATTAATGGCTTTTGCTGTTATATTAATATGGATAGATTGGAAAAAAAGTCCTATCAAATCCTATTGGCACCCTTATATACAGTTTTTAGGTTTTATTATTTTAATCTTTTTGGCTTTTATATATAAAGGAGGTGAAAATGGTTCGCTTTGGATGACAACACAATGGTGGGGGATTTTGGGTCTTATAGGCTGGGCATACCTCTTAAATTCACTGGTTTATGTGTTTTCAAAAGGTTCCCTGTTAATCATGTCTTTATTATGGTTGTTATTGATATCATTGTCTATATTAAATCATTCAGAAATGTCTATAGAATTCACAGGTTTCTCTGGATACTTTTCAACTATATTAACTGGTACTATACCTGCATTTACTACAGCAGGAGTTGTAGCCACATTAATATTCAAAAAATTTCAAAAAACAGTTATTAAATGGAGCTATCTAAGTTTGATTTTTTTAGGAATTATTAATTTGATTTTTGGATTAGCAACTAGGCCGTTTTGGGGTATTTCTAAAATACAAGGAACACCATCATGGTTAGGAATTTGTACAGGAATAGGTTTTTTAATGTTTGCATTGTTATACTACATTGCAGATGAAAAAAAACACACGAATTGGGCAAAAATAATTGCTCCAGCTGGGACAGCTACCTTAACATGTTATATGATACCATACTTTATTTACCCACTTAGAACTATTACGGAGATAAGAATCCCAGAAATTTTAACTAATAATCAAATAGGCCTATTAATGTCTTTTATTTTTGCTCTTCTAGTAGTTATATTCACTGGTTTGTTAGAAAAAAAACGTTTTAAATTAAAATTATAAGAAAATAGTTATGAAAAAAATCATTTTAATATTATTAATTTTTATATCCTGTACTAATAATTCTGATATAAAACCTCAAGTTATAGCTTATTATGCTGGTGATGAAAAATCAATTGATGAATTTAATTTAGATGGAGTTGACCAGATAATATATAGTTTTTTACACCTGAAAGGAAATAAATTAGCTGTTGATAATGAAGTAGATAGTCTTACTTTATTAAATGTTGTTAATCAAAAAAAGAAATATCCAAAATTAAAGGTTTTGGTATCGCTTGGTGGTTGGGGTGGTTGTGAAACATGCTCTGATGCTTTTAGTACAGAAGAGGGTAGAGTAGAGTTTGCAATTTCCACTGCTAATATCATAGAATCATTCAAGGCAGATGGTATTGATTTAGATTGGGAATATCCAGGAATTTCCGGATTTCCTGGGCATGATTATAAACCTGAAGACCGAGAAAATTTTACTGACTTAGTTGTTCAACTAAGAAAATATATGAAAGAAGGTGATATATTAAGTTTTGCTGCTGGTGCATCTACTAGATTTTTTGAAAATTCAGTTGAATGGGATAAAGTCATGCCTTTAGTTGATAATGTAAATCTTATGACTTATGATTTCTATGGATCAGGCTCTAGTAAAACAGGTCATCATACAGCTCTGTCATCTAATGAATTTCAAGATAGATCTGCAGAATCATCAATAGAAGCATTGATAAATCTAGGTGTAAATCCTAAGCAAATATTTATTGGAGGCGCTTTCTACATTAAAACGTTTAAAAATGTTGAAAATATTAACAATGGTCTTAATCAAAATGCTGAATGGAACAGAACTTATAATCAAATGGATTTTGAGGATTTAAGATCTAATTTTAATTTTTATTGGGATAGTTTAGCCAATGCACCATACGCATATGATAGTATTAATAAGATTTTTGCCACATTCGATGATCATAAATCAATAAAACTTAAATCTCAATATGCACTAGAGAATAATTTAGGTGGAATCATGTTTTGGCAGCTTATGAATGATAAGAAACAAAATGGTTTGTTAAAAACTATGGTAGATGAAATTAAATTATGAAAGTTTATCAAAGTTTTCTTTTTGTTCTATTAATTTTTTTGTTGTTTGGATGTGAATTAAATGATTCCAATGATTTAACCTATCAAACTATTTGGTATGATAAACCCGCTGAAAAATGGGAGGAAGCTCTCCCTTTAGGAAATGGGAGATTAGGGGCAATGGTGTTTGGCAATCCGAATAATGAAAGAATTCAACTTAATGATGACTCATTATGGCCTTATCATGATAATTGGAATGAGCCAGAAGGAACAGAAAAAGATCTATTGGATATTAGGAAGCATCTCTTGAATAAAAATCCAAAAAGTGCTGATTCATTAATTGTTGAGAAATTTTCAAATAAATCTATTACTCTTTCCCACCAAACACTGGGCGATCTTTTTTTAAACTGGAATCATCAAAAAATTTCAGACTACAGAAGGTCATTGGATCTTAATACAGCTATATCAACAACAAAATTTAAAACAGATGGATATCCAGTAGAACAAAAAGTTTTTGTGTCACATCCTAATCAAATTATAGTAATTGAAATAGAAAGCGAACATCCTGAGGGACTTAATGGACAAATTCAACTTAACAGACCGAAAGATGAAGGAGTTGAAACAGTTTCTTTAAAGTATGAGGATGATAAAATTATTATGAGTGGTGAAGTAACACAAAGAGGAGGTAAATTTAGAGAACTCCCAGTAGTTATTAAATCTGGTGTAAAATTTGAAACCTTGCTGACATATAAAAATGAATTTGGATCAATTTCTAAAAATGGTAGAAGTTTAAAGGTGTCTGGAGTAAAAAAACTTAATTTGTTTATAGCCTCAAATTCAGACTTTTACACAAAAGATTATTCAAATAAAAATAAGAGAGAAATAGCAAAAACTATTGGATTAAACATTAAAAAAATTAGAGAAGATCACATAATAGATCATCAATCTTTTTTTAATAGGGTAAAATTAAATTTTAATAGTGATAAAAAATTACAATTATTAACAACATTTGAACGACTTGAAAAAGTAAGAAAAGGATCAATTGATAATGGATTAACAAAAATCTTGTATGATTATGGCAGATATTTATTAATATCATCTTCTAGAGTTGGCACATTGCCTGCTAATCTTCAAGGGCTTTGGAATAATCATATTGCTGCTCCCTGGAATGCAGATTATCATTTAAATATAAATTTACAAATGAATTACTGGCTTGCTAACCCAACAGGCCTTCATGAGTTAAATCTTCCTTTGTTTGATTATATAGATAGATTAGTGGAAAATGGAAAAATAACTGCAAAGAAAAACTTTGGGCTTAGAGGAAGTGTTATTCCGCATGCATCTGATTTGTGGGCTAAAACTTGGCTAAGAGCAAGAACAGCTTATTGGGGATCATCTTTTGGTGCAGGCGGATGGTTAATGCAACATTATTGGTATCATTATGAATTCACAAATGATATTGATTTTTTAAAAAACAGGGCATTTCCAGCAATTGAGGAAATAGCTCAGTTTTATTCTGATTGGCTAATTGAAGATCCAAGAGACAAAACTCTTGTTTCTGCTCCATCAACTTCACCTGAAAACCAATATTTTGATTTAAATGGTGAAAAAGTTGCTACATGTTTGGGAAGCGCAAAAGATCAACAAATAATATATGAAACATTCACAAATTACCTTAAAGCATCTAAAATAATTGGAGTTGAGAACTTTTTGACTAGAAAAATTAAAGAACAACTAAAAAGATTGAGACCAGGGTTTGTTATTGGAGAAGATGGTAGAATTTTAGAATGGGACAGAGAATACAAGGAAGCTGAGCCTGGACATAGACATATGTCACATTTATATGGTTTTCATCCTGGAAATCAGATCACTATTGATCAGAATCCTAAACTTTTTAAAGCAGTAAAAAAAACAGTAGATTATAGATTAAATAATGGTGGAGGTCGTACCGGTTGGAGTCGGGCTTGGCTAATAAATATATCTGCTAGATTATTAGATGGGGAAATGGCTTTTGAAAATATTCAAATGTTATTTAAAAATTCACTTTATACAAATCTTTTTGATGCCCACCCTCCATTTCAAATTGATGGAAATTTTGGATATACAGCAGGTGTTACAGAAATGTTGTTACAATCTCACGAAAAAAAAGGGATAAGACTACTCCCCGCTTTACCTGATTCATGGAGCTCAGGAAGTGTTAAAGGTTTAATAGCAAGAAATAATATTATAATAAATATGGAATGGGATAATAATGAAATTAAACAAGTTAGTTTAAAAACAAATTCTGATAAATCCATCCCTGTAATATATAAAAAGAAAATCTTTAATTTTAATTTGAAAAAAAACGAGGTTTTCGTTCATAAATTCTAAATAAAATCATGAAAGTTGATCAAATATTTCTTTTGGTTCTATTAATTTTTTTTGTCTCTTGTAATGAAGAATCTATATCAAAAAAAGAGAATAATAGAAAACCAAATATAGTATACATTTTAGCTGATGATTTGGGTTATGGAGATGTACAATATTTCAATAAAGATGGTAAGATACCTACTCCTAATATAAATTCTATGGCAGATAACGGAGTTGTTTTTACAGATGCACATACGTCTTCTGCAGTTTGCACACCAACACGTTATGGGATCCTTACAGGACGCTACAATTGGAGAACTGAACTTAAAAGTGGTGTTTTAAATGGATATTCTAAAGCTTTGATAAAAGAGAACAGAACGACTATCGCAAGTATGCTAAAAAGTAAAGGCTATAGCACAGCATTTATTGGGAAATGGCATTTAGGTTGGAATTGGAATGTTAAAAAGGAAGATAATAGTAGTCCCATTCCAATAGAAAAAATTGTTGATATAGATTTTAATTCTCCTATTAATAATGGACCATCAACTAACGGATTTGATTATTCTTATGGTTTTTCGGGATCATTAGATATGCCTCCATATGTTTGGGTTGAGAATGATTTTCCTACTCAGATTCCTACTAAAACTACTCAGTCTGTTGATTATAAAGGATTTTGGAGGGATGGTTTGACTTCAGAAGATTTTGATCACACTACTGTACTACAAACCATTGCTGATAAGGCTGTTAGCTATATTAATAAACATAGCAAAGAAGAAAAACCTTTCTTTCTATATTTACCTCTATCTGCACCACACACGCCTATTTTACCGACCTCAGAATTTTTGGGCAAGAGCAATACAAACATGTATGGAGATTTTGTTATGCAAGTAGACGATGTCTTAAAGCAGATAAGAACAACGTTGAAACATAATGGGTTAACAAAGAACACATTACTAGTTTTTACAAGTGATAATGGTTGTTCTCCAAGAGCTGACTATAAGGAATTAGCACAGGTAAAACACAATCCTAGTCATATTTATAGAGGTGCAAAAGCAGATATTTTTGAAGGAGGTCATCGCGTGCCATTTATTGTTGAATGGCCAGCCATGGCAAAAAAAGCCACTATTTCTAATATTATATGTACTACAGATTTTTTTGCAACCTGTGCTGCAATAGCAAACTATGAAATGAAAGATTCTGAGGGAGAAGACAGCTATAATATGTTACCCTTAATTAATGGAGAAAGCCTTCAGGATATTAGACAATATACGGTACACCATTCTATAAATGGATCTTTTGCAATTCGAAAAGGAAATTGGAAATTAATTTTTACTCCCAGCTCTGGCGGTTGGAGTTACCCAAGACCAATAGATATCGAAAGAGAAAACCTTAATTTACCTACTATGCAGCTTTATAATTTGAAAAATGATATATCGGAAACCAAAAACTTAATAGACATTTACCCTGAAAAAGTTAATGAATTAAAAAAAGCTTTAGCAAAAATCATTTTGGATGGAAGAAGTACTGATGGCATAAGACAAAAGAATGACGGTATGGATAATTGGAAACAAATTGAAAATATTTTAGATAAATGAAATTGTTAAAATTTATAATAATTGGAATATTAATCTTTGGTTGTGATGACTTAAATCAATCCAAAACACCTAATTATCTAAGTGATTATAGTGATCTTTATAAAAGTAATCCCAGAAAAGCCAATCTAAAGTGGTTTAAAAAATCAAAAATTGGATTGTTTATTCATTATGGTTTGTACTCTCAACTTGAAAAGGGAGAGTGGATTCAGCTAAGAGATACAATTCCAGTTTCAGATTATGCTAGACTTAAAGAAACATTTAACCCAAGCAATTTTGATGCTGATAAAATTACTGACTTGGCAATTTCAGCAGGTATGAAGTATATCACTATCACATCGAAACATCATGATGGTTTTTCATTATTTGATACCAAGCAAAATGATTATAATTCAGTTAAATCACCTGCACGAAGAGATTTAATAGGTGAACTCTATAATTCATGTAAAGAGAAAAAAATTGGTCTTTTCTTATACTACTCTTATGCAGCAGATTGGAGTCATCCATATTTCTATTCTAGATTAGATGGGTGGAGTAATGCAAGACCTGCATATAAAGAAAATCAAAAAGAATATAAATATAAAACTAGAGAAGATTTTAGTAATTACATCAAATTTGCACACAATCAGTTAAAAGAATTGTTAACCCAATATCCTGAAATAGCTGGAATATGGTTAGATCCAATAATGGGATATTACGCCAATCATGAAATATTTCCAATAGAAGAAACCTATGCTTTAATCAGATCAATTAGTAAACATGCGTTAATTTCATTTAAGCAAGGAGCAAATGGAGATGAAGATTTTTCAGCTCCAGAACATAATTTTAGTAAAAGAGTTGGGAGTCAATATGAAGTTGCAAGAATAGCATATGAATTGAATAAATTAAAGCCTAAGGAAGTTTGTACTTCATTACAATCAAGATATTGGGGATACGATAAAAATGCTGAACATAAAAATTTTGATGATGTTTATAGATATTATTTAGATGCTATTAAAAACGATACAAATCTTTTACTGAATGTTGGTCCCCTTCCTGACGGGTCAATACATCATGAGGATATAATAACTTTAACTAAGTTAGGTGAAAAAATAAATGAATTACAATGATGCATTTAAGCATTTAAAAAATGATATTGTCATGAAGTCTCTTATTATAAAAATAGGAGACCAAATAACAATAAATGACAGAAAAGAAAGTGATTTAGCATTAGCAATTTCACTATTAGTTATTGAACAACAAGTGAGCTTTAAAGCGGCTATAACTATAAAGAAAAGGTTTAGGAAATTAATAGAGAAAAAAACTCATAATCAGATTTTAAAAATTCAGAATTTAGAATTACAATCTATTGGAATATCATTTAGAAAAGTAGAGTACATAAAAAATGTTTATAGATACTTTCTAAAAAGTAAATTTGATTTTTTTAAAGAAGAAGAAAGTTTGGTTATAAAGGAACTAACAGGAATTAAAGGAGTCGGAAATTGGACAGCTCAAATGTTTTTAATTTTTATTTTATTTAAAAAAAATATCTTTTCTAATGGTGACTTAGCTTTAATTAACAGTATTAAAATAAATTATCAGATAAATAATTTAGATAATAAAAAATTAGATAGAATAGTTGAAAAATGGTCTCCTTATAAAACAATAGCTTGTTTGTTACTGTGGAAATCTATTGAAAAAAATAAATTTGCAGATATTTAATAATAATTTATGAGAAAACTCATACTACTGTTATTAGTTTTAATAGGTTGTAATTCTAAAAAAAACACTGAGATTAAAATCAATAGTGTATCTTTTAGTTATTCAATTCTAAAGGGACTTGAGCCCGAAACTGGTGTAACCCGCAGAGATCCGTCGGATGTAATTAAGGTGGGTGACACGTATTACTTATGGTACACAAAAACAGAAATATCGGAAATATTTGGTGGCTATAGTGGCTATAACGCATCCGTTTGGTACGCAAGCTCTATAGATGGTGAAACCTGGGAAGAAAAAGGGGAAGCAATACCCAGAGGGAATACCGGCAGCTGGGACGCATATAGTGTATTTACTCCGAATATTTTAGTCTCAAAAGGAAAGTATTATTTGTTTTATACCGGGGTGAAGCCCACTCCAGGAAATCATGAGGGTAAGTTTGAAAACAATTCAGAAACAGATATTACTGCCATTGGGCTTACTGTATCTGATTCTCCTGACGGACCTTTTGTGCGTGTATCTTCAAAGCCAATATTAGAGATTAGTGATAGCATCGAACATTTTGACAGTTACAGAATTGATGATGCATGTATGGTTTACCGAAATAACAAGTACTATTTGTATTATAAGGGCAGAAGCCGAAAATATGGTAAAGAGGGACCAAGACATACAAAATTAGGAGTTGCCATTGCCGATAAACCATATGGACCTTATATAAAACATAAAAATAATCCAATTATTAAAAGTGGTCACGAAGTGATGGTTTGGCCATATCAAGGAGGTATAATGAGTTTAATTTCAAGTCATGGGCCGGAGGGGAAAACATTGCAATTTTCGGAGGATGGCATTAACTTTAAAAAGGTAGCTTCTTTTGGTGATGATTATCCTAAAGCTCCCGGTTCATACCGTGTAGGTAATTTTAGAGATGCATCAAAACAAGAGGAAGGAATATCGTGGGGTATTTCAATGTTTTATGGAAGTATAAAGAATAATAAATGGCCACATTTGTTTAGGTATGAAATTAATTTGGAAGAATCAAAATATAAAAATTAATAATTGGTGGTACAATGACTAATAAATCATAGGTATATTTTCTTCTTTTAAAATTATTGTAAATTGTAGATAATGAAAAAAATCTCTAATACCCCGTCTCCGCCTTATGTATGTGCGGTGTTTACTTCAATCAGAACTGAAATAAATGAAGGGTATGAACAAATGAATGACATTCTTTTCAAAGAAATCAATAGCGTTTCAGGTTATTTAGGAAATGAAGCTTTTCGAGATAAAGATGGATTTGGGGTTAATGTTTCTTATTGGAAGGATATGAAATCACTAATATATTGGAGAGATAATGAACTTCATAAAAAAGCTCAAGCATTGGGTAAATCTAAATGGTATAAAGAATATAAATTAAGAATTTGTAAAGTAGAGAGAGACTACGAATTCAATTCTAATCCATAGGCATATCTTCTTCATTTTTACGAACATTATTTATGTTACATTATGAAAAAAAAATTCCGTATTTTGAATTTTACTTAGATGTTTTTAGATTAGTCATATGAAATATATTTTATTCTTACTAATACTATTTTCTTGCTCTTTTCAAAATA